>NZ_JAKGBF010000018.1:0-98894 GCF_021530695.1 Pseudoalteromonas sp. OF5H-5
TTTTTAGCAGGGGTTTTTTTATGCCTCAAATTTATGCTTTGAAATTATGATATCGGACTTGGACGCCACGCGGGTGGCGCTAATACAGGTTAAGAGCCCGCCCACTGGTACCACTTTTTATAACCCTTGCTTTTTAGCAGGGGTTTTTTTATGCCTCAAATTTATGCTTTGAAATTATGATATCGGACTTGGACGCCACGCGGGTGGCGCTAATACAGGTTAAGAGCCCGCCCACTGGTACCACTTTTTATAACCCTAACCAATTGGTTGGGTTTTTTATGCCTCGAATTGTAGGTCGAGATTTATCTCGACGAATTGGTCTTATCTCGATGAATTGATTTAAGCAAGCGTCACATCACAGGTGCTATTCGTCGCTACAAATCAAGCCACCTCCACGATTCAACCTATAATTCTAAACTGACAGTTACTTCCTCACAAAACTGGCGGTTTTCGGTAAATTGCCTATGCTTTTGTAATTAAATTGGTTTATTGTAGATTTAGGCAGCTAAATTTTATTGGGCAAGAGAGGCGATGAAGGTAACTGTAGAAAAGCAAACCATAGTGCTGTTATCGTTGTTTACCATCGTGTTCTGGAGTTTGACTTTCTACGCGGTAAAGCTTATTTCTCACTCTATTGTGGTTCAGGAAGTAAGCGAAAGAACCGAAACGGTAAGGTCTAACATTTCACTTGTCCGCGCTAAAATTGAAAACGCCATATTTATGGACACCTATCTGGCTGAGAGTTTAGCGACCTTTGTTACAATTGATCCTGACTTTGCAATTGAGCATTGGTCTCATGTGGTTGCTAAAGCCGTTGAAAAGTCGACGCTGATTCGCCATGTCGGTCTCGCACCAAATAATATCATTAGTCATGTCTATCCAGTTGAAGGGAACCGAGCGGCTATCGGTTTCGATTTTCGCACTAACCCTGAACAATTTCGCACTGTTGAAATTGCAAGAACCTCTCAAAAGGTATTTATCGCCGGTCCATTACAGCTAGTGCAAGGCGGTGAAGCGTTGATAGCGAGGTTTCCTGTGTTTTCGGATTATCCGAGGAATGAAAACTACTGGGGCGCGATTAGTGTGGTTCTAGATTATCAGAAGCTGCTTGAATACAGTGGCATTAACGAATTGGACAGTGCCACTTTAGCGATTCGAGGTCGAGATGGACTCGGTGAACAGGGGGATGCCTTTTATGGCTCTGCTACCTTGTTTGAAACTCCAGATTTAGTCATCCCAATCAACTTACCATCTGGTGAGTGGCAGCTTGTGGCTGATTATCAAATAGACGAGAGCACTTATGCAAAAGCAAGGCAACAAGCTCAGATTTTGGTTACTGCTGTTGCCTCAATATTGTTTCTCTCGTTATTAGTGCTCTATCGATCGTATCACTTAGCACATACCGCCTCGTTGCAAGATGATTTAACTAAGTTGCCCAACCGTCGCTATGCGATTAGACAACTCAATACGTTACTTGGTCGTTCAGAGCAACCGTCATTTGTGCTGCTTAACCTCGATCTAAATAATTTTAAACAAGTAAACGATAAGTTTGGTCATGAAGTGGGAGATAAGCTGTTACTCCATGTCTCGTCAATTTTGATGAACTCAGTGCGTGTGTATGATTTTATCGCGCGATTGGGGGGGGACGAGTTTGTTATTATTTTGCACAGAGTTTCAGAGGACGCTTTGGTTAACTCAATTATAAAAAATATTAAGGAGCAGGTTGAAAAGCAACCGCTACAAGTTGATAGACACACTATTCAAGCGACGGTAAGCGTTGGCTATGCTTTCCCTTCAGCAAATCAAGATAGTGTTTCGGAACTCATGGCTCGCGCCGATCACAGTATGTATTACGATAAAAACCTGTCGCAACGACAACAAGAAAGTGAGTTTTTGGAAACAAATCAGGAAACCCAATAGAACTATACTAAGCTTACAGAGTATCAATTAAGTGAGAATGTGCCGTGCAGCTAAAGCAGTCAGTTCTATTTTTCAAAATTGCCGCGTTGACTTCTGCGATTGTGATCATTTTTGTCAGCTGGTTTTTGTATTACGAAGTGAGTCGTAGTGCCCGCCTTACCGCACAACTTACTCAGCTGCAAACCGCTCTACAACGAACCATAGATCAAGAAGAGCATATTCTTATTCGAGCACAAAAAGATGATGTTTCTGCCATCCCGCAATTAAAGTACAGCTATCAGGATAGCTTTAGTAGCTTGCTTAATTCTATGGCCAATGAAGAGGCCTTGCTGCCTTTGCTATTACAACTCGATGAACTGTCAAAAACCTACTTTAGTAAACTAGACGAACTTATCCGTTTGCATGAGCAACTCGGCTATGACGAAAATGCAGGTATTTATGGTGATTTCAGACGTAGCGCCCATGCTTTGCAGGAGCGAATTTCTGGTAAGGCTATGCCTCAGTTGGAAATTGCCATATTGGAGTTAAGGCGTCGAGAAAAAGACTTTTTGTTAAGAGCTGACTTAAGTTATTTACAGCAGCATGAACAACTTGTCATGCATGCTGAGCAACTAATCAAAGACAGTGCGCTTAGTGAAGAGATAAGCAACTTGCTTAAACGTTATGAAGCGGGTTTTGCAAGCTATGTTGCTATTTTGCGAAAGCTAGGTTTGCACGATGGTGAAGGCGTACGTGCGGAGCTATTCACCGAGAAGCAAAAATTAAGAAGCCAGTTTGAACTGGTATCAATCCGTACCCAAGCCGTTACGCAAGAACGTAAAGAAAGTATCATTTTATATGGCCTCATTTTAATTGTACTGATGAATATTGCTGTGCTTATCTTACTGAATTATCAAAATAGCAAAGTCACACGGCATATACTGGCTATTAATAAAGTACTCGTAAAAGTTGCTAAGCTTGAAGACTTTAGCTTAAGGGTGAATATTGACGGTAACGATGAGATTGCACAAATTGCTCATCAACTCGATGACCTATTAGCATTTATTGAAACCTTGCTTGCGCGCCTAAGCGCAGCGCAGCAACGTTTGATTGAAGAAGCCAAAATGGCGAGCTTAGGAAATATGGTGAGTGGCTTTGCTCATGAGCTTAATACGCCGCTTGGTGTTGCTATTACCAGTCAATCGCATTTAAAAGAGCAAGTCGCGACACTAAAATCGCAACTTGAACTTGGGAAGTTACAGCGGCAAACCTTGACGACACTAATTACTGAGGCAGAAGCCGCGCTATATTTATTAGAAAATAACCTCCACCGCACAGCCTCGTTAGTAGATGATTTTAAGCTAGTGGCAGTGAATCGAGAGTTTGAAGAAAAGAGTTCGTTCAACCTTAAGCATTTAGTTAAAAATGTCTTTGATTGCTACCAATCAGAATTAAACCAAGAAGACTATGCCATTGAACTCGAAATCCCCGAAAACTTAACTTTAATAAGCTACCCGTCGGTGTTTAGCCAAGTTGTTGGGTACAGTATTAACAACTGCATCAAGCACGCCAAGATTGACGGGCAAAAGCTCAATATTGTGGTATCTACCGTGTTAATTAATGACTATATCCATTTTTATTTTAAAGATGATGGTGCCGGTATAGATAAAGAGCTATTGCCTGCTATATTTGAGCCTTTCGTTACTTCAAAGCGTTTTTCGGGGGGGACAGGACTTGGCTTGAGTATTGTATATAACTTAGTAACACAGAAGTTGAAGGGCGAAATCAAAATGCAAAGCCCTGCGCATGGCGGTGCCTGCTTGCATATTATTTTAACCGGAACAGAGTTTAATTTTATAGAAGAATGAGTAACCTGAGCGCGGGATAACAACTCGCGCTCTAGCGGCCGTTATTTCTTATACCGATTTGCTTATCTGAATACAGCTTATGTAAGGTAAATAAAGTAAAAAAAGCCAGCATGACTGATCATGCTGGCTTTTATTCGGTTCATTGGCAGTAGGAGTTAGCCTTTTTTGCTCGCGACCCACTCATCAACAAATGATTCAAGCACGTTTAGTGGAACTGGGCCATTTTTCAGTACGACGTCGTGGAACTCACGAATATCAAACTTATCACCCAGTTCTTTTTTAGCGGCTTCGCGAAGTTCTAGGATCTTCAACATCCCCACTTTGTATGCTGTCGCCTGTGAAGGCATAACAATATGGCGCTCTACCATCTTCACTGCGTCTGACTTAGCATTTGGTGTGTTGTTTACGTAGTAATCAATACCTTCTTGACGTGTCCACTTCATTGCGTGGATCCCTGTATCTACAACTAAGCGGCATGCACGCCATAATTCCATCGCTAAGCGACCAAAGTCTGAATAGGGGTCTTCGTATAAACCCATTTCTTTTGGTACAAGTTCAGAATATAAGCCCCAACCTTCGATGTATGCAGTGTAGCCACCAAACTTACGGAATTTAGGCATATCTTCTAGCTCTTGAGCAATCGCGATCTGCATGTGGTGACCCGGAATACCTTCGTGATAAGCCAAGGCTTCCATTTGGTAAGTTGGCATCGCTTCCATGTCGTAAAGGTTTGCATAGTAAACACCAGGACGTGAGCCGTCAGGCGCGGGTTGCTGGTAGAAAGCTTTACCTGCAGATTTTTCGCGGAATGCCTCTACGCGTTTTACTATCATGTCCGCTTTTGGCTTAACGATAAACAGCTCATCCAAGCGTGACTTCATATTATCGATTATCGCTTTGGCTTCGGCTAAATATTGTGCCTTACCAGCTTCTGTATTGGGAAGGTAAAACTGTTTGTCGGTTTTCATGAACTCCATAAAGGCTTTTAAATCGCCTTTGAAGCCCACTTTCTCTTTGATTGCTCGCATTTCGTCATGAATACGCGCCACTTCAGATAAACCGATTTCGTGAATTTCTTCAGCGCTTAATGCTGTGGTTGTCGTACGTGCTAGGGCGTTATTATAAAACTTTTCGCCGTTAGGGAACTTCCATGCACCATCACGATTGTCTGCTTTTTTCTCAAGTTTATGTAGGTAGCCAATCAACTTGTTATAAGCAGGTTTTACTGCTGTTGTTAGCGCGTCTGTTGCTTCTTTTACCAGCGCTGATTTCTCGTCTTCACTGATTTCAAGTGTTGCTACTTTGCGTTTGAAGTCAGCCAGTAACGTTGAGTCGTCACCCGCAGCAAATGGCGCACCTTTAATGATATTTTCACTTGATTCAATGACGTGAGGGAAAACGAATTTCGGTGCAATAATACCTTTGTCCGCACGCGCTTTTAAGTCAACGATGAGCTGATCAAATACAGCCGGTACGCCGTTTAAACGTGAAATATACGCTTTGGCATCTTTGACATCGGTAATTTGGTGCTGGTTGATTAAAAATGCAGGCACCATTGAGTGCGTACCATACATCTGATTTACCGGATATGAGTGATAACGCCATTTAAAATCTGCAATGGTGTTTTCAAGACCTTGCTTGAATAAGTCGTAGCTCACTTGCGTATTGGCATCTAGCTTATTTCGATCAATTGCATTAAGCGCAGCTAAGTCTTGTTTCGTCAGTTCAAGATCTTCAAGTTGGCGCGCTTCGCTGCCGTCATCCCACTTGTCGTAGTCTTGTTTGATACCCATATAAGTTTGGTAAACTGGGCTACGCATTACGCCACGGGTAAACGACGCTTCAAAAAGTGCGTTCGCCTTTTCTACTTCACTTTTTACGACTTGTTGTTCAGCTTTTGGAGCAGGTGCTGGAGAGTGTGTGGTTTGTTGACAGCCAGCAAAAAGCGCGACGCTTACCGCTGCTGCTAAAATGGTTAATTTACGCATTTTATACCCTTTTATTATATGTTGCCGAATGGCGGTTTTCATGCTGGTTGCAGTGAATGTCACCCGCATAATTTCTATATTAAACAAATAACTCTAGCAGATCGTTGAGATATCGGTGGCCTTTATTTGTAACTAGCCATGAATCGTTGGTTTCCTCAATCAAACCCTTATCTACGGCCTCAGCAATTTGCGTTGCAATAGCGCTAAGTTCAAGACCAGTGTAGTCAATAAACTGTTGTTTTGATGCGGCAGTTTTTAAACGGAACACATTCATAAAAAACTCAAATGGTCTGTCATCGCTTGCAACATGCCACTGCTCATACAAATAGGGTTTACTCAGATCCATATAGCCACGAGGGTGTTTTACCTTTACGGTTCTTAAGATCTGTTGCTGCTCAGGCAAAGTGATTTTGCCATGCGCACCACAGCCGATCCCAAGATAATCGCCAAATTGCCAATAATTCAAGTTATGTCGACATTGAAATCCCGCTTTGGCATAGCCTGAGATCTCATATTGTTGGTAGCCGTGCTCTGCAAGTAGTGCCTGACCTTGTTCTTGGATGTCCCACAGTGTTTCATCCTCAGGTAAAACCGGAGGCTTAGAGGCAAACTGCGTATTTGGCTCAATGGTTAATTGATACCAAGAAAGGTGTGGCGGTGCCATCGCAATGGCTTTTTCTAAATCACTTAAGGCATCGCTAACCGATTGATTGGGAAGGCCATGCATCAAATCAAGATTAAAGCTATTTAACCCTGCTTGATGTGCTTCTTGAGCGGCATTTAGCGCTTCTTGCTCGCCATGAATACGACCAAGTTGAGTAAGCTTTTCCTGTTGTAAGCTTTGTACACCTATCGAAATACGATTGATGCCAGCCGCGACATAATGCTTAAAACGATCTGTCTCAACTGTACCTGGATTTGCTTCTAAAGTGACTTCAATGTCATCCTCAAAACCAATTAGCGCCTCAATTTCACTGAGTAAATAGCGGTACGCTTCACCTGAAAGCAGGCTAGGGGTGCCACCGCCAATAAAAATACTACTGAGTTTGCGGCCCTGAACATAGTGAAGATCGGCTTTGATATCGTGGAGCAAATGTTGAATATATTCCGTTTCAGGAATATCGCCCTTTTTACCATGGCTGTTGAAATCACAGTAAGGACACTTTTGCACGCACCAAGGTACGTGCACATAAAGACTTAATGGAGGTAGTTTCACGCGAGGCCTTGAAAGTGACTGACGAGTTGTTTAAGTGCCTGTCCTCTATGGCTGATTGCGTTTTTTTCTTCCTTGGTTAGCTCTGCTGATGTGCAGTCTAAACCTTGTACCTTAAAGATTGGGTCGTAACCAAACCCTTCTCGGCCTTGTTGCGTTGTGGTGATTTCACCTTCCCAACTTGCCTGACAAATAATCGGCGTAGGGTCGTCAGCGTGGCGCATATAAACTAGAACGCACCAAAAACGGGCGCTGCGCTCAGTTTGTTCACCAAGCGCTGCGAGTAAGTGATCAATATTTTTTTGGTCGTCGGCGTTTGCGCCAGCATAACGCGCTGAATATACTCCAGGTGCGCCGTTTAACGCGTCTACCTCAAGGCCTGAGTCATCGGCAATGGCAGGCAAGCCAGAAACCTTAGCTGCATGACGTGCCTTGATAATGGCGTTTTCCACAAAGGTAGTGCCGGTTTCTGCAACCTCTGGCACCTTGAAATCACTTTGCGGTAATACCTCAATGTCATACTGATTTAGCATCGCGCTAAGCTCTTTGACTTTACCTTGGTTACCCGTGGCAAGTACCACTTTATTTGACATATTTTCTCTACTCTACATAAAACTTTTGTGAGAACGTGAGTTTGCGGCTTTGCTTACCTTCACTGATCTCAATGTCGAAACGAAAAATATCTTCATCGTCGTAATCTAATTGGGCAAGATAGTATATTGCCTCACCTTCTACGACTTCTTTAAACTCTAGCTGTACGGTTTTACCAAGTAAGTTTTTGGCGCTACCTGCAACGCGTGCCTTAACTGCTGGTTTTCCTGGCTTGTCGGCCAAGACCGAGATATTCACAATCGCTTTGTTACCACTACGAATTAAGCCATACGCTTTTGCAATTGTAGGCTGAACAAAGGTAGACGGGAAGGCGATATAATGCACTTCCCAAGGACCTAAGTCTTTAAATTGGCCGCCTTGTTCATCTTGAGCGAATACGCCCGGTGCAAGCAGCATCATTAACACAATAATAAATGGTTTCATTGGGATGCTCCTATCTCAGTAAATCCATCATTAGGATCTGCAAAAATTGCATGCCGATAATTAGGACTAAAATAGATAAGTCCAGTCCGCCTAGCGGTGGGATCACTTTACGAATAGGTCTTAGCATCGGCTCTGTTAATTGCTCGAACACGGCGGCAACTGGATTGTAGCCTTGCGCTACCCAACTTAAAATGGCACGAATAATAAGGATCCAGAACACCAGACTAAATGCTTCTTTTACTACCGTAATAGCGCCACCAATCAGCGCGCCTAAAGCGTCAAAGTAACCACCGAATAACACCATCAGCGTCGCCATTTTGGCAAAACCAATAATGAATGCCAGCACCAAAGAGGCAAGATCTAAACCGCCCACGCCCGGAATGATTTTTCTCAGTGGGTTCACGGCAAAAGAGGTTGCTTTAACAACCGCTTGGCTTAGCGGGTTATAAAAGTCCGCTTTGACAAGCTGCAACCAGAATCGTAGTAATACGACCATTAAAAATAGATCAAATACGATCCCGACTAAAAATTGCATGGCATTCATTGGTCACCTTTAGATTTCTTTTTCCATTGCTTCAGCGCGCGCGATACATGCATCCATCGCGTCCGCTACGGTTTTTGGTAATTGCTGTGCTTTTAAATGCTCAACGGCTGCGTGGGTTGTGCCACCTTTAGAGGTGACGTTAGCGCGTAGCTGAGCAATGCTAATTTCAGGTTGCGATAATGCCATTTCAGCCGCGCCTAGCGCAGTTTGCTGCACAAGCTTTCTGGCTTCCTCAGGACTAAAACCTAGGGCTTTAGCCTTTTCTTCAATGGCTTCCATAAATAAGAAGAAATACGCTGGAGACGAACCTGTTACCGCAATAACGTCGTTGATTTTCGACTCTTCATCAAGCCACAGGGCAATACCTGTGGATGAAAATACTTGCTCAACATAGTCTTTTTCTTCATCGCTGATGTCGACGCCATACAAGCCAGACACACCGCGTCCAAGCAACGATGGCGTGTTAGGCATACAGCGCACCATTTTTACCGGTTGGCCGAGCATTTCTCTCAGTCGTGCAACGGTAATTCCGGCGGCGACAGAGATAAACAGTTTATTGCTAATATCAATATCTGCATCTTGAAAGGTCTGACACAGCTCGGCCATCATCTGTGGTTTTACAGACAAGACAATGACGTCAGCCGCGGCGACTGCTTCTAGATTATCTTGTGTTGTTTTTACTGATAATTGCTCTGCGACTTTGGCAAGTTTCTCTGCATTGCGGTTGGTGGCAATAATAGACTGCGCGTCAAAGCCACTTTTGATCATGCCACCGATAATGGCATAGCTCATATTTCCCGTTCCAATAAATGCAATTGTCTTGTTTGACATTGTGTTATTCACCTCACTGTCGTTTGCCAAAAATATCAGTACCAATGCGAACCATAGTGGAACCTGCTGCAATCGCAGTGTCTAAATCGCCACTCATTCCCATCGATAAGGTATCTAGCTGTTGATATTGGTCCTTTAGTCTATCAAAGCAAGCGCGCATTTGCTGGAAATATTGTAATTGCTTTTGTTTATCATCGGTTTGCTCAGTGATAGTCATCAAGCCACGAAGCTCCAATTGACGACAGTCATTAATAAACTGCGCGAGCGTATCAACCTCATTGGGATGACAACCTGATTTGTTGTCATCACCGCTAATATTGACCTGCAATAGCACCTTGAGTGGCTTTAAGTTTGTTGGTCTTTGCTCATTTAGCCTGCGTGCGATTTTCTCTCTATCCACGCTTTGTACCCAATGGAAGTTTTCGGCGACTAATCTTGATTTATTGGACTGGATTGGACCAATAAAGTGCCATTCAAGCGCTTTGTTTTGTTTAAAATAGGCAACTTTATCAACCGCTTCTTGTACGTAAGATTCACCGAATTGGGTTTGACCTGCCGCAATTGCAGCCTCAATATCGGCGATAGGTTTGGTTTTAGAAACCGCGAGTAATTGTACTGTTTCGCTGAATTGACAGTTTTGTTTGGCTTTTTCTATCCTGCCGTAGGCGTTATCTAAGCGTTCTGCTATTGTAACCATATAGTACTAGTGCTCATTGTGGAGTTATAAATGGATATTACAGAATTATTGGCTTTTAGTGTTCAACACAAAGCATCTGACCTACACCTTTCTTCGGGTGTTTCCCCTATGATACGTGTTGACGGGGACGTACGTCGGGTGAATATCCCGCCGTTAGAAGCAAAAGACGTCAGCAGCCTCATCTACGATATTATGAATGATAATCAACGTCGTGACTATGAGCAAAACCTTGAGGTAGATTTCTCGTTCGAAGTGCCAAATCTGGCGCGTTTTCGTGTTAACGCCTTTAATTCAAATCGTGGTCCTGCTGCGGTGTTCCGTACCATTCCAAATCAAGTGCTGAGCTTAGATGATTTGGGGGCACCAGACATTTTTACCAAAATTTCCGACAACCCACGTGGCTTAGTATTGGTAACCGGCCCGACAGGTTCTGGTAAATCAACCACGCTGGCTGCGATGGTGGATTATATTAATAACAACAAACATCACCATATTCTAACCATCGAAGACCCGATAGAATTTGTTCACGACAACAAGCAAAGCCTTATTAACCAACGTGAAGTACATAGAGACACACACAGCTTTAACGCGGCGCTGAGAAGTGCACTCCGTGAAGACCCTGACGTTATTTTAGTTGGTGAATTACGTGATCTTGAGACCATTCGTTTAGCGCTAACTGCCGCGGAAACAGGCCACTTAGTATTTGGTACTTTGCATACTACCTCAGCACCTAAAACCATCGACCGTATTGTGGATGTGTTCCCAGGTGAAGAAAAAGACATGGTGCGATCTATGCTGTCAGAGTCGCTACAAGCGGTGATTTCACAAACACTGGTGAAAAAAGTTGGCGGCGGGCGCATAGCAGCGCATGAAATCATGCTCGGGATCCCTGCTATTCGTAACCTTATTCGTGAAGACAAGATTGCACAGATGTATTCGGCAATTCAAACCGGTGCAATGCACGGTATGCAGACCATGGATCAATGCCTTACAAATTTATTAAACCGTGGTTTGATCACACAGCAAGATGCGCGTGCAAAAGCGCATGACAAAAATCAGTTTAATAGCGGCTATTAAGTAGTGGTGTAGCGATGAATATAGAACCGTTTTTGCAAACGATGGCAAATCAGCAAGCATCCGACTTATTCGTCTCGGCAGGGCTTGCGGTGAGCGCCAAAATTGATGGCGAACTTAGAGCGTTAAGTGAAGAAAGCTTAGATGCCGAGCAGTCACTGAATCTTGTTACCTCGATTATGAGCGACAAGCAAAAGCAAGAATTCTTTAACACTAAAGAGTGCAACTTTGCGATTGCTAACGATATCGGGCGTTTTCGTGTTTCAGCATTTTGGCAACGGGATTGTGCGGGCATGGTTATCCGCCGTATCGTTACTGCTATTCCTGATGTCAATGAGCTAGGTTTGCCGTCGGTACTGACCGATGTGATCATGTCCAAACGTGGCTTGGTGTTATTTGTAGGTGGTACGGGCACGGGTAAGTCAACTTCGCTTGCAGCACTGCTCGGTTATCGTAATCGTAACCAACGTGGCCACATTTTGACCATTGAAGATCCCATCGAGTTTGTGCATCAACACCAAAAAAGCATCATTACTCAGCGTGAGGTGGGCATTGATACTGACAGTTTTGAATCTGCCTTAAAAAGCTCATTACGCCAAGCGCCAGATGTTATTTTAATTGGTGAAATTCGCTCGCAAGAAACCATGGAGTATGCACTGAGCTTTGCTGAAACGGGGCATTTATGCGTTGCAACCTTGCACGCCAATAATGCCAATCAGGCCATTGACCGTATCATGCACTTAGTCCCTAAAGAAAAGCACGATAAACTGAAGTACGATTTGGCGCTGAACTTACGTGCTATTGTGGCGCAACAACTTGTGCCTTCTTCAAAGGGCGAAGGCCGAGAAGCCGCCATTGAAGTACTACTTAACTCCCCACTCGTTGCCGAGCTTATTAAAAAAGGCGATATTGGCTCAATTAAAGAGGCAATGGCAAAATCGAAAGACATGGGCATGCAAACCTTTGATCAAGCATTGTTTGAGCTTTATAAGCAGCAGCGGATCAACTATGCCGATGCCCTGCATCATGCTGACTCGCCAAACGATCTGCGCCTGATGATCAAGCTGCAAAATAATGAACAAAAAGGTGCGGGCTTCCTACAAGGGGTTACGGTAGATGGGTTGGATTCGAAGAACTAAACGTAGCTACCTATTCTTCACTTTCGTGCTGAGCTTTGCTGGTGTACTTAATGCCAGCGAAGCACTTAATGTTTTTATTAGAGATGATGTCCTCGCTGATTATCAACGTTTTGTTGGTGAACGCGACGTCACAAAAATTACCGATTTTAGTGGCCAGTATTTACGCCGTGATGTTGTCGATATGGTGGTAGCACAGCAAGCCTTGCAAAAAGGTGGCTTCGATAAAACGTTTATCTTTACTCCAGGTTTCGTCAGTTTTCGTGAATCCAATTTGCTTGAAAAAGGAGAGCAACTGCTTCACTTTGATAGCTATTGGAAAGCAGACCTTGAAAATAAAGGTCGGCTGCTTTTTATCAGTGAGCCGGTTATTCAAAAAGGTCAGTATTTTGCTGGTATTTATCACGGGATAGATAATCAAAAAGTAAAGCAGCTAAAAGAGGAGCAAGGGCTCACCCAGCTAACTTCGGTATCCAACCCTAAATGGCAGACCGACTGGCAAACCTTGGAGTCACTTCCGCTTAAACAACTTCATGCTGAATCCGATTGGATGTCACAAGCGCGTATGGTGAGCAAAGGTTGGGTCGACTTTATGTTGATGCCGCTTATGCCGAAGCTAGATAATCGTTTTGTTTTGGAAGATGTTGAGCTCATTGCTAATGAGCATCTAGTCGTGCTGTTAAACGACAGCAGACATTTTGCGGTGTCTCGGCTTCACCCAGAAGGTGAACGAGCGTTTGCTGCATTACAAAAAGGCCTTGCAATACTACGTGAGCAAGGCCGGATCACTAGCGCGTATCAGCAAGCAGGGTTAATACCTGATTTGAAGAAGTACCAAGTCGTAAACCCCGTACAGGAGAGCCGCTAGTCATTCATACTCCTGCTCGTGGCTAGAGTTGCTCTGCTAGCTGTACAAAAATGGCGACTTCACCATAGTGTTTAGAGGAATAAGAGTTGCCTTACTGCTGGTGATTGAAAGCGTTGAGAGTCCGTTAAATATGATGGACTTTTACAGACAGTTAGCCGTACCTTTAATATCAGTACTGAATTTTTGATATTAAAGGTCGGCGCTAGATTGATATTTTTAGTGTGTTATTGCTACACCGACTATGCCGTGTATGAATATCAATCCACTTGGTGGAAAATAAAGTTTAACAGACCCAAAAGTTAGGCTAGCTATTCCCACATTGCTTCAAAGTAGCTTTCAAGAATGATACAAGCAGACATGCCATCTACCTTACCTTTTGCAAGGTTCTTATAGCCACCTTGTTCAAATAAACGTGCTCTGGCATCAGCTGTCGTCAAGCGCTCATCTTGTGTTTCTACCGGCAACCGGAAGTGGTTATGCAAGCGGTTAGCAAACTTTTTTGCTCTGAATGTTAAATCTTGATTGGTACCATCCATATTCAGTGGTAAGCCAACCACTAATAAATCAGGTTGCCACTCGTTAATGAATACCGCGATGTCATCCCAATTTGGAATACCATCGTTTGCCTTAACTGCACCTAAGCTTGATGCGGTTGCGGTGATTTCTTGGCCGATAGCCAAGCCGATACTTTTAGTGCCAAAGTCAAAACCGATGATGCTACGTTTACCTTTAGGCACTTTTTCTTTTTTGATTTCCATGAATACTTCGTTTATTAACCTAAGCTCAAAATGACAGGCTAGTTACGCATGACCCGCTTGCGAGCTTAATTGTGCAACGTCGAAACCAAGCATTTGCACTGCTTTTTCCCAACGCTTTTCGGGTGGCGTATTAAATATGATTTCGGGGTCAGCCTCGACGACTAACCAAGTGTTTTCTTTCAGTTCTTTCTCTAGCTGACCACTTACCCATCCGGCGTAGCCCAAGGTGATGATAAATCCTTCGGGAGAGTGTGATGACGTTAAAGAGGCTAAAACATCTTTTGATGTGGTGATCATAATTTCGGAACTAAGCTCTTGGCTTGAGGCGTAACCAAACTTTGGCGTATGTAATACAAAGCCTCTGTCGGTATGAACAGGCCCACCTGCGTAGATATTTACCTTAGCCGCTTGGCTAGATTTGTCGTTATCGATATCAATTTGATCAAGCAATTCGCCCACGGTGATATCGATAGGGTGGTTTACCACCAACCCCATCGCGCCATCTTCGCTGTGTTCACAAAGATAGGTTACCGTATGATTGAAAAAAGGGTCGTCCATGCTGGGCATTGCCACTAAAAAGTGATTAGCGAGTGATTTCATAACCAGACCCCCTTAATGGTTAGTTTTTAGTATGGTCGAGTTTTCGCTCGATCGCATCATAAAACTTATCCATAATTGAAATGTCATACGCCGCTTCAATTTCTTTTACGCAAGTTGGTGCGGTGACGTTGATTTCGGTGAGCTTATCGCCAATGATATCTAGGCCAACGAATATTAGGCCCTTTGCCTTTAACGTTGGGGCAATGGCTTCGGCAATTTTACGGTCCGATTCGCTAATAGGTCTTGCTTCACCACGGCCGCCTGCCGCGAGATTACCACGAGTTTCACCGCCTTGTGGAATGCGAGCCAAGCAGTACGGCATCACTTCACCATCTACCACTAACACGCGCTTATCACCGTCTTTAATGGCTGGAATATAGTTTTGCGCCATCGCATAGCGAGAGCCATGCTCGGTAAGCGTTTCGCAGATCACGCCAATATTTGCATCATCTTGTTTCACTCTAAAAATAGACGCGCCGCCCATCCCATCTAAAGGCTTGAGAATGATATCGCCATGTTTAGCTAAAAACTCGCGAATTTGTGATTGATTACGCGTAACCAAAGTATCTGGAGTATGCTCACTAAACCACGCCGTAAAGAGCTTTTCATTGGCGTCGCGCAGGCTTTGTGGTTTATTTACCACAAGCGAACCCGCAAGTTCAGCGCGCTCAAGAATATAAGTGGCGTAAATATATTCAGTGTCAAAAGGCGGATCTTTACGCATTAAAATAACGTCAAGGTCGCCCAAATCGATTTCTTGTTTCTCAGCTAGTTCATACCAATGGGAAGTATCGTCAAATACCTGCGCTTTTGCCGCGGTCGCTTTGGCAACGCCTTGGTACAAGAAAAGGTCATTCATTTCCATGTAATACAATTCATAGCCGCGCTGCTGTGCCGCCAGCATCATGGCAAACCCGGTGTCTTTTTTAATGTTAAAGCCACTGATTGGATCGGAAATGATCCCTAATTTAATCGTCATAGACGCTCCCATTGCGCTTGCTGAGTTTACCCATGATATGGGGGTTGCTCTGTGTATTTAAAGTGCTAAATCGCCAAATTGCAGCTGTAGTGCGCTCAGTACCGTTAGCGCTGCGGTTTCTGTACGAAGTACACGTGGGCCTAAACGGACATCAACAAACCGCTGTTGAGCGGTAGCATCGAGCTCTTCATCGGTAAAGCCGCCTTCAGGCCCCACTAAAAAGCGGATCCCAGACTGACTATACGGCAGTGTTTTTATTGAATGTTCGGCGCGAGGATGTAGTGTGATTTTTAACTCGTCGCTTTGCTGTGCAAGCCACTCAGACAACTCCATCGGTGGGTTAATAATAGTGATGGTATTACGTCCGGATTGCTCGGCCGCGGCAATTGCTATCTTTTGCCATTGCTGGTGTTTTTTTGCTAGACGTTCGCCACTTAATTTAACGCCACAGCGTGTGGTAAACAAAGGGGTGATTTCGCTCACACCCAGCTCTACCGACTTTTGAATTGTGAAGTCCATTTTATCACCGCGAGAAATCCCTTGCCCAAGATGTATGGCAAGTGGGGATTCTACATTTTTGTCTTCAAATAATTCAGGTACAGCAACGACTTTCTTTTTCCCAACTTCACTTAATTGACATAGGTACTCGCCGCCCTGTCCGTTGAACAGGCTGACTTTATCTTTGGTTGTCATTCTAAGCACTCGGCCTATGTGTCCTGCGGCGTCATCGTCCAAAGTAACTGGCACACCAATGGCCAAAGGCGAGTCTTGATAAATATGTGGAATACGCATAATTCGATTATTCAGTTGCTGTTTTGTGGCAATGGTAAGCGCTCGCGCACGGTTAGTCTACATCATCCTGCCACTTTAGCTTTACCGCAAAGTAACCCGGTGAGCTTAGCAAGCATCAAGTCAGGGTCGGGGAGGCCCGCGGTATCCGGATGACAAGATAAGTGATTGATTAATGCTTGTGAGTGCTGTTTAGTGATCTGAAAACCTTGCGGGGTTTGTTCGATTAAAAACCGGTGTGGGTGAAGAGAATCAAAAATAAAGCGCTGCTCCTCGGTAGCTAAATGATAGTCCAGAGAATAGAGCAGCACAGCATTAATGTTATGATGACGGTGCAAATAGCTGGCAAGTTCAGAGACGCTGATTTCATTGTCAAAGTCACAATAACAGTAGTCTTTTATTTGCTCTTTAAACATCATCTTTAGCATTTGTTTGGTGTTGTCACCTGCGATAATTATATTACTGGCTTGGCTAGAGCGCACATTTTGCAAATGCTCGACGAGTTCTTGGCTAAAATCCCAATTGCTATCTACCAGTAAAAGTCCATCACTTAAAGCATTCATGCAGTATTGCGTTACACCGAAAACAAGTTAATAAGTAAATAGCCTATTGAGCAGAAAACCGCAAACTCCAGACATGCGATGCCAACGTTATCTTGGTGGTCTACCTCTAGACCAATATTGACCTTAGGTAAGGATAAATGCAGCAATACGTAACTACCAATGTAAAGAAAAAGCCACATTACACCGCAATGCATGACAACCGAAAACAAGTTTTCTACCACTTTTGCTCCATGGTAGGGAGCGCTGTGCAGCCCCGCATACATGGCTAAAGAGAGGCCGATGGATTTGCCTGCATACCGAATACCAATCGAAGTGTTTCTGAGATTAAAATTTTGTTGTAAAGAAGCCCCTTGATTGAACTTGGCAAAGCGACTTTCTCTGATTTTACTATCTAGCGTATAAAGCAGCTGCAATAGCATAAAGCCGAGGGCTACGACTAATAGATCGCTCCAGCCTTTCGGGTGCACCCAATGATATAAACCAAGCACCAATATGGTGTTACCGAGTAACATGCCGGAGTCCACCATCGCGGCGCAGATATTTTGCTTTAAAATCGCTTCTTCTTCGTCAAACTGATACAGAATCCATTTGCGATGGATCCATTGGCCGAAGTATACAAAGGCAATGATCAACCCTATATGTAAGGCCACTTGCAGAGGGTGTGCCTGCGCCCTCACCACGCCTAAGTCATTGAATAAGTATGCAACACAAATACACAGCATCGTCACTTGACTGGCATAGCTGATCCCAAGTGCAAAGTTGTCACGTTGTGCGAGCTCGTCATCCAGTAGATTGTTAGCGCTACGTTGGATCATTAAGCGCAGCAAAATAGTTAAACTGCAGACAATGACAAAGCAAATCAAAATCGCTAAAAAGTTGATATTGTTTAAAGACAAATAACTCATACTCGGTGTAAGGTTGTGTTTTAGATAGAGTTACTATAACACTGCTCACAAAGAGAGCCAGTCTACCGTGGAGTTTTTTATGTCGGAATTGTTTGTTCAAGCAGCGCTAAATACGCTTGCTCAAGAGCGTTACCAAATGATTTATGGTGATGCGCCGATGGAGCCCAAACTGGCACGGTTACTGGCGTTGAGTGATTTTGCCGAGCGTACACTTGCACGATTTCCTGAGTGGGGAGCTTGGTTGCTCGATGATACGCAGATGCAAATACGCGACTGTCCTGATGTGTTTGACTTTTCCGCGCCATTGGTTGAAGAAAAACAAGCTTGGCAGCAGCTGCGTCACTATCGCTTAAAGTATTGGCTTAAAGTGATGTGGCTGGATTTGGTTGCAGGCAATGAGATTGATGACAGTATTCGCTATGTTTCACAGCTGTCCGATACCTTGATTTCAAATGCGTACCGATGGGCGTACTTAAGCGTAGAAGCGCAATCAGGCTCACCAAAAGATGAGGCTGGTAACTCGATACCTATGACGGTATTAGGCATGGGAAAGCTTGGTGGTAAGGAGCTGAATTTTTCCTCTGATATCGATTTGATCTTTGCCTATCCGAGAAGTGTCGACACATCCGGTGGCCGGCGTAGTATTGAGGCGCAAGTTTTTTACACTAGAGTGGCACAAAAACTTATTTCAGCGCTTAATCAAGTTACCATTGATGGCCAAGTATTCAGAGTCGATATGCGTTTAAGACCATTTGGGGATAGTGGTCCTTTGGTAATGAGCTATGCCGCGATGGAAGATTATTACCAAGATCAAGGTCGAGAATGGGAGCGCTATGCGATGTTAAAGGCGCGGCCAATTGGTGAGCCGTCGCCGTATTGGCAAGAGTTTTACGACCTAATTCGGCCGTTCGTCTATCGCCGTTATATCGACTTTTCTGTGATAGATTCACTGCGAAAGATGAAAAACATGATTGCCCAAGAGGTGAGACGCAAAGGCTTAACGAATAACATAAAGCTGGGCGCTGGTGGCATTCGAGAAGTAGAGTTTATTGTGCAGGCTTTGCAACTGATACGCGGCGGTCGCGAAACGCCATTACAAACCCCTTCATTGTTACAGGCATTAGAAGAGCTTGAAGCGCTTGATATTGTCCCTGTCGAGGTCAAAAACCGTCTGCATGAGAACTATTTAGTGCTGCGTAAAGTTGAGCAATATCTACAAGCATTTGACGACAAACAAACGCAAACTTTACCCGACAACAACTTAGATTGTCTGCGCCTGAGCCACTTATTGCAATGTAACAATTACGCCGAAGTCGAGCAAATGCTAAAGGTTGTGACGCAGCATATCCGGGCTGAGTTTAGCCAAGTCATTGGTGAACCGCCTGAAGAAGAATTAGATGAAGACGATAGCGCGGTTTACGCGTGGCAAACGGGAGAAATTGCTCAGCTAGGCCAGTGCCGAGCTGCACCGTGTTTTGAGACTTGGCAAACTGACTTGATGGAGTTTAAACAAGGGCTAAGTAAAAAGCAGGCGGGCACTCGTGGTCGCGATATTCTCGATAAGTTAATGCCAGCCTTGCTACGAGAGCTTAGTAAACAAAACATGGAGCCGGCGCTTGCTCGCGTGCTCAGTGTGATCAATCAAGTAGCGTCTCGTACTGCATATTTGGAGCTACTTTACGAAAATCACGGTGCGTTGACTCAACTTATCAAGCTTTGTTGTCATAGCGCGTGGATTGCTGAGCATATTGCGAAATACCCGATCCTCCTTGATGAGCTTATCGACCCACAAACTCTCTACAAACCTTTGCCATTAACGGCCTATAAAAACGAGATCCAGCAAGCATTTTTACGTATAGATGAGCAAGATGTTGAGCTACAGATGGAAGCGCTGCGACAATTTAAACAAACGCATCAGCTAAAAGTCGCGGCTGCAGACGCCACTGGCGTGTTGGATATTATGAAGGTGAGCGATCATCTAACCGCGCTTGCTGAGGCGATTATCGCAAAAGCCGTCGATATTGCTTGGGGGCATATGGTGGCGCGTTTTGGTGCGCCTGAAGGTGCAACAATAGAAGAAAAAGGCTTTGCTGTAATAGCGTATGGCAAGGCGGGGGGATATGAGCTCGGTTACAACTCAGATCTAGACTTAGTGTTTGTGCATAATCGTGACGGCGAAAGCCAAACTCAGGGTGATAAAGCTATCTCTTCAAGACAGTTTTATATGAAGCTGGCACAGCGTTTAATGCATTTGTTCAATACCAAAACGCTCTCTGGCATGCTTTACGAATTAGATACTCGACTTCGCCCTGAAGGAAACTCGGGCTTACTCGCTATCAATCTAGAAAGCTTTTACCAATACCAGTTAGAGCAAGCTTGGACATGGGAGCATCAGGCGCTAGTGAGAGCTCGTATGGTGTTAGGTGAGTCGAAAATGGCCGCACGATTTGAGGAAATACGTCATGCAATACTAATGCAGCAGCGAGACGTGCCTAAATTAGCGGAAGATGTTCGCAATATGCGTGAAAAAATGCGAGCCCACCTTAACCAAGATAGTGACAGTCACTTTGACTTAAAGCAGGGAATTGGCGGCATGACGGATATTGAATTTATCAGTCAGTACATTGTGTTGCGATATAGCAGTCAGTATCCAGCACTTTGTACTTATCCAGATAATATACGTATTTTAGAACAAGCGGGTGAAGTTGAAGTGATTGATAGTGATGAAATGAAGCACTTAATCTCTGCATATTGTTTGTTTAGAGATCAATATCATTTTAATAGCTTAAACCAATTAGGTAGGGTTGTTGGGCGTGAAGCGTTTGATCAACACGCACAACAAGTCACTCAAGTTTGGCAGCGGGTACTTGCTTAACCCGCTAGCTTACGGCAGTTTTCACGTACATAGATTGGTGGGTTTTCTGTGATAACCGCAGCACGCTCTCGCGGGCAGAAAAATGTGTAGACTTGAAATTCAAAGTCGTCGTTTATCGCCGTTCCAACCTGATAGAGTGCAGAAACAAAGTCAGTATCGAGACGGAAGTTATACTTCACCACATAGTCACGCTCTAGATACCAAAACAGTTCCACACCTTCTTCTTTGGCTTGCTTTGTAAGTACATCTTTTAAAGTATCGCCTGTGTCAAAGCGTCTTGGTTGTTTTTCACCGGTCCATTTAGGGTTAGATGGTTTAACTGCGAGCGCTCTTTGTGCTAGCGCATCGTCAAGAGGGTAGGTGGGCTTTCCGAGTGTGATAACATACTTTTCACGATCGGTATCACGATTGCTCATGCTATTTCGAAAGCTTTCGTAAAATTGCGACAGGCCTTGCGCTGCAACATTGGTGGTTTCCCTAAAGTTCATATCTTTAGAGGCACCAAAAAGAAAATAGTAGGCAGCCCAAATGAGTAACACACCTAGTGATAGGTGTTTAGTCCAAAACCAGATTGACGATAATTTATTTTTTTTCTTCTTAGCCATTTCAAACTACTCCAAGACTCTAGGCCCTAATAAAACGAAGGTGCCTTTTCATCAGGTCGCGTTTTAAAGCGACGATGCACCCACATATATTGATCCGGCGCACAATTGATTGCTTGCTCCATTCTCTCGTTGACGCGAGTAACATCTGCAAGATCATTGCCACTTGGGAATGCTTCTAAAATAGGTTGTATGTCTAAATGATACATCCCTTTTGCGTCTCTCGTACAGTGTAAGCTTAAAGTCTCAGCCTTTTTGCTTGAAGAAAATAATAAAGTGCCAGTTGTTGTTGCTGCATCAGGAACCGCAAAGAAAGGGGCAAACTCACAGCGCTTGCGGCCATAATCTTGATCTGGCAAGTAATAACACACGCGTTTGCTTGAGAGTGTTTTCAATAAGCCTTTGACGTCTCGCTTAGTGACTAAATACTCATTTGAGCGTAGTCGCCCACGGGTCATAAAAAACTCCATAAGTGGATTATTGTGTGGGCGATAAAAGCCAACACCTTGCACTTTAGTGCCTAGCACTCGGCTTGCCATCTCAAGATGCAACATATGGGGAACCAGCATAAGTACCCCTTTTCCTTGCTTTTGCACGGCTTCAATATGCTCTAATCCGTTAATAGAGCCCACCACTTGATTGATGCGCCAATCTGGCCACCACCATGCCATCCCCGTTTCAAGAGTTGCTATGCCGGTATTTTCCATATTTTTTAGTAGCATAGCTTTGTGTTCTGCTTCACTTAGCTGTGGAAAGCAAAGTTTCAAATTGACATCAGCAATATGACGGCGGCGTTTCATATATTTATGAACTAGACGTCCAAGGCCTCTACCCAGTGTAAATTGAACACCTTGTGGGAGCCATGAGATCAAATACAGGGCGAAAACACCAAGCCAAGTCAGCCAAAATTTAGGTGCTAAGAATGACCATCTGAAAGGTGAGTGAGTAACCAAAGTAATATACCTGAGACTTAATTGAAGAGGCTAGTTTATCTATATTGCTGTAAAAATACAAAAAGCCAGCATAGCTGGCCTTTTCAGAGGTGATAATCGAAGTACTTAGCCTTCAATCAAACCTTGGTTAATTGCTTCAAGATCGGTACGAGATAGTGTACCTGCTGCTTGTTTTAAGCGTAGCGATGATAGTACGTAGCGATAACGGATATCAGCTAGGTTACGTTTCGCGTTATACAGGTTTTGCGTGCTGACTAGTACGTCAACGATGGTACGAGTACCTACATCAAAACCCGCTTCAGTTGCTTGTAATGCACTTTCTGCTGAAACAACCGCTTGCTCTAGCGCACGGTAAGTTGCAACGTCTGAAACCACTTGGTTATAAGACGTGATCACTGAGCGTGTCATGTTACGCATTGCCGCTTCCATATCTTCGCTGCTAGCAACAAAGTTTGCGCGAGCTTGATCTGTTGCTGCAACTGTACGGCCACCTGTGTAAATTGGTACGTCTAACGTTAAGCCTACCGAAGTTCTGTCGCTACGTGGTGCATGTTGTCTACCTGCACTGTCAGCTAAAGAATCAGAGTAAGTAGCGTTTAAGTTTAGTGTTGGGTAATGCCCAGATTGAGCTAAATCAATTTGATCTTTTGCGATGTCTACCGCAGATTTTGCAACTTGAAGGTCTAAATTCTTCGCTTTTGCAATTTCGATAAAATCGTTCGTATTCTGCGTAGGCTTAACTGTTGAGAACTTTTCAGTGTTTAACTTATCTAGCTTAGCGTGGTACTTACCAGTAATCGTACGTAATGTTTCACGTGCTGTTTCAACTGCATTACTTGCTATGATTTCGTCTGCAACTGCACGGTCAAATTGTGCTCTTGCTTCATGCACGTCTGTAATTGCTGTCAAACCTACTTCGTAGCGCTGTTTTGTCTGCTCTAGTTGACGTTCAATAGCGCGCTTCTCGGCTTGCACAAACTCTAGGCTATCTAACGCACTTAGCACATTAAAGTAACCTTCAGCGATACGGACAATCAAAGTTTGCTTTTGCTGCTCATATTGAGTCGATGCTTGCATTGCACGTTTTTCTGCAATTGAAAGACCCTGCCAAGATGCCATATCAAAAATGGTTTGGCTTAGAGAGATTGAACGCTGAAAGGTGTCAGTGTCAGACTCAAACATGGTGTAGCCTGTCGAGTCATTTTGCTGGCTCGATGGACCTTCAGAGTTAACGTCTGTATAACTCATTTGAAAGCCAAGCTGAGGTAGCAATACGCCTAATGCTTGGTCTTGTGCATATTTTTGCGCATCAGCCTGCGCTTTAGCCTTTAATACGGTAGGATCGTTAGCCGTTGCAATGTCGTATACTTGCAGTAGGTCTTCCGCGTGGGACAGGCTGCTTGAAAGTGCGCACGACAACCCAACAACTAATGATAGTAGAGTTTTTTTCATTTTTCGCTCAGTCCTTAGACAATTTTTATACTGTCAGCATGTTACCCTGTTTTTGCGGCCCAATTAAAGACCAAATGCGTAAAACATCGCCAACAAGTGTAACAGAATATATTAATACCACTTGGGTATTGTAAAGTGGAAAAAGTTAAAGGTAAACGACTTCGTTTACTTATTCAGGTATGACCCTACTATAAGGGCGATTGGTTAGCTTTTAAACCGTTGCTATTAAAAAATACAGGATTATTTTATGAAACCTTTGAGTCAGTTCAACAAAGTCGACGTCAATGTTTCTTCAATAGAAACAATCTTCAATGGTTTTTTTACCATTCACAAGTACCAATTTACCCATGCCTTATTTAATGGCGGTGTATCAGAGCTGATAACTCGCGAGATATTAGAGCGTGGTCATGCGGTTGCAATATTGCCGTATGATCCTGTTACAGACAGTGTGTTGCTTATTGAGCAAATTCGCATTGGAGCGTTGGCTTCAAGACACTCTCCTTGGCTTTTGGAATGCATTGCAGGGATGGCAGAAGGGAGCGAAGACTATGAGAGTGTTGCAAGAAAAGAAGCCAAAGAAGAAGCTGGACTTGAGCTTGATAAGCTCATTTATATGCGCTCTTATTTATCAAGCCCAGGTGGTACAACAGAGCGACTATATTTGTATCTAGCGCTTGCTGATTTATCTAAAGCGAGTGGGGTTTATGGACTGGCTGAAGAAGGTGAAGATATTAAAGTGCATGTGATGCTACTTGATGAAGCCCTTGCACGTCTTGATAATGAGGAAATCGATAACGCTGCCACTGTTATTAGTCTACAATGGTTGGCATTAAATAAAGCGCGGATATAGAAGCAGTTTAGGAGTCGTATTTTTGTCACAAGTGCTGAGCTCAAAGCAGTATATTCAATCTCTGCCCCGTTACATCACGCTGTGCGAACGTAATTATTTACGGGCGCTAAAATTGCTACCTGAAGAAGTGGTCGGTGAGAGTCGAGTGATTGACTTAGCCTCTGCGCGATACAGTTTGAGCGTAGCTGGAGTCAGTAAATACACAACGGACATTCACATCGAGCAGATGGCGACAGTAAGCGCCCATTTGCCACACTTTTCGTTGTCTGTGCGCCTCTACCATGATGCTAAAGTGGCTGAAGTAATTCACCGTGATTATCATCGTCGAATAAAGCCATCCTATGGTTACCCAAATCCTGATATGCACCAAAAAGATGAAAAGTATCAAATAAATGCGTTTTTAGCTGATTGGCTTATGGTGTGTTTAGAAAAAGGCCGCGTGCATTTAAACTGGGATGTAAACAATGGCTTGGTTTGATCTCGAGCTGCAATTCGATAAAGCGCAAATTCGTATTGGTCATTTTACGGATTGCCATTTGTTTGCCACGCCCTCTGGGGAATATTTTGCGGTAAATACCGCCGCTAACCTTGAACGCACTTTCGCCGCGATGGCAAAAGAGCATTTCGATTGTGTGGTGTTTGGCGGTGATTTAACACAAGATCACAGTGCGGCTTCTTATCATGAGTTTGCTCGTATAGTGAGGGAGAGTGAGTTGCAATGTCCGGTGCTTTGGGTGCCGGGTAACCACGACGAGCTAGCTTTACTCGAAGAAATAAGTGCTGGGCAAATCGTCCGTCATAAATGCATCACAGGTCCGTTTGGGCAGGTGTTACTGTTAAACTCAAAGGGTGAAACACCCGCCGGATGGTGTGCTAAGTCACATTTAGGTGCGCTCAAAGACAAGCTTAACAATAGTATCAACAACAATACGATTGCTTTTGCTCACCACCATCCTAGGCCGATAGATGGCTATTTAGATAAACATATGCTCGAAAATGGTCCTGCACTGTTAAACCTGTTGGTGGATTCAGAGCAAGTCTTAGGGCTATTTCATGGTCATGTGCATAATGAATATCAACAACAATTTCGCACTTTACCTATCTACGCTACGCCTGCAACATCAATCCAATTTGATAAGCACACAAAGGACTGGTATCAGTCTGATTTGGGTCCCGCTTATCGTGTCATCGTATTTAGTAAAAGCGCTATAACAACAGAGGTAAAATGGCTCGGAAAGTAGTTTATATTCACGGCTTTAATAGCTCTGAGCTATCCTATAAAGCGACGGCGTTTGGTGAATATATGATGGATAAAAAAACGCCATACCTTGTCCCAAGACTACATTATGACCCGAGAGTCGCATTGGCACAGTTGGATAGCGTCATTGATTCTGATACTGTGTTATTAGGTAGCTCGTTAGGCGGCTATTACGCCACCTACTTTTCGCAACATCTTGGCTGTAAAGCGGTGGTGATAAACCCTGCAGTTAGGCCTTTTTCATTATTAAATGACTACCTTGGACCACAATACAATCCTTATCAGGACTGTCATTATGAGCTGCAGTATGAACATATTGATGCGTTAAAATCCATGTATGTCGAGCAGCTGAGTAATCCAGAAAACTTGCTATTATTGCAACAAACGGGCGACGAGGTGCTGCCTTTTGCAGAGGCGGTGCGTTATTATAGTCATTGTCGTCAAATTATTGAGTTTGGTGGGGATCATAGCTTTGTTGAATTTCCACGCTATTTTGACACCATCACCAAATTTTTAACTATCAAAAATTAGAATTTATGCACAAAGCTCTGCTCAAAACTGTATGTTGTGCATATACTAGCGGATAAAAAGATAACTAGAACTAGCCTATGAGTCAGCAAAACTATAATGCCGAAGCTATTGAGGTACTCAATGGCTTAGAGCCAGTTAAGCGCCGTCCTGGCATGTATACCGATACCACCAGACCTAATCATTTAGGCCAAGAGGTTATCGATAACAGTGTCGATGAAGCCTTAGCCGGACATGCCACCAAGATTGACGTGATCTTGCATGAAGACAACTCCTTTGAAGTCATCGATGACGGTCGAGGAATGCCTGTGGATATTCACCCAGAAGAGGGCGTGCCTGGGGTTGAATTGATCCTGACCAAACTTCATGCCGGGGGCAAGTTTTCCAATAAAAACTACCAGTTCTCCGGTGGTCTTCATGGGGTGGGTATATCGGTTGTTAATGCGTTGTCGACTCGGGTCGAAATTACCGTTAAACGCGATGCGCAAATCTATGAAATGGCATTTGAAAACGGCGATAAAGTCGAAGACTTAAGAGTGACCGGCAGCGTTGGTAAGCGTAATACCGGCACCTCAGTACACTTTTGGCCCGACGCGAGTTATTTTGACTCAGCTAACTTCTCAATTACTAAGTTAAACCACTTGCTCAAAGCTAAGGCTGTATTGTGTCCAGGGCTTAGAATTCGTTTTGTAAATAAACAGACGAAAGAAACGCAAGAATGGCACTACGAGGCAGGTCTTGAGGATTACCTAAAAGACAGCGCTGAAGGCTACGAAGTGCTGCCGAAATCCCCATTTACAGGCAGTTTCAGTGGCTCAACCGAAGGGGTTGATTGGGCGCTTCATTGGTTGCCTGAGGGCGGGGAATCCATCGCTGAAAGCTACGTAAACCTTATTCCAACGGCACAAGGCGGAACCCATGTAAATGGGTTACGCCAGGGCTTACTTGAAGCGATGCGTGAGTTTTGTGAATTCAGAAACCTGATCCCGCGTGGCGTGAAACTGACGCCTGATGATGTTTGGGACCGCTGTAGTTATGTCTTGTCGGTTAAAATGCAAGACCCACAATTTGCCGGTCAAACCAAAGAAAAGCTGTCATCACGTTCGTGCGCTACCTTTGTGTCTGGCATTGTCAAAGACGCCTTTAGTTTATGGTTAAACGAACACACTGAAACTGCAGAGTTACTTGCTGAGCTGTGTATCAGCAATGCGCAAAAACGTTTGCGTGCTGCAAAAAAAGTGGTTCGTAAAAAGGTCACTTCGGGTCCTGCTTTACCGGGTAAATTAACCGATTGTTCTGGAAGTGAAACTGAACGCTCAGAAATCTTTTTGGTGGAAGGGGACTCAGCAGGTGGCTCGGCAAAACAAGCACGAGACCGTGAGTTTCAAGCAATCATGCCGCTGCGCGGTAAAATCCTCAATACCTGGGAAGTGGAATCTGGACAGATCTTAGCCTCACAAGAAGTACATGATATTTCTGTTGCCTTAGGTATTGACCCAGACTCTGAAGATTTATCAGGCCTGCGCTATGGCAAAGTATGTATCCTCGCGGATGCGGATTCTGACGGACTTCACATTGCAACTTTATTATGTGCACTTTTTGTGAAGCACTTCCCAGAGCTTGTTCGTAAGGGCCATGTTTTTGTTGCCATGCCGCCGCTATTTCGTATTGATGTTGGTAAAGAGGTTTACTACGCCCTTGATGAAGATGAGAAAAAGGGCATTTTAGACCGTATTGAGGCCGAAAAGAAACGCGGTAAAGTCAACGTACAGCGCTTTAAAGGATTGGGTGAAATGAACCCGTTGCAATTGCGTGAAACCACTATGGATCCAAATACTAGACGTTTAGTTCAGCTGACATTAGATGAGCCTGAACAAACCCTCGAAATGATGGATATGCTGTTAGCTAAAAAGCGCTCTAGCGACCGTAAAATTTGGCTTGAGCAGCACGGAGATAAGGCAGAGGTTTAACATGAAAATACATAGTAAATTGACCACGATAGCGACGACGCTGGCAGTAGCGTTATTAAGCTCACCTGCGCTGGCAAATGATATGCTTTCGCGCCTTTCAGTACCTAAAGGGTATGAGCTGAGCTATTTTGCGAAAGATGTTGAAAATGCGAGACAAATGGCGGTGGGCAAAGATGGCACTGTGTATGTTGGCTCTCGTAAAGCGGGTAAAGTTCACGCACTCATTGACAACAACCGTGATGGCGTAGCCGACAAGAAAATCTTGGTTGCAGAAGGGCTGAATATGCCCTCCGGTATCGCCCTAAAAGACGGTGACTTATATGTTGCTGAAGTTGAGCGTATTGTGCGTTTTAAGCAAATCGCAAAAAACCTCAAGGCACCGGTAAAAGAAGTGGTGTTCGATGATTTGCCTGACAAACGTCACCACGGCTGGAAGTACCTGACAGTATCGCCGGAAGGCGAACTGATCATTCCAGTTGGCGTGCCTTGTAATATTTGTGCCGAAGACCCTAAGTTTGGCCGTATATTTTCACTAAATCTTGAGACGAAAAAGCTTTCGACGATTGCCAAAGGCGTGCGTAACTCAGTGGGTTTTGATTATCACCCAGTAACTGGAAAGTTATGGTTCAGCGACAACGGTCGTGACATGATGGGAGATGACATTCCACCATGTGAAATCAACCGTGTTGACGAAATTGGTCAGCATTTTGGCTTCCCCTATGTTCATGGCGGCAGCGTGCTAGACCCTGAATTTGGCGAGGGTAAATCGGTGACTGACTACGCCATGCCAGCACTTGCACTACAAGCGCACGTTGCACCGCTGGGCATTCACTTTTACCGTGGCGAGCAATTTCCAAAGGCAATGAAGCATCAGCTTTTTGTTGCTGAACATGGTTCTTGGAACCGCAGCAAAAAAGTGGGCTATCGAGTAATGCGAGCAAATGTGCAAGATGGCCAAATTAGAGGCTATGAGCCTTTCCTTACCGGCTTTATGGAAAACGAAACAACCCATGGTCGACCAGCCGCAATTGCAGAACTCGACGACGGTAGCCTGCTCGTTTCCGATGATTACGCCAATGCGATATATCGCATCAGCTACAACAACAAGTAAGGTGTAACATGACAGATCCTCAAGCCTTGTCCTTGCAAGGCATTGAACAACTTCCGATGGGGCGTTTTACTGAAGATGCCTATCTGAACTATTCCATGTATGTGATCATGGATAGGGCGTTACCACATATTGGTGACGGCCTGAAGCCTGTACAACGTCGTATTGTATATGCGATGAGTGAGCTGGGCTTATCTGCTCAAGCAAAATACAAAAAATCTGCCCGTACCGTTGGTGACGTACTGGGTAAATATCACCCTCATGGCGACAGTGCTTGTTATGAGGCCATGGTACTCATGGCGCAGCCGTTTTCTTATCGCTATCCGCTGGTGGATGGCCAAGGTAACTGGGGTGCTGCGGATGATCCTAAATCATTTGCTGCGATGCGTTATACTGAGGCGCGTTTATCTAAGTTCTCAGAAGTACTGCTGAAAGAGCTTGGCCAAGGTACGGTCGATTGGACCGCTAACTTTGATGGCACCTTAGATGAGCCGCAAGTGTTACCCGCGCGTTTACCACATATCTTGCTGAATGGGGTGACGGGTATTGCGGTGGGGATGGCAACCGATATTCCGCCGCATAACGTACGTGAAGTTGCTGAAGCTTGTTGTTTGTTATTGGATAAGCCTAAAACCGAACTAGAAGAAATTCTAGAATTGGTCAAAGCGCCAGACTATCCAACCGATGCGGAAATCATTACGCCGCAAGAAGAGATCAAAAAGCTTTACACCACAGGTCGTGGCTCAATCAAGATGCGTGCTGTGTACACCGAAGAGCAAGGCGAAGTGGTGATCACCGCGTTGCCACATCAATGTTCGGGTGCCAAGGTGCTAGAGCAAATAGCAGCACAAATGACAGCGAAGAAACTCCCTATGGTAGCGGATTTACGTGACGAATCGGATCATGAAAATCCGACGCGTATCGTCATCGTACCGCGCTCAAATCGAGTTAAGGTCGAGCCATTAATGGCGCACCTATTTGCCACGACGGATCTTGAAAAGAACTACCGTGTTAACATCAACATGATTGGTTTAGACGGGCGTCCACAAGTTAAAGACTTGCGTCAGATTTTATCTGAGTGGTTAGTATTCCGTCGTGAAACGGTGCGTAGACGTTTGCAGTATCGTTTAGACAAAGTGCTTGCGCGTTTGCATATTCTTGAAGGTTTGATGATTGCATTTTTGAATATCGATGAAGTCATCGAAATCATTCGCAACGAAGACAAACCAAAAGAAGAGTTAATAGCGCGTTTTGGTCTTTCAGATAAGCAGGCAGAAGCAATTCTAGACCTGAAATTACGCCACCTTGCAAAGCTTGAAGAAATGAAGATCCGTGGTGAGCAGGATGAGCTTGAAAAAGAGCGTGATGGATTGGAAAAAACCTTAGGCTCTGAGCGTCGTATGTCGACGTTGATGAAAAAAGAAATCCAAGAAGCTGCTGAATTGTATGGCGATGATAGACGCTCACCGGTAGTTGAGCGTGGTGAAGCCAAAGCGCTTAGCGAAAAAGATTTGATCCCATCAGAGTCTGTAACTGTTGTGCTATCTGAAAAAGGCTGGGCGCGTTTTGCGAAGGGCCATGATATCGATGCCGAAGGGCTAAGCTACCGCTCAGGAGACTGTTATAAAGCCTCTGCGAAAGGCAAGAGTAATCAGCCTGCGGTGTTCTTAGATACTTCAGGGCGAGCCTTTGCAACCGATGCGCATAGCTTACCTTCAGCCCGGAGTCAGGGTGAACCGATGACGGGACGCTTTAACTTAGCGTCAGGATGTAACTTTGAACATGTGGTCATGGGCGAAGAGAAATCGACTTATCTGATGGCGACCGATGGCGGTTACGGTTTTATCAGTGACTTTGCTGATATGGTGAGCAAAAACAAAAATGGTAAAGCGTTCGTTAGCGTGCCAAAAGGTGCGCATTTGATGGCTCCTATCCAGGTATTTGATGTTGCCACCGATATGTGTATGGCGATTTCGAGCGAAGGCAGAATGCTACTATTCCCATTACGTGATTTACCTAAGCTTGGTAAAGGTAAGGGGAATAAGATTATCTCTATCCCTAGCGCGAAAGTGCAAAGCCGCGAAGAGTTTGTCAAAGTGTTAGCGGTAGTACCTGAAGGCGTTTCTGTTACCTTACATGCAGGTAAGCGCAAGCTAACCTTAAAGCCGAGTGATTTAGAGCACTATTACGGTGAGCGAGGGCGCAGAGGTAATAAGTTACCGCGCGGATTACAGCGCGTAGATAGCTATGATCTGGAGCACAATGGTGTTGAGACACCAGAAGACAATGACGCCAGCGTAGATACCGAAGAATAACCGATACAGGCCGCCCACCGCGGCCTTATTTTTATCTGTTGAAAACCATCGCGAGGTGAACTCGCTCCCACCAGATTAACCACTCTGTGTAGGTGTCTGTTCAACCATTGAACTTTGCGTAGGAGCCGGTTCACCCGGCGATCCTTAACTTTAGAATATGGCTCCTCAAATCAAAAAATGAAAATAAAAAGACACTATTATTGCAGCATTTTATTGCGCTTTACGTTAAAATATTCGGTTATACCAATCACACAAGTGCCTATGGCTTGCAAACAATTGTAATTGGTATCAATTGGCAGCGCTTGCTGCTTGTCACCATCACACGGGCTTCCTAACGGGGTATTTATGTCAGATAAGTGCTATATCACAGCGCAACAATTGCTAGAAGATTCATTTCGCTTAGCCGCTAAAGTTTATGAAGACGGGTTTAGACCTGACTTTATTATCGGTATTTGGCGTGGTGGTGCGCCTATTGGTATCGCAGTTCAAGAATACTACGATTACAAAGGTATAGAGACTGATCATATCGCAGTACGCACTTCTTCTTACTATGGCATTGGTAAGCAATCTAAAGAAATCAAAGTTCACGGTTTGCATTACATTGTGGAAAATGCAAACGCTGACGATTCATTGCTAATCGTTGATGACGTGTTTGATTCTGGCCGCAGTATCTTTGCGTTGAAAGAAAAGCTTGCAGAGCTAATGCGCCTGAACTTGCCTCGCGATATTCGTGTTGCTTGCCCATACTACAAGCCAGCAAACAAAAAAGTACCAATGACACCAGATTATTTTATTCATGAGTCTGATGAGTGGTTGGTATTCCCTCACGAGCTGTCAGGCTTAACACCGGAAGAATTAGTGGAAGGAAAGTCTGACTTAGCAAATATTAAACACCTATTTGCAAAATAAGTTAATCAGTACTCAAGGGCGAGAAAGTACTCGCCCTAGTTATTCTAACCGCGAAAAATTAAGCTTGCGCGAAGCTATCAACAAAATCCTCAAGCGCGTCAACATCGACTGGCTTTAAGCCTTCACTACTACGTACTATCAAGCCCTTTTCTACCAATTCACTTACCACCCGACGATATGCACGCTCAGTGGTCGCAAACCTTTCGGCTTCAGCACTTACCGTTGAATAGGCACGAAGTAATGTTGGATTCGAATTCTCGGCACGTAATAAGCAGTCTTTAGCAATGTTGTAGCTCAGCGGCAACAGCAACTTGTCTAAGTTTATCTTTTGGTTTTCAGTAAACTTAGCAGCGATGGTTTGCGCGGTATATAGGCTCAGCTCTGGCTGCTCAAGCAGTAATTTTCGCCAATATTTTAGCTCAATGAGGTGATAGGTTACATCGCTCAAGCAAGTCACGGTATAAATACAAGGCTGATGATTCAGCGCTTCGATTTCGCCAATTAGCGTGTTGTTACAGTCCAGTTGTCCGAGTAATAGACGACGACCGTTACCGACATCATAACTAAAAGACACAGTGCCACTGGTCACCAATATGAGTTTACTCAATGGTTCATCTTGGTGGATCAAGACTTCTTTTTTGCTGTGCTGAAAACTATTACCAGCAAAAGCGAGTAACTGTTCGACCAAATTGGTTGAAAAATGATATTGAAACATCTAGATGGCTCTTCGGACAAATGTCCTATTTATTAAACTATAATGACGTTAGCATGAATTTTTCAGTTTTACGCTAACTCACACCGTTTAAGTAGTATCGGTTTTATCTCAGCGCTGTGGCGAAGAATTTAATAAACGATATTACCATTAAACCCCCACTTCCCGTGTTAGAGCTAATTTATTGGTGCTAATTTCTAGGGGCTTGTGGGTTAGCCTTTTTATTCTGCTCGATACGTAAATTCGAGCATAAACTATATGCTAACGCAACTTAGGGGAGAGGACAAATGAGTTGGGAATATTTAGGCTATTTAGCCTCTGCTTTTTTGGTCGTTTCTTTGATGATGAGCGATGTTGCTAAGTTGCGTTGGTTCAATTTAATGGGCTGTATTTGTTTTACCGCCTATGGTGCACTTATCCAAGCTTGGCCGGTGGCGTTAACTAATGGTCTACTGGCACTAGTTAACACCTACCACTTGGTGAAATTACAAAAAGATCAACGCTGATATTTAAGTTCACCTGCAATCCAGGTCTGCTCGACTTTAATATCATCAATTTTATCTTCGCTTACGGTAAAGTAATCTTGGTCTATTAAGATAAAATCGGCCCACTTTCCTTGTTCTAAACTTCCCAGTTTATACTCTTGAAATGCGGCATACGCAGCATCAACAGTAAATGCCTGGAGTGCTTGTTCTCTGGTTAGCTTTTCTGTTGGGCGCCAGCCATCCTTGGGTAAATCTTGATGGTCTTGTCTGGTGATAGCGGCATGCAGACCATGGAAAGGGTTTGCGAGCTCCACTGGAAAGTCAGAACCCGCCGCCACTCTACTTCCTTGCTTTAAGAATGTTTGCCATGCGTAAGCGCCGCTAAGCTGTTTGTCGTCTAGGCGCTTTTCGGCCATATGCATATCAGATGTGGCATGAACAGGCTGCATTGATGGAATAATATCTAGCGTCTTAAAGCGGGGGATATCATCCGGATGGACAATCTGTGCGTGCTCAATGCGATTTCTGAGCAGTCTACCACCTGCTTTTTTAAAAACGTGTTGATATGAATCTAGCACGATGCGATTCGCTCTATCGCCAATGGCGTGAGTGTGTGCACTGTAGCCGCTGCGTATGGCTTGGGTGATCAATGCTTCAAGCGTCGCTTGGTTTTCGAGCATTAACCCTTTGTGACCTTTGCGGTCATGATAGTCGCGAATAAGTGCCGCACCTCGACTGCCAAGTGCACCATCAGCATAGATTTTTACACTACGAATAGAGAGTTGATCTCGTGTATCTTTGATCACTCCCACGTCCAACATCTCTGCGAGTTTGGGGGAGCTTGCACTGAGCATAGCGTAGACGCGTAGCGGCATCGTGTGTTCCTTGGCGCGTGCTTGGTAAACCTGCCATGTGGTGTAGTCAATCCCGGCATCATGGGCTGAGGTAATGCCTAAACTCAGCAAGTGTTCTCCGGCTTTATTCAGCGCCTTGTTTACCTGTGCATCTGACTGAGCTGGGACATGAGTGCGAATAAGGTCTTCTGCCTTGTCGATAAAAATCCCGCTCGGCATACCGCTATTCAATGTAATGATTTCACCGCCTTCCGGCGTCTTTGTTGATTTCGAAATGTTGGCAAGCGCCATCGCTTTTGAGTTTACCCAAATAGCGTGACCATCTACTCGAGTGAGTATGACGGGCTTATCTTTTACGTATTTGTCGAGATCGGCTGCGGTTGGGAATTGTCCGCCGGGCCATAAGGTTTGATCCCAGCCTCGACCTATTATCCATTCACCTTCATGGGCTTTTGCGTAGTGGCTAAGCCGTTTTCCTACTTCTGCAATGGTTTTGCTACCGCGCACGTCGAGTGTGAGTAAATTATTGCCAAGGCCAATGATATGACCGTGCGCATCAATTAAACCAGGTAATAGGGTTTTTCCCTCACCATCAAATTTGGTTGCACTCGGGTATTGGGTACTCAGATCCTTTGCACTTGTTTTTACGACTTTACCGTCTTTAATTACCAAAGAAGAAAAGCGCTCAATTTGCTGCGATTTAGTGGGCGTATAGCCATTTACATTGTGGATTAAGGTTACTTGAGCTGTTGTTGACAGGCTAAAGCTAGCCAAAAGCGCGAGGAATGTTTTTTTCATTATATTGTCCTTCACTGAGAGTATTTATTCAGAATAATCATCTAACTCAATAAAGCCAAGTCTTTGCGTTGAGAGTATACTTGGGTTTTAAAGGAGTGGAGTGTCAAAGTGAAGTTGTTTGTTGTATACCTAGGCGGCCGTATTCAAGGTTGCCATATTGAAATGCATGATGTGCGCTTTGTCGCGGCAAATACAATTGAAGAAGCTTATCCCAAATTAAAGCAGCAATGGGTTGGTGATAAAAACTCGGTGCATATGGATAGCTACACAATCATTGAACATGCCGATGGCTATGCCATTGAACTTACCGAAGAGCGTGTTGAGCAAGCTGAGCATTTGTATTTTGTGAACTTGGGAGGATATAAGCCAGATAGTTTAGCTGAGGCGCATGACTTTGGGCTGTTCGTTGCAACGAATGCCGATGAAGCAAAAGAGAAGGCAAAAGCGTTTTTGCTTAACGGTTTTAGCCATATTCATAAAGACGATTTACATGATGTAGATGACTGTTTTGCCATCGATTTATTTGATCAAAACTTAAATATCAAGCTCACCCACAGTGGCCAATCAACACCGCTTACCCCTTTGTGGTTTGGTTATCATCCTCTATAACCAATGTGAGGGATACTTTAGCCCTCACCCTCATTGTTTTCATCGTTATCTGCTTTTATGGCTATTTTGATAGCGACAATCACGACGGCAAACATTAAAAACGGCAGTGCAGCTAGAGAGTATTCGACAATGTGGCTGTCTTTGTAGCTAGGTTGCAAAATAAAATGGCCACCCACACACATTAAGATCACTACAAACAGCAAAGGTAGCATCATAATCTCTTTGTTCTTTTTGTGTTTTTTCATTCTGAACTCAGCTAATTATTCTTTCATTGAATGGTGAACACTCTCTCACACGCGGTGCAAAAAAGCCTTGATCGAAATCAGTGCGGCGGATTATACCAATTCACTCTGAGTTAGAAATAAAATTCATTAGTTTATACCAATGCAATTGGTATTATTACTTGGGAGGGGGGAAGGTCCGTGGTATAACGAAGCTCTATCGCTGTAAAAACCAACAAATACTATGACCAAAAACAATAAACAAACCATTGTTATCAAGCTCGGCACAAGTGTCTTAACTGCAGGCAGCCAGACCTTAAACAAGCCCAGACTTGTTGAGCTGGTAAGGCAGTGTGTAACGTTGCGTCAAGCTGGTCATCAGGTCATTGTTGTATCTAGCGGTGCTGTTGCTGCTGGGCGCGGTGTATTGCAGCAACAAATTGGTCATTCACTCGCTGAAAAACAGATGTTGGCTGCGATTGGGCAAGGTCAATTAATCCATTTATGGCAGTCATTGTTTAGTATTTACGACGTTAATGTGGCACAAATGCTACTGACACGAGCCGATCTTGAGCACCGCGAACGTTATCTAACGGCACGGGACATGCTCACTAAGCTTTTAGAGCATCATGTCGTGCCGATCATCAACGAAAACGATGCGGTGGCAACGTCTGAAATCAAAGTTGGCGATAACGATAACCTCTCGGCTTACGTCGCAATTTTAGCAAATGCCGATAAATTGGTATTACTCACCGATCAGCATGGTCTTTTTACCGCAGATCCCAGAGCCAATCCAGATGCGCAGTTGATAGAGCAAGTAACACATATAAACGACGAACTTAGAGCTCTTGCTGGTGGTAGTGGCACACAACTTGGCACGGGTGGTATGGCGACTAAGTTGCAAGCCGCCGACATCGCACAACGAGCAGGCGTTGATGTCGTGATTGCAAAAGGTAGTGAATACGACATTTTACCGCAAGTACTTACGCAAACCGCACCAAGCACGACGTTTTTGAAGTTTGACGCTCCGGTTGGAGGGCGCAAGCGCTGGTTGCTGTCTGGCCCTAAATCAACCGGTAAAATAATTTGTGATAGTGGTGCAATCAATGCGGTATGTAATCAAGGAGCAAGTTTACTAGCAAAAGGTATCGTGTCGATTGAAGGGCAATTTAAACGTGGTGAGCTGGTTCAAGTGTTTTGCCAACAAGGCACGCTACAGGCACAAGGTTTAACTAGCTTAAGTAATCAAGAACTTGGTTTGGTAATTGGCCGTCATAGTAGTGAATTTGCGCAGTGTCTTGGCTTTGAAAGTGCAGAGGAGATCATCCATCGCGATAATTTGGTGCTCTTAAATCAACATAGCCAACAAGAAGTATTAAATTAGCCTATAAATTACTGTAAATTCAGAGAGCTGTTCTACACTTATCAAGAGTCAACTTTATTGAGAGGCCTTGAATGTCGATTAGCTATTCACCCTGTGGTCACGAACTTACTTTAGAGCTCTTGGCGCAAAAGAGTGAACTGGTGCTAATGCAGGCCCTTGAGCGGGTTATCTCTGATGTTTGTGGGGAAAGCTATGCATTTTATTTCAGTAAAAGCTTATCGGAAAAAGAAGTCCCAAAATCTATATTTGTGAGCCATCGCGACTTTTGTGTTGTGGTGGGACCGGTAGATGCCGTGGTAGATAAATTACAGCAGCGCCAAGATGACAAACACCTCATTCAATACCACGGCGATAGTGTTATCCCGTTTTATCACCAAGCTCAGCTCGTTGGTTTTTTATATATAGAAGGTCAAGTAAATCTCACCACTGCGACTTTAATGAAGCACTTACTCACTGTTTTTGCGCATCAAATGGCAACATTGCACTTTGCTCGTATCGATCCGCTTTCCGAGCTACTCAATCGCCAAACGTTTGATGAAAAAGTCATGGAAATAACCAATGGGGACGGGTTTACGGTATGCCGTGATGACAGTGAAGACCGCAAGTGGTATTTAGCGATGGTAGATATCGATCACTTTAAACAGGTAAACGACAATTTTGGTCATGTGATTGGCGATGAAGTGATCCTGTTGGTAGCACAAAAGATCAAAGCTAACTTTAGAGCAGAAGACTATGTGTTTCGCTACGGCGGAGAGGAGTTTGCGGCGCTATTTCAAAGTCGCAATGATGACTCTGCTGCAGTAGCACTTGAGCGCTTGAGAAGTACAATAGCTTCCAGCCGATTTCCGCAAGTAGAGCATGTTTCTGTGAGCCTAGGTTTTACTGAAGTGGTCGATACACTACAAGTTTCTGAGCAAGTTCATAAAGCCGATCTTGCGCTTTATCACTCAAAAGAAAATGGCAGAAACCAAGTTACAAACTACCTCGCTTTAGGGTTAGCTGAATCACAATACGCATGTGCAGAAATAGAGTTGTTTTAAGCTCCGCTTATATATAGCGCTTAAAGATTATGCTAAACTCCCCAACCTATTTTTTAGCGAATGTAGCAAAAGGTTTGGGAAACGTTATGCAATTTGTAAGATGGTTTTTAGGACGTCTGATTTTACTTTTTGATTTTATTTTTACCCCGCGCAGTAAAAAACGTGCCGCAGAACAACAGCAAAAGCTAGATGCTATGACGGCAAACTTAAAGTTATACCAATTTAAGGCATGTCCATTTTGCGTTAAAGTGCGCCGCGCTGCCAAGCGTGAAGGGCTTAAGCTCGAAACCCGTGATGCCAAAAATGATGAGCAATATCGCCAAGAGTTGCTAGAGCAGGGGGGTAAAGTGAAGGTGCCATGCTTGCGAATCGAAGAGCAAGGCGAAGTCACTTGGCTGTACGAATCCAATGACATTGTTGCTTATCTAGAAAAGCTGGAAAAAGCAGCTTAATTCACGCGCCTTACTATGCGCTAATCAGGCGCTATGCTAGCATAGCGCCATTAATCGACTAATCCATTTTTAAGAGAATTTTGATGACTATCCGTACTCGTGTCGCACCCTCTCCAACAGGTGATCCGCATTTAGGAACGGCTTATATTGCCTTATTCAACTATTGCTTTGCCAAGCAGCAAGGTGGTGAGTTTGTATTACGAATTGAAGATACCGATCAGGTACGTAGTACTGTTGAATCTGAGCAAGCTATCATGGACAGCCTACGTTGGTTAGGGCTTGACTGGGATCATGGTCCGGATGTGGGTGGCGAGTTTGGTCCATACCGTCAATCAGAGCGTTCTGACTTATACAAAAAGTTTGCACAGCAGCTTGTAGATGATGGTAAAGCGTTTTACTGCTTTGCGACGGCTGAAGAGCTAGACCAAATGCGTGAAGAGCAGATGGCAGAAGGCTTACGCCCTAAATATGATGGCCGTGGCTTACGTTTATCTGAAGAACAAGTAAAGGCAAACCTTGAAGCTGGCAAGCCTTACGTAATTCGCATGAAAATCCCAGAAGAAGGCACGTTTAAGTTTAACGATTACCTACGCGGTGAAATTGAGATCCCATGGGAAAACGTAGACATGCAAGTTTTGTTGAAAGCCGACGGCTTCCCAACTTACTTCCTTGCAAACGTAGTAGATGACCATCACATGGAGATTAGCCATATCTTCCGTGGTGAAGAGTGGATCAACTCTGCGCCTAAACTACTAAAATTGTACGAAGACTTCGGCTGGGAAGCACCTGTACTTGGTCACTTACCGCTACTTCGTAACCCTGATAAGTCTAAGCTGTCAAAGCGTAAAAACCCAACTTCAATTAACTACTACAAAGAAATGGGTTTCTTACCAGAAGCACTACTTAACTATTTAGGTCGTATGGGTTGGTCAATGCCGGATGAGCGTGAAAAGTTCACTTTGGCTGAGATGATTGAACACTTTGATATGAAGCGCGTATCGCTTGGTGGACCTATCTTTGATATTGACAAGCTTAACTGGTTAAACGGTCTGTGGATCCGTGAAAACCTAACCGATGCAGAACTTATCCAGCGCTTTGTCGACTGGAAGTTTAACGGTGATATGTTGGCTCGCGTACTTCCTGAAGCCAAGGCGCGTATTAACACGTTATCTGATTTGGTGGGGCTAGCAGGCCACTTTGTGGCGGGCTTACCTGAATACGATCCAGCGTTATTAACGGCTGGTAAAGCGGACGAAGAAGTGGTTCGTCAAGCTCTGCAGTTCTTTATTTGGGAATTGGAAAAGCTGCGTACGTGGAACAAGTCTGAGATCTTCTCTATTGCAAAGGCTGTGGCGACACACCATGAGTTAAAGATCAAAGAGTTCTTAGAGCCTATCTTCGTTGCTATTACAGGCAAAACCTCATCGACCTCAGTAGTAGATGCGATGGAAGTGTTAGGTTCAGACCTTTCTCGTGCGCGTTTAAGAGTGGCACTAGAGCATATTGGTGTATCTAAAAAGCAAGCGAAAAAGCTTGAAAAAGCATACCGTGAGTACCCGTCTATTGCATAATAGCGAGACCGTATTGTAAAAGCCGCTGATGTAGCGGCTTTTTTATTGTCCGAAATGTATCGTGTTTACCGCTTTCCTTGTGCCATCAACACATCAAGAGACTGCCTTAACAGTTGAATTTGCTCCATACTTAAGCCCGCTTTTGCCATCATTTGTGCTGGGATACAAGCGCATGATTGCTCGAGGATTTTACCTGCTTGAGTTAAGTGAATGAAGGTTTGTCGTTCATCATCAGGATTTTTGCTACGGGTAACGAGACCACGCTCTGCTAAGCGCTTAAGGAGCGGTGTTAGGGTGTTGCTATTGAGTTCAGCTCGTTCGCCTATTTCTTTCACGAGCTGTCCGTCCTGCTCCCATAAAATCAATAACACTATGTATTGCGGATACGTGAGCCCAACCTCTTTGAGTAACGGCTGATAGAGTCGTGTAACCTGTCTTGATGCACTATATAGCCGAAAACAGATCTGGTTATCGAGATTGAGCTGCGGGTTAGATTGACTCATTTAGTAACTTTTCAATATCTTTGGCTATTTGTTCAGGCTTGGTGATTGGGGCATAGCGCTTAACGGGTTCACCCTGCTGGTTAAATAAAAACTTAGTGAAGTTCCATTTGATTTTATTACCAAATAGCCCTGGAAGCGCGGACTTTAGGTATTGATACAGTGGGTGTGCTTTATCGCCATTAACCTCAATCTTTTCCATCATCTGAAAATCAACACCGTAGTTAATTAAGCAGCCTTCTTGAATTTGTTTTGCATCTCCGGGTTCTTGTTTACCAAACTGATTGCAGGGAAAGCCGATGATCACAAGTCCCTGATCCGCGTATTTTTGGTGTAGCTCTTGGAGTCCTTCATATTGTGGTGTTAATCCACACTCACTAGCCGTGTTAACAATAAGCACAGCTTTGCCTTGTAAGTCGGTAAAATGATATGCCTGACCTTGTAACGTGTTTGCTTCAAACTGATAGAGTGTCGTCATTTTTAGTCTCTTGTGATTTAATCGTGCACGATTTAATTTAGACTAAGTATGACCCTTGTGCAACCGCAGTTGAAATTATTTTGCAGGAGTATGTTGATATTTGGCGCTTAGCATCGCAAGCCGCCTGGTGATCAATGCGTGATCTTGCTTGGGGAGATATTTTAAGTGTGTGGTTAGGTAGGTACTGGTGGAATATAGTGCACGGATCATCTGGTTGGCCTTGTCGATAAATGCTCGTGTTTCTTGGGTGTGGCTACAAGCAATATGGCCTTCAAGATGAGGGAGGTTATTTGCAATCGGTAATGAGCCCACTAGATGGGCTTTGTCCTTTGGAAAGCTTTGCTGAAAAATAGCGGGGTAGGCTAATATAAAGTCGACTTTACCTGCATTAAACTGCTCCATAATGGTTTGTGCTGAGGTTTTATACGGTCTAATGGCAACATTTTTGGGCTCAAGTAGCGCTAATGCAGAGTCAATGGTATTGCCATAAGATTTGCCGACCTCTTTGATGATAGTGGTCTGTGGATAGTAAGCCATTAAACTTGCAAGCGACTTTAGCTTACCCGTGGCGTTCACAAGGCTGGCATCCATCGGGGTGTGCTGTTTGAAGTAATATAATCTATGGCTCGGATATAGGTGGATGGGGATGGTAAACAAGAAGGCTTGCTGGCGACTTGGGGTTTTTAGGCGAGACACCGCGCACACAGGCTCTTCGCTTGCTAGTAATTGGTTAAGCTTGGTTGGGGTGACAATGTTAAAGTCAAAGTAATCTCGGCCAAACTGGTTTAAAAGCAAGTTGTTGGTATCTGACTCTAAACTATGGGCTTGTCTGGTAAAAAGTCTTTGCTCATCGGCAGGTTCATTCGAGATCAGCAATATTTTTGCGTTGCAGCACGCACCAAATAACAGCAGCATTAGCAGTAAATATTTCATTATTGCTCCAACCCAGTAAAGCAAACACCAGTTTACTATAGAACATTATTACTCGGAGCTGCGAAGTTTGCTGCAAAAACATGTCTAAAAGCCTAACAAACATCAGACAGATGTATATAAATTGGACGCAAAATACGGTGCCAAATCAAGATAAGTGGTTATTTAACCTTAACTCTTTGTGCTGAGTTTTATAACCTGTCATCATTGCAATGATTTTTACCTATGGGGCAAATAAACAATGACCAAAGTGTGGGATGGATTTATCCGCGGGTTTCACTGGCTGCTCGTAGCAGGACTAGTAACCTTATATATTACCGGTGAAGAAGGCATGATGGATCTTCACTTTGTTACTGGCTATTTATTGTTAGCACTGATGGCAGCGCGATTAATTTGGGGTGTCATTGGTAGCCAAACCGCTAAATTAAGCGCGTTATTTCATTCACCTAAAGCAATTTTATCGGCCATTAAATCAAAACAAAGCCATGTAGGACATAATCCTGCGGGAAGTTTGATGGTGCTGCTATTTTTTGTGCTGATCATTGTCCAGCTTGTTTCTGGCTTGATGACAACAGATGATATTTTGGTGGAAGGCCCACTTGCACAATATGTATCTTACGACTTAGTTGAATTAGCAGGTGATATACATCACACCAATATTGAGCTGTTAATTGCGGCCATTGCACTGCATATATTTGCTATTGTGGTGTATCGCCTAAAAGGTCAAAACCTAGTAAAGACATTAGTTACTGGTAAGCAAGAACATGCAGTCAGCACGCCTGTCATGAAATCGGGTGTTGTTGCATACCTTATCTTTATTGCACTTTCAGCTTTGTTACTCTTTACGTGGGGCGCTGAGCCATTACAAGGGTTAATGTAACTTAACTCTAAACAGAGGTTAGCGAGGTCATTGTTTTCAATAACTTCGCTAACTTTTAGTGCCAAGTCCGGTCAATGTAATATTTGTTAACAGATTATCGTAACAGATATGACCTCTATTTCAGAAAATTCTGGTAACATGGCGCAGTTTTATCATAGAGGTTAGAGAAAAGTAGCGATGTTAGAGCCGTATTATCAACAACAAGCAAATGAGATCACCATTACCAGAGAGCAGGGGAGTTTATTTGCAAAAGGAGTCGCGGACGACTACAACCCACTGCACGACATCGATGCAAAGAAGTTTTGTGTACCGGGTGATCTACTTTTCTCCTTAGTGTTAAAGCACTACGGCTTAAGCGAGAATATGGAGTTTAGCTTTGTGGGCATGGTTGATGAAACAACAACCCTTACATTGCCAGAAGGTGCTGCGCAATTTGATATTACCGCAAATGATAAAGTGATGCTGTCAGTGTCGCGCGCTGGCGAAACCAGCACGTGCCCAACGCTCATCAATAGTTTGACGAGAAATTACGTAGAATTTTCAGGCACTACCTTTCCTCATGTGATCATCCCATTGATGGGTGAGCAAGAGGTAATGATAAACCCAGCAAGGCCAATGGTGATATACGAATCTATGTCTATTCATATGGATGATATATCGGTAACGGAAGTAACATTGGAAGCGGCTAAACCTGAGTTTAGCCATGAAGGCAAACGTGGCAAAATCAACCTGCGTTTTAACTTGCTGTCGAACGGCACTAAAGTCGGTTATGGTGAAAAGCACATGTTAGTTTCTGGGATCCGTGAGTATTGTCAGCAAACCGTTGATGATTTGATTGCCTATTACAACGATAGAAAAGTAGCATTAAAGCCGTAACCTCCCAATACACGCTGACGCACCTGTCAGCGTGTTGCCCACACCGTTTTCCTTTGAAACAATAATTCATCCACTCTTCAGCTGTCCGCTATACTGTTTAGATAAAATGTAATTGAATTAAATGGTATTACTGTGCCGTATGCTGACTTGCTCAAACCAGAAGCCTCACAACAAACATTATTAAAATGGCAAAAAACAGTCGATTTGATGGCGAAGATTTTTTCGGCGCCTGCTGCGTTTGTGGTACAAAAAAAAGAAGACGGTTTTGCAGTGATGATTGCAAGTGACCAAGAAGAAAACCCGTATCCTGCAGGTGGTTTTATACCGCAAGAAACCAATATCTTTTGTAAGCATGTTGTCGCTAATAATCACAATCTATATGAGCAGCACGCCAGCGTAAACTATCAATGGGACGATAACCCTGAGGTTGCCAATGATGGCTTTGAGTCTTATTTGGGTGTACCAATCCACTGGCCCAATGGAAAATCGTTTGGCACATTGTGTGTGATGGATTTTAAGCCTACAAATTACAACGCTTCGTTGGTTGAATTTATAGAGCACTTACGCGATATGCTAGAAGACGATTTGGTGATGATTGAGCGCTATAGCAAAATCAAAGCGATAGCGATGCAAGATCCGTTGACTGAAGTACTAAATCGCCGCGCGACTGAAATACTCGGTGAACATAAGCGTGATATTGCCTTAAAACTGGGTGGTGCGCTTTACTGTGTCTTTCTTGATTTAGATGGTTTTAAACCGATAAATGACAGCTATGGTCATGAAGTTGGAGATCAGGTGTTACAAAGTTTGGCTGAAGCCTTGAAAGCCGCAAGTAGCGAAGATGATATTATTGGGCGCTATGGCGGCGATGAGTTTCTGGCTATTGTACAACGAGATAATGAAGAAGCAGTAAACGACTTTATTTTTCAAAGTGAGGCTAATTTCTATCAGGCGTTAAAAAAGAAAAAGCTCCCCAAGTGTGGTTTTTCTGCGGGATTTGCCAAGAGCGACAGTAAGTTTGAAAGCATGACCAGTTTATTCTCTCGAGCAGACAAACACATGTATCAGAAAAAAATGAACTAGCGTGCCTACAAATCGCGCTTTCCTTAAATTAATTCCCTTAGTCACCGTCTACTAAACAGAGTGCATGTAACCTCATGACTCGGTTACTAAATCTTTCAAACGGGCTTTGTCGCTTCAATGACAGTCGTTTGTGTAATTTAAGTGGAAAAGTATGTATTCAATTCACCCTTTGTGGCAGCAATTCCCTTGTGCCGACAAAACCGCGCTGCAAGGTACAGAGCTCGCCTCGTATCACAACCCGCAGATCAATAAGACAGTGCGCTTTAAGCTGATCTCAAAAGCGGATTTACCACTATTTTGTCAGTGGATGAACGATCCTCGAGTTGCACATTTTTGGCAGCAGGCGTGGTCAGAAGAAAAGCAGTGGCAGTATCTCAGCGAACGTTTAGCAGACAACTTTAGTTTGCCGCTCGTCATGTATTTTGATGAGCAGCCATTTGGCTATGTTGAAGTTTATTGGGCTGAGTTAGATAAGTTAGCGGGATATTATGAGTGGCAGCCCAAAGATAGAGGCGTCCATTTATTAGTTGGCGAGCAATCATGTAGAGGTCCCGAAAATTTTCGTGCTTGGATGACCAGTTTAAGTCACCTTATTTATTTAGGGCATGAAGATACTCAGCGTATTGTGCTAGAGCCTCGCCATGATAATACGCGGCTACTCACTCGCATTGCAGAGCTTGGTTATCATAGCCAGTTTGAGTTTGACTTTCCTCATAAGCGTGCTGCGTTAGTGATGGCTGAGAAAGCTTCATTCTATCGAGACGTTTTTCCTCAGTTTGCTTAGGTTACTTAGCGCGGCTTTTCTTTGCACCATATTGTGCTTGTGTTTGGGACAGTCGCGGCAGTAATTGCCATTTTCTCGGTCGTGGAGAAGGCAGCATTCAGGGCGGATTTGATATTTGCCACTCGGATCATGTGCGGTTATTTCGGTAAACTTAAGCGGATTCTTTAGCGCCCCTAAGTGGGCGGATGTAGTCAGTATTTGTTTATCTTCAAGCAATGTTGGATGCGCACCCACAAGCCCCATAATAATGTCGAAAAAGTCGTTCAAGCGATAAAAGCAATTACTCCATAACGTCCGCTCTTTTACGCCAAAAGCTTGGTGTAGCAGGTCGTGAAGCGGTGATAAGTGATTGAACAATAAGTCGTGATAGCGTGTTTCTGTGTCAGTGTTTTTAAGTGCTTTACCTTGATGCGGCAGCAAAATGCTGAGCTGCTCAGGGTTGTAGCTCAATTCGCAAAGCTTTAGTGGCAAGGGTGTTAGCAATAATGAATGGCTCACGATGATGCTTGGAAAAATATTGAAGGTGTAATACATATGCCACACGGAGGCTTGAGCCCTTGATTTCGTTACGCCTCTCTCTAAGCTAAAGCGAGTTATATGGTCGATAAAATGTGGTGACTCTAATAACTCAGAAAAAGTCGCTGTAGATCGTAAGGGGGTGAGGTCAACACCTTGCGCATACGTATCATAAGGAGGTTTAAAAAAAGGCACTAAATTCGGCAGCATTGAAACGAACAGCTATAGAGGTTTATGGTTAATGACGAAGCGCAACTTCATTAATTTAATACCGCCTTTTAGTCTCAAACTCCCACATTACTTTAGTGCTTATGTTTGTTTGGCTGTTATCTGCCAAAAACGGCACTAGAAAATGCAGTTAATGGTCAAATTACATGTTTTGGCGGGGTAAAAAATACCGAACACCGACAAATCAATAATCTTATGTAAAAAAATTTAGTTTAGTTTCGTCACTAGTCTGAGTGTCGTGGTTGCTGCCTAAAAGTGGTGTGCAACAAAAACAAATATTCGGCTTGGGAACTAGGCTCTACATGCAAGAACTAACTAAAAAAATAACCCAAATAAGTACCTCTATAAGTCTTCTACAGGAGTTCATCGCGGCGCCGTCTGTGACGCCTTGTGATGCCGGGTTGATCTTAACAATCGCCCAATATCTTGAGGAACTCGGGTTTGAAACCTCATGGTTTGAAGAAAATGGAGTGCGTAACCTTATAGCCAAGCAGGTTTTTTCTGAAGGTCCAAGTTTTGCATTTTCTGGTCATGTTGATGTTGTCCCCGCTGAGCAGGAGCATTGGCATTCCGATCCATTTAAAGCGACTGTCGTAAACGATGTTATTTATGGCAGGGGCGTGTCCGATATGAAAGGGGGCATTGCTGCCATGCTGAGTGCCACACGAGTCTTACTGGCTTCGAAGCAAAAGCTTAAAGGCACTTTCTATTGGTTGCTGACATCCGATGAAGAGGGGGAAGCTGAATTTGGTACCAAGCGAATCGTCGAGCGACTCAGTCAAGATGGTGTAACGATTGACGCTTGCCTTGTTGGAGAGCCTACCTCACACAATCGAGTGGGTGATGTGATCCGAAATGGTCGCCGCGGCTCAATCTCAGGTGCCATAAAAATTGAAGGGAAAGCAGGCCATGTCGCTTATCCCGAACAAACGGTCAATGCAGCACATATCGCGGGTAAAGTAGTGGCGATACTATGCAGTTTACAGTGGCAAAAAGACCAACCAGATGTCAAAACAACCCTTCAAGTCACGGGCGTCAATACGACGACTGATGTGGATAATATCGTACCTGAAGCGTGTCAGGTTAATTTCAATATTAGATACAGCCATGGGTATTGTAATCAAGAGATCATCGGCATTATCGAAAATCACTTAGCAAGATTTAAAGACAACCTGAGCCTAGATTGGTCAAGGGCATGTAACCCCTATTATACCAGTGCAGATATCGAAGATTCATTCTTAAACCTAGTGGAAAACGCCATCGTGCAGTGTACTGCGAGATACCCCATAGTAAACACCGCTGGAGGCACGTCTGATGGGCGTTTTTTTGCCAATGGCCACACCCAAACGATTGAATGTGGTGTTAAAAACGACACGATACACCAAGCCAATGAGTGTTTACCCATAAGTGATTTACTGGAAATCGAGCAGATTTATTTAACGGTGCTCAGTGATTTTTTTGGCGCAAAGCAACACCTTAACTTGCCCGCTGGTGAATAAGTTGCACGCCGTCAGGCAGACAATACCAGTTTGACTTCATACTTGCTCAATTTGAGGGATTAAATCTGACGCGAGCTGTGTTAAAAATTTATCAGTTAGAACAACTAAATAGCAAAATTTTTGCCGGGCTAAAGACAAGATTTTCTGGCCTCAACATTTAGGTAAATTGGTATAAATCTAGTTTTTTTTAGACTTTCATTAAACAACTTTAGAAGTGCTTCGTCTTGTTGCTATCAGACTCAGTAATTGAATTATGAGGAAATCGTGTGCTTGGGTATTTAATTCGTCAATCAAAATGGTTGTTAGGTGCGGCTGTGTTCACGAGTGCAATCTGCGGTGTGTGTGCCGTATTGTTACTCACGCAAATTAATAAGGTATTGAATTCATCACAACAAGAAGCCAATCAATTTTTTGGTATTTTTGTGGCCTTGGTGGTGGCTGTGCTGGTTTTTCAGGTGGTGGCTTCAACATTGTTTGAGCGATTGAGTCAACAGGCACATGCTGTGCTGAGAAGGCATATTTCAGATAAGGTACTGCAAGCAGATTATCGTCAACTTGAAGAAGTGGGCGGAGCCAAGGTGCAATCAGCGCTGTCTGAACACTGTTTAAAAGTTGCTGAGTTTTTCGTCCGGTTACCGGTGATCGTCGTCAATGGTATTATTGTAATTGGTTGTATGGCTTATATCGCTTGGTTATCGCTGGATGTATTTGTGATGGCGCTGGTGGTCTTGGGTTTAGGCTCTATTGGCTATCATTTGGTTCATCTCAAAGCCATCGGCTATTTAAATGGTGCAGCAAAAGAGCAAGATCGCTTGTTTGGACACTTTAGTGCTTTGGTTGATGGTGCCAAAGAGCTACGCTTGCATGCTGGTAAAAGACAGCGATTTGCAGATAACGTGCTTGGAGATTCCATTGAATCGGTTCGTAAGCAACGGACGGTGGGCATGTCTGTCTTTGTTATTTCTACCGCTTGGGGAAATTTCTTAATCTACGCATTTATTGGCGCGGTTTTGTTCGCGCTGGTAGCAGATTCAGCGCAGCGTACCCAAATACTAACGGGCTTTGCGTTGGTCTTTATATATATGATTGCGCCCTTAGAGAACTTACTAAAGGCTCTGCCCGCGGCCAATATAGCGAAAGCATCAGCTGCACGCATTGAAGCTGTTACCGCGCATTTATCCGAAGGAGCGAAAGAAAAGCACTTACCGAATGCGCCTTCCTCGTTTAAACAGCTTGAATTAAGCGGGTTAACACATCAGTTTTATCATGAACCTTCTGATGATTTATTCACACTTGGACCTATCGATTTATCGTTTAAACCGGGGGAAATTGTCTTTTTGGTTGGCGGTAATGGCAGTGGCAAAACCACGCTGGCTAAGATGTTGGTCGGATTATACAAGAGTAATACTGGTCAACTTCGCTTAGATGGCAAAACCATTAACCCTGAAGATCTAGATGAGTATAGACAGCTTTTCACCGCAATTTTCTCTGACTTTTATTTGTTTGAAGAATTGCTGGATATCCCTTCGGCTGAATTAGATGCGGCCGCAAACTCACTGTTAGAAAAGCTCCAACTTAATCGTAAAGTGCATGTTGCCAATGGTGCATTTTCAACGCGTGCGTTATCTCAAGGGCAAAGAAAGCGACTAGCCATGGTGGTAGCCCATTTAGAGCAGCGTCCGTTTTTAGTCTTTGATGAATGGGCGGCGGACCAAGATCCTATATTTAAAGAGGTGTTTTATCGCCAGTTATTACCAGAGCTTAAAGCGCAGGGTAAAACGCTGTTGGTTATCTCTCATGACGATAAGTATTTTGACTGCGCCGATCGACTGTTGCGAATGGAGCACGGCCAACTTTATCAGCGTGAAGAGGCAGCTGCATAAATAACCTGAGTGGTTAAAGTTGAGCGCAGTGCAAGCCAACACTATCACTGCGTTTAACTTGATAACCGCTTAGCGGCTAAGCATATTTAGGCCGCGATATCCCTACCCATATGCTTTCAATTATCTGCACTGGTAAAAAATCAGAATATAGACGCTTTTTTCTTTAAACAATTCGCATTTCTATTCGTCTACAGAGGCAATATCGCCAAATTTATTGGCATGTTGAGAAGGTAGCACGGAGATACATACCTCATGACTACCCAACCTCATCAGAATGTAAACCGACTGCCTATAGTAGCAGTGCAATATTTATCAGGAGATGTCATGTCAGTGAGCTGTTTTGACCGCGAAGATGAAACCTTCATCGTGCTTATTAATCAAGAAGAACAATATTCAATTTGGCCCGAGTGGAAAGCGGTACCAGTGGGTTGGCAAGCTGTAGCTGGTGTTCAGGGCGATAAGGCCCACGTGCAAAGCTACATTAACGAGCACTGGACTGATATGCGTCCTGCTTCTTTGCGTCAGTGGATGGCTGAGCAAGCGCAACAAGGTGACGCGTGAGTACATCAAGCATTAAGCTGTTGTGCCTGCCTTGTGCTGGGGCGAGTGCCTCAATGTACTTACGTTGGAGTCGGCAATTGCCTAGCTGGATAAAGCTAGTGCCCATTGAGCTTGCAGGAAGAGGCCCTAGGTTAGATGAAGAGAAAGTCGAAAACTACCACGAGCAAGTGAGTGCGATACTTCAGTGTTATCAGCATGAGATGACCGGTGATTATGCTTTTTTTGGTCATAGCATGGGAGCTTTGCTTGCCTATGGCGTAACACTGCAGTTGCAACAGCGCAATTTACCTTTGCCTAACACTTTGATGCTATCGGCGTGTCCTGCGCCACAGTTTATTCATCCTGAGCGCTATCCAGAACCTAATGATCGGCAAGCGCTCATTGCTGAATTGCGAGCGCAGGGAGGAACGCCAGACATGCTATTTGACAATGCTGATTTATTGGAAATGACGCTTGAGGTGCTGGCCGCTGACTATCACGCATTGCGCTCGTTTACGCCACCGAGCTCTTCGCAAATAACCGTGCCGGTAACCACTTTTTATGGTCACGATGACTTAATCAGTGTTAGCGAAGTACTGGCCTGGCAGCAACACGCCCGTCAACCATTATCGCAACAAGGGTTCGCTGGTGGGCATTTTTATATTCACAGTGCCCAAGCTTCAGTGTTGTCTGCACTTGAGCAAACACTGAGTCGCCATAATACATCAGCGGCTGCTTTGGTCAGTAGTTGTGAGTAAAACCAAGCGCTGCACTTGAGGACTTGGGTTATCACACAGCATTAAACACTTGGTATTAGTCGGTTCGCTTTTTAATCTTGTCTCTAGTCGCGAGCCCATTTAGAAAAATTGAGGTAGAGCTGCAATATGCAACACAAGCCATTACAACTAAACCCGTATCTCACGGGCGAGACGCCCCACAGCATGGTTGAGCGTTTACAACACCTTGCCCAGATCCAAGCAGATAAAACCGCGCTGGTGGTCGTTAGTGACAAAGAAGGTGTGCTGGATGAGCGCTCATTTACCTATGGTGAATTAGATATACAGATTAAAAGACTAGCGGCCGAGCTGCAGCTACAGTGTCGTCAAGGTGATCGCGTGCTGTTGATGCTAGATAACAATGAACACTATGTTATCAGTTTCTTCGCATGCCTTTATGCCGGTCTCATCGCGGTTCCTTTATTTGTTCCCGAATCTTCACGTTCTCAGCATATTCAGCGCGTTGTTGGGATTGCGTTAAATTGTCAAGCAACCGCTATTTTAGCGCATTCTGCAGATCATCAGTTAGTTGAACTAGCCAAACAAGAAATGCACAACAGCGGCCTAAGTGCTGCAAGTTTACTGTTTGTTGACCAGTTAAATTATCAAGAGAATACCTGCTGGCAAGCGCATACGCCACAACCACAAGAGTTGGCATTTTTACAATATACCTCAGGCTCAACGGCAGCACCAAAGGGTGTTATGGTGAGTCACGGTAATTTGATTGCAAATGAAATTGCCATCAGCGAAGGGAGTGGGGTGATAGCAGACGAGGTTGTGGTGTCTTGGTTGCCTCTGTACCACGATATGGGATTAATGGCCGGCTTGATTTTGCCTTTATTCAATGGCTCAAAATGTGTCTTGATGTCGCCTCGCTACTTCCTTGAAAAACCAATCCGCTGGCTTGAAGCAATTGCTAGACACCGAGGTACGTCAAGCGGTGGTCCAGATTTTGGTTATCGCTTGTGTGTTGAAAGGATAAGGCCAAGCGCAATGGCGAACTTGGATCTGTCTTCTTGGCAAGTGGCCTTTAGTGGCGCAGAGCCTGTAAGGGTTGATACGCTTGATAGCTTTTTTGCACAAGCCACGCCAGCAGGTTTTAATCCTCAAGCCATATACCCGTGTTATGGATTGGCTGAAGCAACCTTATTTGTTACTGGGCCAAAAAGACAATCTGGCCTAGTGGTACAGTCATTTTCTGCTGCCTCACTTGCACAAGGTATCGCACAACAAGCTGAGCACGGCGTAAAGCAGGTAGCCTGTGGCGTACCAGCTTCACATCATAGTATACGGATCACAGACAACACGACCAAGGCGGCATTGCCGGCAGGACATGTGGGTGAAATTTGGGTATCGGGGCCGAGTATTGCTCAGGGCTATTGGCAAAACCCAGCTGCAACGGCAGACACCTTTGTAGAACATGAGCAAGCGCGTTGGCTGCGCACTGGGGACTTAGGGGTTTGGCAAGATAATCAACTATACATTGTTGGCCGCATCAAGGATTTGATCATTTCTCATGGTCGCAATATCTATCCTCAGGATATTGAAAAAATTATCGAAACGGAATTTGAGTTCGCCCGTAAAGGTCGGATCGCGGTATTTGCAGCCACGGATAACCATAGCGAAGGCGTTGGTGTAGCCCTAGAAATTGCGCGCAAGGTTCAGCGCCAAGTGAGTCCGCAGTTGTTGGTCAATCGCTTAAAGGAAATCGTTGCAGAATATTGTGATGAGTCCGTCACAGGCGTTTTGATGATGCAACCTGCAAGCTTGCCAAAAACGTCCAGTGGCAAATTACAGCGTAGCGCCTGCAAGCAAATGTGGACGCAAGCCGCTGAACTGAGTGTCGCTGCGCCACTGTCAGACGATAATGTTGATAAGGCTTATGCGATTTATGCACATAATCAGCTGGTGCGTGGTCAAACACTGGCAGATACTTTGGCCCCAGCACCTTTATCAGAACACGAGCAAGCACTGGCCGATATCTGGCAAGCCGTGCTCAATCGTAAGAGTGATTTTAGTCGTGACGCACACTTTCTAGCAGAGGGCGGTAACTCGCTAAAAGCGGTGCAGTTAATTCACGCCATTGAGCAACATTGGCAAGTGAAGTTTGACCCCACAGAAATATTTCATTGTTTGCGCTTAGGCGAGCAAGCCGATGCTATTTTGGCCGCGTCACAACGTCAACAGTTGGTGGCTAAAGAAGCTTCCAGCGTGTCATCAATAAATTCCATTATTGCCAACGAGTATGGAATTGAGCAGGCCGTTCCAATGTCTCATGCGCAAGCGAGACTATGGTTTTTATGGCAACTAGAACCCCATAGCAGTGCTTACAATATTGGTGCGCGCATCAACCTACACTCAGATATAGACGCTACGCGCTTGCAAAACGCGTTAAATACTCTGGTGGCTGAACACCAAGCCCTGCGCACACGCTTTGATACCGATGAACTTGGTACGGCAATCCAAGTGGTTGCGCAAACGGGTCATTGGCCGCTGCAACAATTTGACTTAAGTAATGTTGCAGCGTCGCAGCAAGCTTCGGCATTGGCTGAATTGGTTGCCACAGTGAGTCAATACGCATTTGATTTAACTAAAGGGGATGTCGTCAACGCGGCGCTAATTAATCTAGGTGAGCAAGGCTATCAGCTGATTATAGTGATGCATCACATCGTTTCCGATGGCGTATCGATGCAAATATTACTAGACCAACTTGCGCATATTTATTTGGGAACCTTGAGTGCGAGTAAAGTGCGAGAGGGCACAATCACCTATCAAGACTTTTCTTTGTGGCAGCGGTCGTATCTCACCTCCGATGCAGCGCAAGCACAATTAACGTGGTGGCAAGCACAGCTCGCCTGCGATGAGCAACCTATTTTGCAGTTGTGCACGGATTTCCCTCGAGTCAATAAAGCGCACTCTCCTGAAAATAATAAGCAACTGTTAGGTGCAAATCACAGTGTCGTCTTACCGGCTCAACTGGTTAAGCAACTTCGTCGCCAAGCGGCCAAACAAAACGCCAGCTTATTTATGGTGATGTTAGCCAGTTTTCATGCATTGCTTTATCGTCATACTGGGCAACATGACATTCGAGTGGGGATACCAGTTGCGAACCGCCATTTGCCTCAACTCCAAGAGTTAGTAGGCTTTTTTGTAAATACCCAAGTGATCCCTGCGAAGTTTTCGGGTCAGACTTGTTTGCAAGATATTGTGGCGCAAGTCAAAACTGCCGTCTTGGGCGCACAAGCAAATCAAGATGTTCCTTTTGAGTATCTAGTCGAAGCGCTAGCGCCGGAACGGAGCGTCGATACGCATCCGCTTTTCCAGGTAATGTTTAGCCATACGGAGCATGATACTCGTGCATGGCAGCCGTTGGTCGCAAAGGATACTAACTTATCAGCCCGCGCTTGGCAGCCGCTAGAAGTGGCGCCGCAATTTGACTTAACGCTCGAAACTTACGAGCTAGAAGAGGATCAAGTAGCGCTAGAGTTTGTTTATCCCAGAGCACTATTTTTGCCACAAACGATAGCGCGTATGGCTGAGCAATATGTTGCTCTGCTACATGCCCAGCTTGAGTCTGGCGCAACGCCACTTGCGCAGCTATGTGTGCAAACCTCGGCAGAGCAAGCGTGGTTGACTCAGGTTGCCAAAGGGCCTGCGGTTGCAACGGATGACTCTACCATTTATCAATTGTTTGAGGAGCAAGTGAAGCGCACGCCAGATGCGCCCGCACTTATCTTCAACCAACAAACCGTGAGTTATAACGCATTAAATCAACGAGCCAACCAGCTCGCGCACTATTTAAAAAGTCGAGGTATTGGGCCTGAAGATTGTGTCGGTATGGCGCTTGAGCGCGGTATTGAGATGTATGTCACCCTATTTGCGATTTGGAAAGCGGGAGCCGCCTATGTGCCACTCGATCCGACGTACCCTGAGGACAGGCTTGTTCACATGGTGAAGGATAGCGGGGTGAAGTTGGTGCTGACCAATGCAGCGCTCGTGGCGCATATTCCAAACGCTGAAAACGCCATCTCTGTGCTTGCATACGAGCATATAGCGCTTGGCGACTTTGCAACGACTAATCCTGCGATTGCATCACATTCCCAGCACTTAGCGTATGTTATTTACACCTCAGGTTCGACAGGGTTGCCCAAAGGGGTTGCCGTTACGCATGGCCCATTGTCCATGCATATTCAAAATATGGTTGACGTATACGGAGTAGATAGCGATCACACGGAGCTGCAGTTCTTTTCGATTAACTTTGATGCCGCAGGTGAGCAGTGGATGACACCACTGATCAAAGGTGGTGCGTTAGTGCTGGCGACTAAGGCGCAGCTCAATGTGGAGGCCGTCAGTGAGTTAATAAACGTGCACAAGGTGACGGCACTGCATTTACCGCCCGCCTATTTACGCCTTTTGACGCCGCATTTGCACGACTGTAAGCAAATTCGCACCTGTATTGTCGGCGGTGAAGAATTTAGCCGCACAGATTATCAAGACGCTCATCGGGCGTTTTCTGCGCCTCGGATTGTCAACGCCTACGGGCCAACTGAAACCATTATTACACCAACGGCATGGATCAGTTTACCGGGTGAGCTACACGAGGTTAGCACTGTACCAATTGGCAAGCCGATAGGTGCGCGTGAGGCCTATATTTTAGACGCCGATCTGAATCCTGTACCACAAGGAGCAAGCGGTGAACTTTACGTGGGTGGTCGTGGTGTTGCTCGTGGTTATTTGGGGCGTCCAGCCCTGACCGCAGAGCGTTTTGTTGCCAACCCATTTAGTAGCGATGGCGAAGTCTTATATCGAACGGGAGACTTGGTTCGTTGGAATCAACGCGATGAACTGGAATATTTAGGGCGCATCGATCATCAAGTCAAAATTCGTGGTTTTCGGATAGAGCTCGGTGAAGTTGAAGCGCAATTAATGGCACTTCCACACATTAAAGAAGCGGTTGTATTGGCCAAAGACGGTGATGGCCAACATGGTCATTCTGGGACACATTTGGTGGCTTATGTTGGCGCTGAGGCGAATGGCCAAGGCGTATTACCTAGCGCGCAAACACTGAAGCAAAGTTTACTGCAAAAACTACCAGACTACATGGTCCCGAGTTGTATCACCGTATTGGCAAACTTGCCTGTGACGGCCAATGGCAAAATTGACCGTCATCACTTACCCGAACCTCAGTGGGGGAGTGGTGAAAGCCATCAAGTACCAACAGGCGGCTTAGCAAATAAAGTCGCTGCGATTTGGGCGGAAGTGCTAGGTCTAGATGCGAAACAAATTGGCCTGCATGACAACTTCTTTGACTTGGGCGGTCACTCCCTATTGTTTGGTCAAATTCAGCAACGTCTTGAAGCCGAATTTAGCTGTAAATTGACCATGTTAGAACTGTTTCATATGACAACCGTAAGTGCCATGGCCACTTACTTTGAACAACGTACACCTGAAGGCGCTGCGAATGCACAGCAAGCAGTTGCCAAAGAAATGAAAAAAGCATCGGCGCGTGGTCAACGCCAGCGCCAAGCCTTCTTGAAAAAAACACGCACAAAAGTGGAAAGCTAAGCATGACTACAGAAACTTATTCAAGCACAGATATTGCCATTGTCGGCCTAGCAGGTCGTTTCCCAGGAGCTGAGAACGTAGATGCCCTGTGGGAAAACCTAAAAAACGGGGTGGAATCAATCAAAACCTTCACAGAGGCAGAATTACGTGAACTTGGGGTGCCGGAAGCGACTATTGCTGACCCCAACTTTGTCCCTCGGTGTGCGTTGTTGCCTGATCAAGACAAGTTTGACGCGTCATTTTTTGGCTATTCACCGCGTGAAGCAGAAGAGCTTGACCCGCAGCAACGTCTCTTTTTAGAAACCGCTTGGCAGGCGCTGGAAAATGCTGGCTACGATGGTGACAAGTGTGACTTTCCAATAGGTGTCTATGGCGGCTGTGGCGTAAACACTTATCTAATCTCTAATTTGATGCAAAGTGGCCGTTTTAGCGATCTTGGTAATATCTCGCAGCTACAAGCGCTGATGAACGGTAATAACAAAGATGCCATGACCATGACACTGGCCTACAAACTAAACCTAAAGGGCCCTGCGGTAACGGTACAAACGGCGTGCTCAACTTCCTTGGCTGCAGTTCACATGGCGACACGCTCATTATTGAATTATGAGTCAGATATGACCTTGGCTGGCGGCTCATGGTTGAACTTTTTGCATCAGGGCGGTTATGTATATCAACCCGGCGCAATTTTGTCTTCAGATGGTCACTGTCGTCCGTTTGACGCAGATTCTCAAGGGACGGTAATTGGTTCTGGCTCTGGTGTCGTGGTACTTAAACGCCTTGAAGATGCAATGGCTGATGGCGATACCATTTATGCCGTGATCAAGGGCTCTGCAATGAATAATGATGGTAATACTAAAGCAGGTTACACCGCACCTAGTGTGGATGGGCAGGCTGAAGTTATCGCCGCAGCACTGGAAATGGCTGATACCCCGGCAGAGAGCATTGGTTACGTTGAAGCGCATGGTACCGGCACGGTGATTGGCGACCCCATTGAAATTGCTGCGCTCACCCGCGCCTACCGAATGGATACCGAGCAAACGCAATATTGTGCCGTAGGTTCAGTCAAATCGAATGTCGGCCACCTAGATGCAGCCGCAGGGGTTACCGGGTTAATAAAGGCCGCGCTGACAGTGAAGCACGGACAAATCCCGCCGAGTTTGCACTACAAGCAAGCTAACCCAGAAATTGACTTTGCCAATAGCCCGTTCTATGTCGCGGATAAGCTGACGCCTTGGTCAAATGAAACAGGCCCACGCCGTGCTGGGGTGAGTTCATTCGGTATTGGTGGCACCAATGTGCATGTGGTCCTTGAGGAGCCACCAGTTCAACGTGCGACGCAGTCGCAGCGCAACTGGCAAATCCTACCGCTGTCGGGCCACACCAAAACTGCACTGGCCAGTCGCCGCGAGCAGTTAGCAACTTGGTTTAAGCAAGCAAGCACTCAGCCTTTGTGGCAAGACAGTGCTTACACTTTGCAAGTGGGTAGGAAAGGCCTAACCCATCGTGCCGTCGTGGTGGCGCAAAATAGTGAGCAAGCGATTGCAGCACTGGCTGACGATACCAGCACATTAAGAGCGCAAGGGCAGTTAACGGTTTCAGGTGACAGGCCCGTTACCTTTATGTTCCCAGGGCAAGGTTCGCAGCATATCAATATGGCCCGCGCACTGTATGAGTCAGAAAGCGTGTTTAGAGATGCATTTGACCGCTGTCGGGAGGGCCTGATAGCGCATGTTGGGCAAGATATTAAAGACCTTATTTTTGTTGATGAAGCGGACGTTGAGCACGGTGCGGCGCAACTAAAACAAACCTCAGTCACTCAGCCGGTATTATTTGCTGTGGAATATGCATTGGCGCAGCAATGGTTGGCGTGGGGAGTAAAGCCCAGTGCTATGATTGGCCACAGTATCGGCGAATACGTCGCCGCGTGTATTGCGGGGGTGTTTAGTTTAGAGGATGCATTATACCTGGTCGCCAAGCGGGGCGAATTTATTCAGGTGCAAGCACCGGGCTGTATGTTATCGGTGGCGCTCTCAGAAGCCGCTTTAGCTCCTTATCTTGATACCGACAATCTTGGGCATAAAGTTGAGCTGGCAGCGGTGAATAGCCCTGAAAACTGTGTTGTATCGGGCTCAGAGCAAGCGATAGCGGCACTATCAAATAGGCTCACTGAGCAAGGGGTCGTAGTACAGCCTTTACATGTTTCCCATGCGTTCCATTCGTCCTTGGTGAGTGATGCAGGTGATCAACTGGCTAAGTTGATTGCTCAGGTTCAGCGCAGTGCCCCAAGCATTCCATTTGTATCGAATGTAACAGGCACTTGGATAACCGACCAACAAGCGACCGACCCTCAATATTGGGCGCAGCATTTAGCACAAGCGGTGCGCTTTAACCAAGGTCTGCGCACTATCGTCAATCTTGACAATCCAGAGTCAGAAAATGGCTTAGAACAAACTGTGCTACTCGAAGTGGGACCAAGTAATACGCTAAGTCAACTTGCTGGACGGGATGCAGAAGTAAAAGCGCAAACGAGTATTGTCACTTCGCTACCACACCCAAGAAAAGCGCAAGAGACAGAGCAACACTTTGCCTTAGCCTTGGGACGTTTATGGATTGAAGGCGTAGAGATTGATTGGGATGCCTTGTATGAGCAGACACCTCATCGCGTCGCCTTACCTGTTTACCCGTTTGAGCGAAAACGTTTTTGGATTGAAGCCGATGCAAATATTGTGGCGCAAAACAACCATAACGCCTTGGCACCAAAACCGATTGAACAGTGGTGTTACATCCCTTCATATAAGCGCTCGGTTCCTGATTTAACTCAGCCGGTTGAACTGGGTTGTACTTTGCTATTTGAAACACAGCATAAGGCCTGCGACCTGCTCCTTGATAAGCTACACACGCAGAGCGATAAGCTAATTCGGGTCAAATTAGGGCAAGCATTTCAGCAAGAATCGGATAATGAGTTTGTGATCCGCGCGGCTCAGTTGAGCGACTATCAGCAACTTATTGCAAGCGTGAATCAAATTCATGGTCCTGTATCGCATATATTCCATTTGTGGAGCTTGCCGACCAGCGAGCCTGCTGATTTAAGCCAAACTCAACAACAGGGCATGATGAGTCTAATCGCACTTGCTCAAGCACTTGAATCGCAACAGTTAGGTCAGCCGGTTAATTTGAGCGTAGTGAGCCAAGGGTTGGCCGATGTGTCGGGTAATGATGAGATTTCACCCGCTCAGTCGATGTTACTTGGCCCATGTAAAGTCATCCCGCAGGAGTTCCCACACATTCAATGTCAATTGGTTGATTTTGGTGCACAACTTCACGGTGACTGGATAGATTGGTTGTTGTCAGAGCAACATGGCGAAGCGGGCGAGGTGGTTGCTTATCGGTCTTATCATCGTTGGCTGATGGGCTTTGAAGCGACGGCCAAACCTAAGCAAAATGAAGCGATTTATCGCCAAGGTGGGGTGTACTTAATTACCGGCGGTTTAGGTGGCGTTGGTTTGGTAATGGCTGAGCATTTGGCGGAGCACTACCAGGCTAAATTAGTCTTGCTTGGTCGCAGCACGCCTTCAGAGGCACAACAGCAAAAATTAGCACAATTGCAATCTTTTGGTGCGCAGGTACTGGTTAAACAAGCGGATGTGGCGGACTTTGAACAAATGGCAGAGGTTGTCGCACAAGCACATCAGCAGTTTGGGCAGATCAATGGGGTGATCCACGCAGCAGGGAGTGGTGCAACGTCCTTAATTAGTTCGACGGATGCAGCGTTTATCGAGCAGATGTTTGCTGCCAAAGTTGTGGGAACGCAACATTTGTTGGCTTTATTTAACGAGCAGCCACTGGACTTTATGGTGTTGTGCTCATCGCTTGCTAGCATTGCAGGTGGTTTATCTAAGGCCGCCTACGCGTCAGCGAATGCCTATCTAGATGCTATTGCACAGCAATACGCTCAGCAATCGGTGCAAACAGGCGGTTATCCAATACTGGCTGTTAACTGGGACAGTTGGCGAGAGGTCGGCATGGCTGGTGATATGGATATGCCTGACGGAGTCGGTATCGCGCCTCAGCAAGGGGTTGAAGTTATGGCGCGCATACTCAGCGCACCAATATTGCCGCAAGTTGCGGTCTCAACGCTCGACCTTCCTGCACGATTAGAAGCCACCAAAGGTAACCTGTTAGATGCAGAATTGACTATGGCAGATGCGACACCTCGCAGTGGTGGCTATGAGCGTCCTGAGTTATCAACGCCATATGTTGCGCCAGAAGATGATTTACAAGTTGGTATTGCGCAAGTCTGGAGCGCCATGTTGGGGATAGAGCAAATAGGCATTCACGATAATTTGTTTGAGCTGGGCGGTGACTCCTTAATGGGGGTACAAATCATGTCGCAACTAAGCAATAAATTTGAAGTGACCTTGTCACCAGCTTCCTTTTTTAAAGATCCAACCATTTTGGGGCTTGCTCGAGTAATAGAAGCCATTCTAATACAAGAGCTACAGCAAGAGCTGGCTGAGGGAGCGAAATAAGCATGTCGATCAATGCACTATTGGCAGCGCGCAAAGGCAATATGACACTGGCGCAGAAAAAAGCCATGCTTAAACAGCTCGAGGATAAACAGCCGGTTCAGTCGAGTGCGCCAGTAATTAAAAAACTTGGCAAACTTCAAGCGCCGTTATCGGCGGCGCAGCAAAGGCTGTGGTTTGAGTGGTTGATCAACCCTGAAAATACCGCATACCACCTTGGTGGGGGGATGTGTTTAAGTGGCCATCTAGACAAAGACGCGCTGCGTGCAAGCTTAGATCACTTAGCCGAGCGCCATGCTGGGCTTCGTACTCAGTTTGTTGAAGGGGAAGGCGCCAAACCTGCGCAAGTGGTTTTGCCGACACTGCGCTTACCGCTGGAATCGGTAGAGCAACACGAATTAGCCGCTGAAGTCGCAGCACTGCAAGCACATGATACAGAGCTGAGTCGCGAACAAGCGCAGGAACAGGTTTATAAAGCAAGGTTAGCGCGCTTCGCTGCAACGCCCTTTGATTTACGGACAGGTCCTTTGATGCGAATGCAGTGGTTGCAGTTTGCTCCAGAACAGCATGTACTCTTAGTCGTGATGCACCACATAATTAGTGATGCGTGGTCGAAGAGTTTGATTATTAAAGACTTCGTTGAAATTTATCAAAAAGCGAGTCTCGCTCAACCCATCACCCATGACGCGAACCGGTTAGATTATACTGACTTTGCTCAGTGGCAAAATGATTGGCTTAACAGTGATGCTGAGCAAGTGCAGCAGCAGTGGCAATTTTGGCAGCAACAACTCACAGGTCACTTGCCTGTGGTTGAACTCGGTGTGACAAACTCAGCAAATAGTGTACCTAAGGCAGAGCAACTCGTTACTCAGTTACCCGCGCAATTGGCAGCACAAGTCACACAATTTGCGCGTGAACAAGGGGTCTCGCTATTCGTCGTGTTATTGACTGCGTATCAAGCTTTGCTGCATAGATACACAAACGAAGATGAGCTGCTGACGGCGGTTCCGGTGGCAAATCGGAACCAGTTTGCTACCCATAGTGTGGTTGGCTTTTTTGTTAATATACAGCTGATGCGCTTGCCTGTTGCTGGTGAATTAACGCTACAGCAGCTATTGCGTAACTGTGCCAAACAGGCATTAGCAATCCAAGCGCAACAAGACATCCCCATAGACTCACTGATGAAGCGTTTTCAACCTAACTTGCAGGGCGCAACGCCTTATCAAGTGATGTTCAATCACCTCAAAGATAGCAGCAGTGGTTTAGCACAATTGCATGGTGCCTCGTTGACCAATTACTTTAGTTTGACTCAGGGCATAATGTGTGACCTTGCGCTAGATACAACCGAGCTAAGTGATGGTGGCGTGCAATTACAATGGCGTGTTGATAGCAATAAACTTTCAGCGGCTTGGATCTCCACATTTGACGAGCAATATCAGTCGCTCCTGCGCACCTTTTGCCAAGCTCCAGAGACTCAAATTCGCGATCTTTTACTGATGAGTGCCGAGCGGAAGGCGGCTTTAGCGGCGCTTGAATCTGGCGGTAAAACTTCAGCAAGCTTGCTTAGCGTACCTCAAGCATTTGCGCTTCAGGCACAGAAAACCCCAGACGCGATTGCGTTAAGGTTTATGGGCGAGTCTGTCACCTATGCTGAATTACAGCAACGGGTAAATCAATTAGCACAGTATTTGGTGGCGCAAAATATCAGCCATGAGTCGAAAGTGGCATTGCTATTTGAGCGCAGCATTGAGATGGTGGTGGCGATGCTGGCTACGCTTCAAGCGGGCGCGGCTTACGTACCAATCGAGCCTCAACTGCCCGAGGCACGCTTACACTATATTATTGAGCAAAGCGCCTGTGCTTGTATCTTGAGTCATGCTTCAGTAAAAGCACAGCTGGCAGAGAATATCAGCGCTCAAGTAACATGGCTTGAGCACTTAGAGTTAAGCGCTTATCCAACCACAGCACCCAATGTGACAATCCATTTAGATAACTTAGCCTATGTGATTTATACCTCAGGCTCGACGGGCAAGCCCAAAGGGGTTGCATGTGTACATCGTGGCGTCGCAAATCGCTTGGCTTGGGGGCAAACTCGCTATCAGCTTCAAGGCAGTGATAGGGTGTTGCAAAAAACGCCATTTGGTTTTGATGTATCTATTTGGGAGTTCTTCTGGCCATTAACGCAAGGTGCAAGCCTAGTATTAGCAGCGCCAGAACAACACAAAGAACCGTCACAAATTCGGCAACTTATTGAAACAGAAGCGGTGACGGTTTGTCACTTTGTTCCCTCCATGTTGCAAGCATTTATGACGGGGATAAGCAGCTCACGCGATGCGCTGGGCGGAAAAGCCTTATGCCCAAGTTTACGCCAAGTATTTACGAGCGGTGAAATGCTTACCTTGCAAACCCAACAGCAATTTTTTAGCTACTTTGAACAAACGGCACTGCACAATCTTTATGGACCGACAGAAACGGCGATAGAGGTGACAAGCTGGCAGTGTCACCAGCAAGATGACGTAATTCCAATTGGTAAACCTATCTCTGGCATACAAGCTTATGTATTGGATGGTGCACTCAATCAAGTGCCGATAGGGGTGGCAGGAGAGTTATATCTTGCCGGTGAGTGCTTGGCGCGTGGTTACTTATCTAGACCGGATCTCAGTGCCGATCGTTTTGTCGCGAATCCATTTGCCGGTAGCAACAGCCAAGGCGCTAGAATGTATCGCACTGGCGACAAGGTAGTTTGGAATGATGAAGGTCAACTTGAGTTTTTAGGCCGCTTAGATCAGCAAGTGAAGATCCGTGGTTTGCGGATTGAATTGGGCGAAATAGAGAGCCAATTAAGGCAATTAGCCAATGTAGTTGATGCTGCGGTGTTAGTGAAAAGTAGCGCTGGTGGCGAGCAACTAGTGGCATATTTGGTGTTGGTAAATGACGCTGAGCTTGAGCCTGATACGCTTAACTCGCAACTCACTACTCAGTTGCCGCAATATATGATCCCTAGTGTGTTTGTGCAGCTTGAAAAATTGCCGCTCACCGTGAATGGCAAGCTAGACCGTAAAGCTTTACCTGAGCCATCGCTACAGCAATTTTCAACGTTTGCGGCACCACAAGGTGAAATCGAAAGTGGACTGGCCGAGATATGGCAGCAAGTACTGCAGCTTGAAAAAGTCGGACGTGACGACAACTTTTTTGCACTTGGCGGACATTCTTTACTTGCGGTGGAAACCCTGAGTCAAATCCAAGCACAATTTGGTGTAGACATTGCGGTGCGCGACGCCTTTGCGAATCCAATACTAAAAGACTTAGCTGCAATTATTTCAGCACAAACAAATCCAGAGCAAGAAGATGCCTTGCTCGACTTAGAAGCATTTCTGGAGAACCTATAATGAGCAGTGAGGTCATCCAACGCATTGCTGAGCGCTTTCATCAGTTACCTCAAGAAAAACGTCAGCTGGTATATCAAAAGGTGCAAGCCGATGGGCTGAGCATGCGTCAGTTTCCCGTTTTACCTTTTCATCACTCAGCTGAGGCTGCTGAGCTGTCTTATGCACAGCAACGTCAGTGGTTTTTATGGCATTTAGACCCAGACAGTGCAGCGTATCACATCACTGGGGGATTACAGCTTGAAGGTGAGATAAACCTGAGTGCGTTGACACGTGCTTTTCAGCTATTAATTGCTCGTCACAGTTCGCTTCGCACGCAATTTGTACAAGTTGATGCTGAGGTAAAGCAGCAGGTGCAACCAATCGAGATTGCCAATGATTTTCAGGTAGAGGTAGGAGCGGGTGATAACATTGATGCGGTGCGTCAGCAATGGTTAAACACACCGTTCAATCTCACCCAAGGCAACTTAATCCGTGTGGGGTTACTCACGCTTGCGCCAAACCAATATCAACTGGTGGTGGTACTGCATCATATTATTGCCGATGGTGGTTCCTTACAGATTTTAGTGGGAGAATTTGCCGCGCTGTATAGCCAATTGCTTAGCGCTGAAATTGCATCGGGAGATTTATCGAGCCAGCTGGCCCAATCAGCGCTACCAGCACTGAATATTGCCTATGGTGATTATGCTAAATGGCAAAAAGACTGGATGACGGCCGGTGAGCTTGAGCGTCAGTTAGCGTATTGGCAGCAAAAGCTCGGTGACGAACAGCCAGTGTTACAGCTTAAGGTGGATAATGGTTTAGCTCAACACTCAGAGCATGGCAGCGCTCGCGGTGCCTCACACGCTTGGCAATTACCACAGAGCTTAACGCAGCAGCTAGGTACTTTTGCCACCAGCCATCAGGTTTCTCATTACATGATATTGCTGACGGCATTTCAGGTATTGCTACAGCGCTATACCGGGATGGAGCAGATCCGTGTCGGTACGCCAATCGCGAATCGACAACGGGCTGAAGTCGCTAATTTGGTCGGCTTATTCGTCAATACCCAAGTGCAGGATAACCGCTTTGACAGCCGCACTTCATTGCAACAGGTTTTAGCACAGGTAAAGGCTTCCACACTTGGAGCACAAGAATATCAAGATTTACCTTTTGAGCAATTAGTTGAAGCCTTGCAACCTGAGCGAAGTAGCGAAGTGCATCCGTTATTTCAGATATTGTTTAACTATCAGTTTGGTGATTTAAGCCAGTTACAACAGTTGCCTGGGCTCAAAGTGGGTGAATTGCCCGCAACCACAGGAGAAGTGCAGTTTGAGTTGGTGTTAGATGCTCATGAAAACCGAGCAGGCGCTTGCTTGTTGACCTTTACTTACGATCAAAAGGCCATCTCCACACAACGCATTGTTCGCATGAGTCAGCACTTTGAGCGAGTGCTTGCTGCCTTGCTCACTGAGCCGACTATGGCCCTTGGTGACATTAACTTGCTAGACGATAGTGAAACGCAGCAATGGCAGCGTTGGGGGTTAAATCCACAACTAGAAGACACCACCCCAGTGCAGCAAAAGTTTAGCCGTTTGGCTGACACCCAGCCAGATGCAGTGGCAGCGGTATTTGCAGATTTAACGTTGAGCTATAAACAACTGGATGAACGTTCAAATCAGCTTGCGCAGCACCTTCAAAGCCTAAATATTGGTCGCGAAGATAGAGTCGGTGTAGCGCTACAGCGCAGTATGGATACGGTAGTGACGTTATTAGGCGTGTTAAAAACTGGCGCTGCCTTTGTGCCTATGGACCAAGATTATCCGCCAGAGCGACTGGCTTACATCGCAGAAAATAGTCAACTCACAGCCATTATCACTCACCCTGACGCACAGTCGAAATTAACCGAGGTGCTGAAAGATACGCAGATCACACACCATTTGGCTTCTCTGCCAGTCGTCAACTTAGCACAATTGCCTTGGCAAACGTTGTCAGCCCAATCGCTCGACGTGGCTATTCATCCCGAGCAATTGGCTTATATGATTTATACTTCGGGCTCAACGGGTCGCCCGAAAGGGGCTGCGATCAGCCATCGTGCACTGAGTAACTGCATGGCATGGATGGCAAGACAATACTCTCCACAACCTGAGGAAGCGGTATTGCACAAAGCCGCTTTTGGGTTTGACGTGTCTTGCTGGGAGATTTTCTTCCCTCTGAGTGAAGGGATGTCTGTGGTGGTTGCAAAACCTGGTGACCAACGCGATCCACTCGAACTGAAGCGACTTATCCAACAGCAAAGAGTCGCAATTACCTCGTTTCCTCCGGCTTTATTACAGGCCTTTATCGAGCTACCTGATGTGGCTGAATGCACCTCGCTGCGGCATATCATGTGTGGTGGTGAAGCCGTGCCTGCTGAATTATTCCGTGATACATACAAGGCACTGCCTGATGTTGTGATGAACAACCTGTATGGGCCAACAGAAACCACAATTCATGTAACCCACTGGCCTTTTATTAACGACAATAGAAGCTTGGCGCCTATTGGCCAAGGTATTTCACAAACCCATACCTATATTTTAGATGCCAGTTTAAATCCCGTGCCAGAGGGCGTTACTGGAGAGTTATACATAGGAGGCATCCAGCTGGCCAGAGGGTATTTTGCCCGACCAGATTTAACCGCCGAACGCTTTGTTGCAGACAGCGTGTTAGGTAATGGCCAAAGGATGTATCGTACTGGTGATTTGGCGCGCTGGAATCAAAACGGTGAGATTGAATACCTAGGTCGTAGCGATGACCAAGTACAGATCAGAGGGTTTAGAATAGAGCTGGGTGAAATTGCCGAGCAGTTAAGACGCTTACCTCAAGTGCGTGAAGCCAAAGTCTTAGTTAAACACTTGGCTACTGGCGATAAATTGGTCGCTTACGTAACTGGTAGTATTCAAGATGAGCAGCAATTAGCTCAAGCGCTTGGTGAAAATGTTCCGGATTATATGGTGCCCAATGCGTTTGTGGTGTTAGATAAAATGCCACTGACAGCCAATGGTAAAGTCGATAGCAAAGCTTTGCCTGAGCCGCAATGGGCCAAAGCGCAAGAATACAGCGCACCGATAGGTGAGGCTGAAACCATGGCTGCACACCTATGGGCAGATTTACTCGGCCTTGAGCGAGTGGGCAGGGATGACAACTTCTTCTCGTTAGGTGGCCACTCACTGCTGGCGATTAAGCTGGTGGAGCGTGCCCGCCAAGCTGGCTGGCAAGCACAAGTGAAAACCCTATTTAGTCAGCCAGTGCTCAAACACTTCGCTGCTGCCCTTACGCCTTACCGCCAAGATACGGCACCAGAAACCGCATGGTCAGGGATTGCGACGGATACCGCTGTTATCACCAGTGAAATGCTGCCATTGGTCAGTCTGGATAATGACCAGATAGCTAAAGTCGTCGAGCAAGTAGATGGGGGCGTACAAAATGTCCAAGATATTTATCCGCTGGCACCGCTGCAGTCGGGAATTTTATTCCATCATACTTTGCAAGAAAAAGGCGACGCTTACATTACGCCTAATCTATTACGTTTTGAAAGCCGCGCGCAGCTAAGTGCATTTGTTGATGCGCTTAACCTTGTTATTGCCCGTCATGATATTCTGCGGACAGCCATTTTTTGGCAGGGCCTGCCTGAGCCTGTGCAAGTTGTGCAGCGTCAGGCCAAAGTGGAAATCAAGTGGTTAGATTATGCCTGTGATGCGCCATTAGCTGCTGATGAAGCGGGCTTAACGGCAGCAGCAAGACGCTTAAATGAAGCCGTAGATCCAACCCACTTTAGACTAAATACACAGTGTGCACCTTTAATTGCCGCCATCGCTATTGCCGAAGTGCAAGACGAGACCTGCTGGTTGCAACTGCCGAGTCATCATTTAGTGATGGATCACACCAGCTTAGAAGTACTCGTTGAAGAAGTGCAGATGATTTTAGCGGGTAATGTAGCGCTACTGCCAGAGCCTGTGCCGTTTAGACATTTTGTGGCGCTAGCGCAGCAAAACCCAGAGGCCGAAGCGGAGCAAAATACGTTCTTTAGCGAATTATTAGGGGATATAGAAACGCCAACTGCGCCATTTGGGTTGTTAGATATTAAGGGCACAGGTGAGGACATTCTAACGCACGAAACTGCCGTGCCTGAAGCACTGGCCGCCCAAGTGCGCCACCTTGCCGTAAAGCAAAACACCAGTGCTGCGGCGGTATTCCACCTAGCTTGGGCGATGGTGCTACAAAAGCTGACCGGACTAAATGATCCGGTATTTGGCACGGTGATGTTTGGCCGTTCACAAGGTGGAGAAGGCGCCGATAGGGCTGTTGGCATGTTTATCAATACATTGCCGATCCGTTTTCGATTGCGCCAAGCAGATCTTAAATCAGGATTGCAACAAGCGCAGCAGCTGTTAACTGCGCTTATTTGCCATGAAAGTGCGAGCTTATCCAAAGCACAATCTTGCAGCAACGTAGCGAAAGGAACGCCGCTGTTTTCGACGCTGTTGAACTATCGCTATAGCCCAAATGCGCACAAACATGGTGATTCGAAAAAGCTCTATGTTACCGATGATGGCTGGCAAGTATTTGGCGGTGAGGAACGCACCAATTACCCTATTGGAGTTTCTATTGACGATGCTGGCGATGGCTTTAACATCGTAGCGCAAACACTACCGAGTGTTGAACCTGCGCAGTTGTGTGGCTATTTACTGAATGCGTTGACTCAGCTTGTCGCAGAGCCTGCACTAAGACAGCTAGGTGATTGGCAAGCGTTGACTGACAATGCGTGGCAAACTCAGCGCTTGTGGAGCGAAAACACCACCAAAGAGAACACCCAGCAAGCGATCTACCGCTTATTTGAAGCACAGGTGCAAAAACAGCCTGACGCTATTGCCGTCACATTTAAAAACAATCACGTGCGTTACGCTGAGCTTAACCAACAAGCGAATCAGCTCGCGCATTATCTACAATCACGAGGCGTGGGTATAGAGAGCCGAGTCGCTGTGGGCATGTGGCGTAGTGTTGAAACCGTGATAAGTCTGTTGGCAATCATGAAAGTGGGCGCCTCGTACGTACCACTAGATTTAGATTATCCAGCGGAGCGTTTGCAATATATTGTGGCGTCAAGTGGCGTACAGTTGCTATTGACTCATGCTGAAGGGGTAGATGCACTGCCGCCATTCCCTGAGCAGCTCACGCAGTGTGTATGGCAACAGATAGACTTAGCGCCATACAGCCAAGATAATCTCATTGTCGATGCTCACCCAGAGCAACTGGCTTATGTGATTTATACCTCAGGCTCGACGGGACGACCTAAAGGCGTGGCTATTAGTCACCGCTCACTGGTTAGCTGTATGCAGTGGATGCAGCGCGAGTATCAACTCACACGGGAAGATGCGGTGTTACATAAGGCACCATTTGGCTTTGATGTGTCTTGTTGGGAGCTATTTTTCCCACTGAGTCAAGGCGGCCGCATTGTAGTATCTGAACCCGGAGATCATAAAGATCCAGACAAATTAATTGCACTTATCAAGGCGCAACAAGTTACAACAGCAAGTTTTGTACCGACGATGCTACAAGCCTTTATTGAGCAAACTAACCCCAATGAAGAGAACTATTTACGTAACATTATGGTAGGAGGAGAGGCTGCGCCACCGGAACTTCGTCAACGTATGTTCGCCGCACTACCAAATGCTAAGGTGCATAATTTATATGGACCAACAGAAACCACAATTCATGTGACCAACTGGGAGTTTACGCAAGCGCCACGAACCACAATTCCAATCGGTCGTGCTATCTCAAACACCAGTTGCTACGTACTCGATGAATACTTGACGCCAGTTCCTCAAGGGGTAGTAGGTGAGCTCTATTTAGGTGGAGTAGGGTTGAGCCGGGGTTATCTTAACCGCCCTGACTTAACCGCAGAGCGATTTGTTGCCGATCCGATATCCGCATCAGGTGGTCGTCTTTACCGTACCGGTGATTTGGTGCGTTGGAATAAAGAAGGACTGATTGAATACATGGGCCGACTTGATCACCAAGTTAAGATCCGAGGCCTACGTATTGAACTTGAAGAAATTGAAGCTCAGCTTGCAAGTATTAGCGGTATTCAAAAAGCCGTTGTATTGGCAAAGCCTTCGCCGTCAGGCGACCGTTTAGTCGGCTATGTGCAGTCTCAACAAGTACAGTCAAGTGATGAGCTAAAAAGCATCTTAGCTAAAGTCTTACCTGACTATATGGTGCCAAACAGCATTTTGAGTCTTGAGCGCTTGCCACTTAGCCCGAATGGGAAAATTGACCGCGACGCTTTACCGGAACCGGTTTGGCAAGATAGCGGAGAGTTTGTTGCGCCAATAAACGACATGGAGCAAAGTGTGGCGCAAGTCTGGTCTGAGGTTTTAGGAATCAATTATATCAGTCGTTTTGCTAATTTCTTTACGCTTGGCGGCGATTCTATCGCATGTCTAAAAGTGGTGTCATTGATGCGCCAACGTGGTTTTGACATGGCGGTAAAACACATGTTTGAAACCGCAGATCTGAGTCAGTTAGCCTTGCAGTTGACTGAGTTGCAAGGCGCTACCGGCTCTGGAAATACACTTTGTAGCGAGCCTATTATCGCACTGAATCAAAAATCAGCTGCTGCAAGTGCGCTATTTTGCTTACATGATGGTTTTGGTAAAGTGTTGGACTACACCACTTTGGCAAGGCATCTCGATGGCAAGCGTACGGTGTACGGACTGACTTATCAGCCTGGTTCTTTAACTGGACAAGCTGCTGATTTATCTGCACTGGTGGCATCGCATCTGAGCGAAATTCGCAAAGTGCAAGCTCGCGGACCTTACCGTTTATGTGGCTGGTCTTTAGGTGGCGTGTTGGCGCACGCTATTGCCGCTGAGTTAGAACAACAAGGTGAGCAAGTAGAGCAGCTGCTTTTACTTGACCCTTACTCGCCACCTAATGCAAGTGCACAGCGCTCAACACTGGCAGAGCAAATAGGCCCAATGATGCAGCTACAAACTTTCTTCAGCTTATTACTGAGCGAAGAAAGTGGGTTTGCCTTGATGCAAGACGTTGAAATACAAAGTACGCTGGCTGAATGTTCTGCTCAACAGCAGATATCAAGTGATGACATTCAAAGGTTGATGCAGCAAGTGTTTGAGCACCCAAGGACGGAGTTTATGACGGGTTACGGACAGTTAACGGCTCAAGACTTATATCATTTATATCTGGCCTTCCAACCGCTATTTTTGGCTGCCGTCAATATTGAGACGCTGCCTGTTTTCACCGGTAAGGCTGAACTATTTTGGATGAAAGGTCGAGAGCAAGCGCATAAAGCATGGTGGTACGAGTGGTTGAATAGCCAAAGTGTTTCGTCTCACGACTTGGATGTTGGACATTTCGCGGTGGTTAAAGATCGCACTGTATTAGAACGTGTCTAGCGAAGTTTAAAGTTAAAGTATAAAGCGGCTCTAAGTCGCTTTATTTTTATCTTTAGGGTTGTCTTTGGAAGGTTTGTCTTTGGAAATAAAAACGGCGCTGAGTAGCGCCGTTTTTGTGAGAGTTAACTCTAGTTGCTAGCACTTACCATTGGTAAGTTGCAGTTAATGCGATGTTTCGGCGACTGCCATAGGAGCAGGATGTTTCACCACATGAAGCGATAACCTTTTTGTCGGTTAGATTACGCACATTGAGTGCAAAGCGCCATTGTGCCAGATCATAGCTTGCCATGGCATCAAACAGGGTGTAACCCTCAACGGTTTTAGGTGCTTTTTCACCAGTACCTTTGTTACTTCCTGTGTAACGTGCACCTAAACCTACAGTGAAGTTGTCGGTAAGTTGATAGTCACTCCAGATATTAAACTGATGCTTTGAAACTGCTTTATCCTGTTTGCCGACTTCGTCAGCAAGTCTTGGATCAAGACCACTCTCAGTGACATCCGCTTTAGGAATGTAAGCGTAAGAAGCGGTTAAGTTCATTTTTTCAGTTGGTTGCACAAAGGCATCGAACTCTAAACCGCGCACAACGATGGCACCCGTTTGTTTGTAGCCAGCAGGTTCGGTTGTCCATACCCACTGAGTGAAGTCACTACGTTCAATCTCAAATACCGCTGCACTATAGCTCGAAGTTGAGTCCTTTGGTTGATAGCGCACACCGGTTTCGTATTGTTTACCTGTTTCAGGTGAGAAAGGACGAGCGGTAGCAGGGTCAACATTGGTTGTCGGTGCAAAAGATTCAGAGTAGCTAAAGTAAGGTGCTAAGCCGTTGTCAGCTAAATAAACAACCCCGGCGCGAGCACTAAATTCTCTGTCTGTACGCACTGATGTCGGGTCTACTTGACCTTCTAGCGTCTCATTTTTTAGCTTTGCTTCATCCCAACGACCAGCCAAAGAAATGATGATCTTCTCATTAATTTTGATTTGGTCTTGGATATAAATACCAAACTGCTCTAGCTTGGAAACACCCTTGATATTAGGTTCAGGTTGGATCACACTTGAGCCGTAAGTCGGGTTAAAGATATCAAGATCAGCTAACACACCGCCGTAGCGCGCTCTCACTTCAATCTCTGTATCTTGATAATCGGCACCAATGAGTAATGTATGTTCTACGTTGCCGTGTGAAAACTGACCGATCAAATGCGTGTCGATAGTAGCGCCGCTGACTTTCTCTTTACTTGATAGTGGAGTACGGGCTAAGTAACGGAAGTTTTCTGGGTCACTTGGGTTATCAGCATTTTTTTGCGCCCATTTACCCCAAATGACGCCATAGTCAACGTCAAATTCCGCATAGCGCGCGTGTTGCTTGATTTGCCAGTTGTCATTGAAATGATATTCGCCTTTATAACCTACCACCCACTGCTCTTGGTTGTAGCGGTTGAAATCAGGCTCACCAATCAATGTTGAAAACGGGATTTGGCCGTTAGGGTTAGGTAAAATAGTACCTGTTGTTGGGTAGGCGTGCCAAGCAGCGCCAGACTCAATGTCGTAGTACTGTGAGTAAAAGGTGATTTTCCCTTGGCTACTTGGTTGCCAAGTCATTGATAGGGCTAAGTAGTCGCGATCGTTTTCTAGTGGATCGGTGCTCAAATCAGACTTTTTGGTTAAGCCTGTCACGCGATATAAATACTCGCTATCGTCGTCAATTGGACCTGACATATCAACGGCTAGTTGTTTGAGGCTGTTATTGCCAAGTTTGATCTGCAGCTCATTTTGCGAAAATGGCGTTGGCATTTTACTAACTAGGTTAACGACGCCACCTGGACCATTTTGACCATATAATACTGAAGAGGGGCCTTTAAGAATTTCTATACGCTCCATACCGTAGCTTTCGGTCTGCCATAAACCCCAGTTACCACTGTTACGGATCTGTAGACCATCTTGGTAGAAACCAGGTGCATAAGCATCAAAGCCACGAATGTATAACCAATCGTATTGTGGTAAGTCACCCCAAGGTGCGGTATTTACACCTGCGGTATATGATAATGCTTCTGTCACACGCGTTGCGCCAATGGCTTCAATTTTGTCTGCGGTGACAACATTGATGGTTTGTGGCACCTCAATTATTGCAACATCGATTTTTGAGCCAGTTGCACTGCGGCGTGCATTGTAACCTTCAACCGGACCTGTTGCCGTTTCTTGGTCGGCATCAGCATTGACGGTAACCGCTTTTAGTTTGCTTGGCGAGTTACCTTCAGCATGTGCAGTTGATACCAGTGTTAAACCTAAAATGGCGGCAGCAATTGGTGATAGGGTTAACAATGGGGTTGAGCGTTGTTGTTTCACAAAGACTCCTTATTATTTTTGAGAAGCAGATTTATTTATGAGGTGATTGAGCAGAGCTTTTCTCAATCACCCGTTTTAGTTCGAGGCTAGTCCACTAGCGCCGTGTTATCAGTAACTTGAGGCGTTGATGTTTGTTTTAGTTGTTTAAGTACCTCACCAATTTCTTGGCTACGGACTGCCAAAATTGATAACAAGGTATCGCTCAGTCCATGGGAACTTTCGCATGCGCCTTGCAAGAAAATATTCGGTTTAAAGTCTTCCGTGCTTTGAATGCGGTAGTCGCGTCCCACAGTAAAGTCACCTAAGTATTTTGATAAAGGTGCCAATAGCGTTTTGTGCTGATCTCGTACATAGCCTGTTGCCAACACTACCGCATCGTAGCTACACACTTTAGTGTCGCCAGTTTTGCGGTTTGTGAGGGTTAGATGAATACCGTTTTCGTCCGCGTCAACCGCTGCGACCTCTGTGCTAGAAAGGAAGCGATGGCGATAGTGGCTGCGTACTTTTTGTTCGTAAAATACGCCGTAAATTTGTTCGATAAGGGGTAAGTCAGGACAAGCGTAATTGGTCTGGCGGTATTCTTTTAAGAAGGCTTCGCGTTCGATATCGGATTTGGAGAAAACTTTATCAGTATATTCTGCATTGAAGATTTCATTTACAAATGGACTGTCGTCCGATGGCTTAATAGAGTTTGCACGAATAACAAAATCGACTTGGTTATCATCTGCGCGGCCGTGTAAATCCATAAATATTTCGGCGGCACTTTGGCCTGCGCCAATGACGGCAATTTTCTTAGCTGTGTTATTTGCTTCAATAGCAACTTTGTAATCATTGCTGTGGAATACGCGGGTGTCGCCCGCCAGCTTTCTAAATTGTTTTGGTATATATCCACCACCACCAATACTGATGACTAGGTTATCTGTTTCAACGACTTTTTCACTGCCATCAACACCTCTGGAATGCACTTGTAGCGCAACAACTTGCTCGTTTTCTAAAATCGGTTGGACATCAAATACTGTTTCGCCATAGCTGGTTTGATCTTTAAAATGCGAAGCCGCCCATGCTAAGTAGTCGTTAAACTCATGTCGGCTTGGGAAAAATGTTTGAAGGTTGATAAAGTCTGCTAAGCGATTTTTTTGGTGTAAATAGTTAATAAACGTAAATTCACTTTTAGGATTACGAATAGTGACAAGGTCTTTCAAAAAGGAAATTTGCATGTGCGTGTTTTCGAGCATCATATTTTTATGCCATGAAAACTCTGGCTGACGTTCCATAAACAAGGCATGGTTAGCCCAATCTGTTAGGCCTTGCTCACGAAGTGCGATTGCTAGTGCAATATTAGAAGGTCCGAAGCCAATACCTACTAATGAAAAGCGAGATGTGTTGTTCATACTTAATCCTCACAGTTACGGTTAGCTACTGCTATTGTCCTAGGGCCTGCTGAGCGTCAAGACCGACAGGGCGCTATTAATACCAATTAGTCTTAATAGTTGCTCAATTTGAAGGAGCAAATCTGACGCTAACCGCGTTAAAAATTTCTCATTTAGAACAACTAAATAGCAAAATTTTCGCCTTGTTATCGACAAGATTTGCTCGCCTCAAAATAGATCACTTAATTAAGCGAATTGGTATGACTATCAGAAGCTCAACTAAAATTATGTTTTGGATTAGACGAGTGAGAATTTAATTTATTTAAATATTTATGAAATTAATTCGTATTTAAACTGTCTAACGAGATCCTTCGTCGTTTAGTGCCTAATCTCTGCCCGTTGCACTGTGTTAAAAAAGCTAAGTTCTATCTATTTATCAATCTTCATAGCGCTATAACAAGGCGACACCCCGCTTAGCGCTATCTTGCTTTTATTACTTGGTTTGTGTCACAAAGTTCAGCGAGTTAACGCCCGATTGCTGCGCCAGTGCCATAACCTCGACTATTTTTTCATAGGGAACTTTGGCAGCCCCTTGTAATTGGATCGGAGGCTGCGGTGATTGTGCGGCAACTTCCACTAAACGTTGTTTAAGTTGCGCGAGCGTGATGGCTTGTTGTTGCCACTGAATATCACCATTCGCTTGTACTATCAAAGAAACGCTGTCGGGCAATACCTCTACGCTGGTTTCTTGCAAGGCTGCTTTGGGCAGCTCTACTTCAATGGACTGAGTGATCACAGGCATGGTGATAATAAAAATGATCAGCAATACCAACATCACATCCACAAGTGGTGTCATGTTTATTTCAGCCATGACCTCTTCGTCATCTTCAAACCCTTGGCCAAACGCCATTATTTACCTCCGACCGATTTAAATACTGGGCGCTTAGCGTTTGCATTTGGTGCAGAGCCCATCAGTAAGAATGCGTGTAATTCGTGAGCAAAGTGGTTCAGGCGGTTTACAACGCGTTTGTTTCCCCGAGTGAGTGCGTTGTAACCCAGTACTGCGGGGATAGCGACGGCAAGGCCAAAAGCAGTCATAATTAATGCTTCACCCACAGGACCTGCTACTTTGTCGATACTTGCTTGGCCACTAACGCCAATGCTTATCAGGGCATGGTAAATTCCCCATACCGTGCCAAACAAGCCGATAAAAGGAGCGGTGGCACCAATGGAAGCTAGTATCGCTAAGTTACTCTGTAGTTCCGATTTACTTTCGTCAATAGAAGTTCGTAAGCTGGCAGTTAACCATTCCGCGATAGGTAAATTACCATGCAAATCTTCTTTGTGTTGCTCATGATGCGCCTTGGCATGCATGCCTTCGTTGACCAGTGAACTAAAGGGCGTCGCTTGGCCCGTTGGAGTTTCGAGCAATAAAATACCTGACTGCACATCTTGTGCGTGCCAAAACTGCTTAGAGCCAACAAGTGGCTGTTTTAATTTATAAAGCTTAATGCCTTTAATTAATATGACGCACCAAGTTGCGATTGACATAAACAGCAGACTAAACGCTACTGCTTTAATGACGATATCGCTTTGTGCCCACATGGCGGCGATTCCGTATGGGTTCTCCATGACTGTTCCTTATTTAATTTAATGCAAAATTGACAGGCTGTAGGTACCAATAACCGATCGCTTGTCCGTCTTGAGTTGCCGGTTGGTATTGCCAGTGCTTTACAGTTGCTTTTGCAGACTGATCTAGGCGACCGTGGCCACTCGACTCATGTATTTCTATCTCAGAGACGCTGCCGTCCGCTTCAATATAAATTTTTAATAAGACTGTCCCTTGTTCTTTAAATTTACGGGATAATCTTGGGTAAATAGGTGCCGGATTGTTTAATGCATTAGCGTCACTCATGTGCGGCAATACAAGTCCTGGCGGTAAACTCGGATCCTGAGAGGTGATGGCTGTCTCCGTCGTGTTACTAACATCGCTTTGTTCTGGTTGAACAGCGGAGCTGACTGGAGTTGGCTCTACAACAGGCTCAGGCTCTACAACAGGCTCAGGTTCTACAATAGGCTCAGGCTCTACAATAGGCTCAGGCTTTACAACAGGCTCAGGCTTTACAACAGGCTCAGGCTCTACAACAGGCTCAGGCTCTACAACAGGTTCAGGCTCTACAACGGGTTCAGGCTCTACAACAGGTTCAGGCTCCACAACAGGTTCAGGCTCCACAACAGGCTCAGGCTCTACAACAGGTTCAGGCTCTACAATAGGCTCAATAGGCTCAGGTTCTACAATAGGCTCAGGTTCTACAATAGGTTCAGGTTGTTGAACTGTCGTTACCTCTGTTTGGGATGGTAAGTTGATAAACTTGCCCTTAATGCTAGAGTGCTGAGAAGATATTTCCATTGGCTCCGGTATTGAGGTAGTTGTCCACGCAAAAGCAATGCCTCCGATATGAATAGCAATAACAAGGAAACATGAACTTAAGGACGCGACGTCTGGGGTTTGCTGTCGCAAAGCTTTTGTGTGTGAGGTAGGCACAACTACGTACATCCGTTACTAATTTAAATGCAAATCGTTATTACTTTATTTTGTTTGTTACAAAAATACAAGAACGATCCCGCTAATTGATGGATATTTTGTTTATGAATGATTCATCTACTGCAATAAGGTGTATACCTAAAAATAGTAATATAACGCTGTAGCAATTGTTACGATTGCAACCTTGGAAGAGAAACTACTGCAACAGCTCCTTTTTTATCGTTTCTATTTTGAATTTGTAAATCACCTAAATGGTTGAAAAGTATTTGCCGGCTAAACACTAGACCTATACCGCTGCCAGACACTTTGGTAGAAAAAAACGGAATAAAGAGGTTGTCAGTATTACTAATGCCGACACCCTCATCAATTATCTTTATACTGCAATATTTGTCGCTTTGTTCAAACTCAATGGTAATCTCTCCTGTTGTTGTACTCATGGCTTCTTGAGCGTTTTTTAAAAGATTCACAAAGACTTGTTCTAATTGGTGTGGATCAGCATATAGCTGGCATTTCGTTGGATTTAGTAGTGATATTTTGCTATCGGGAAATAGTAAAATACATTTTTCGATAAGTTCACAGATGTCGAGCGGTTGCTTATTAGGTTGAGGGAGCTTACTAATTTTCTGAAAGTTGCTAATAAATTTGTAGAGCGAAGTTGAGCGATTATGGATCACCGTAAGACCCTGCTCAAGAGCCGGTGTAGCACTTTCTAGTTTCTGAAGCTGTTTCAGTAACGTGGCACTAATAGAAGAGATCGGAGCTAAACTATTGTTAACTTCATGACTGAGTACTCGATGTAAGCGTTGCCAACTCTCTCGCTCTTTATCTATTAGTAACCATTGTACGTCGCTGATAAAAAATAGATAGTTGAGCTGCTGATGATGAATGTATTTTACTACCGCAATTCGATAGGTTTTACTAACAGCACCATCTTTAATGGTAAAGCTTTGTGGCTGTCTTGTAACTTGTTCTACAGGGATTGTAGTGCAGCTTAAGTTTGCGCCTTGTTGTGACGATTGAAGGCCTAGTAGCTCATTAGCTGCGGGGTTTGCAAAGGTTATGTCGTAGTTAACATCCGTGGCAATTATTCCTACATCAATGTGAGTGATCACTTTTTCCAGTAAAAGTTGGCTTTCTTTTATGGCAACATTTTGTTGTGCTAGTCTTTGTGAAAGTGTATTGAGGAGCTGTTTTATTTCTAGCATCTCATCATCTTCAGCACGGATGGCTGACCGTATGTTGTAGTCTTCGTCCACCAGTGCTTCTAGTAATACAGCAATGTTTCTAGTTTGGTTGTAATAGCTCGCTTTTATGTGGTTAGTTAAAAACAGGCAGGCTGGAAGTAGAAATAGCCCTGTCAACGCTATGATATATTTAGATACCGATAGTAAGCTTAATAAATAACAAAAGGCTAAACTCAATACTATGAGCATTCCAGTTGTGGTTTTAAGTGTGGTAGACAAGGTCAAAGCTGCTATGTTTTAAAGGTTGTACTTTTCAATTCTACGATAGTAGCCGCTTCGGCTAAGGCCTAATGATGCTGCTGTCTTTTTCACATTTCCTGCATAATGTTCAAGTCTTTCGATGATGGCTTGTCGTTCGAGTTCATCCAAAGTCAGATTTAATGGTACCGCTGCGGTAACCGCAGCGTTTGCTGTTGTAGCTGCAGGCTCAGTAACTAAGTGCAAATGATGTGCATCTATAACACCGTTTTGACACATAAATACTGCCCGTTCAATACAATGGTTAAGTTCTCGAATATTGCCTGGCCATGAATGTGCTTTAAGTTTCTCCATGGCGCAATTCGTAAGTCTTATTGGTGCGAAGCTATACTCAGCGATGAGCTTATCTAACATATGATCTACTAAAAGAGGAATATCTTCCAAACGCTCCCTAAGTGACGGTACACGAAGTTCGATAGTGTTTAGACGATAAAATAGATCTTGGCGAAATGTTCCTTCCATTATCGCTCTGACTAAATCCATATTAGTGGCGCTAATGACTCTGACGTCAGCGTGATATACCTGTGTGCTCCCAACAGGTGTATACATTTTCTCTTCAATCACGCTAAGTATTTTAGCTTGTTGAGAAAGGGGAGTGTTCCCTATTTCATCTAAAAATAATGTGCCACATTGAGCCTGTTTGACAAGACCTTCTCGACTAGTAATTGCTCCTGTAAACGCTCCTTTTTTATGGCCAAAAAATTCACTTTCAAACACACCATCAGCGATAGCTCCCATATTTACGGAGATAAAAGGCTGCTGACTTCGTTGTGAGTCATTATGTATATAGCGAGCGAGTAGCGTTTTTCCTGTGCCGTTTTCACCGGTAAGTAAAATGCTCGATTGGCTTTCTCGTAATCGATCTATTTCTGCAATTAATTTCTGCATCGCAGGTGAGTCTGCGATTAGAGTGCAGTGATTATTACTGAGTTGCGTACGTAACTGATTGTTTTCAGCACTTAGTTTTTTGCTTAACCTTTGGCTATCGCTTAAGGCTAATTGGGTTTTAATGCTGTTTGCGAGGTGTTCGTTCTGCCAAGGTTTTTGGATAAAATCATTAGCACCTTGTTGTAGAGCCGTTATCGCTAACTCTACAGTAGCCCATCCGGTCATGACTATTACGGGAATGTCCCATTTGGCTCGAATATTAGCTAATAACTCTAGACCTTCCATACCTGAGGTGCTGTCTAAGTGATAATTAAGGTCCATGAGTATTAGATCGAAGTGCTTTGTTTCCAGTACATTAAGTAGCTCTGTTGGGGTAGTAGCACTGAATACCTGATAGTCAAACTCAGCAAGCAGTAGTTGTACAGAGGTGATGATGTCTGGATTATCATCTGCTACAAGAATCGATTCACTCATCGTGATTTCCTAATTAACAGGCAGCAATTCGTAGAGCATATCTTGCCATTTTTGTCATTTTACTACTCCTCTGGTGGTGACAATGCAACCCGTAAGACTATCTATATCATATATTTGCTTAGCTGAAGCGGCGTTATTAGTATTTAACCCTTGCTGCTTCGAGGTATCATGTGTATCAAGGAAAAAATCTTTATCTATATGATTTACATTATAAAAATTTAATCTTTACTCATGATCTTTGCTAGGATAAATAATAGCAATAACTCCATCTTGCTGAATTACTTGTGTTTTTTCAAGTCAATTTTTACCTTCTCTATATTACTAATGTCGCTTATTGGCTTACTTTATCGAGTGCACGGCGAATATCTCGCTTTGTTGAACTGTCATTGCTAAGTGTTAGCGCTTGTTGATAAGCACTTTTAGCTTTATTGTTGTCCTTTACTGCTCGACTTAGTTCACCTAACAGCATTAAGTATTCTATGTGCTGCTCATCTTCTACTTGTTCTTTGCTTATTAAGTGCTCCATGGCATCAACTGCTAATTGCTTATCCCCGTGTTCCTGTAATGCTAAATAAGCGGCAGACACACAAGTATCTCGCCAAGTAGGTAACAACCCAGTGGCTACATTATTAATTTGGCACCCTTTAGCGAACAGATTCTGTGCTTGTTCTTTGGCCGAAAAAGTCCAAAGCAAATTAGCGGCTCGGTTTACTAAGGCAATATCATGAGGGTAGTGTTGATTCACAAAATCTACAGTTTGTAACGCGAGGCTTTCATTTTGAGTGTTTTGAAGGTAATCCATGAGAGCCAAATAATAATAATGCTTATCCATGTCTTTCAGTCGTTCGACGATAGCTTTCGATGCTTTCTTTTCTGAGTCCCAAAAGCCGCTTTCAATAGCTAAAGCTTTTGCAGCAGCAACTAAATATTTAGGATTGTTTGGTGCTAACTCAGCAGCTCTAATTGAATGCTTATTAGATTTTTCCACTAGACCAAGTTTATTAAAGAGGTTCGATTGCTCCTTAATTTGATACCATAATTCGCCAGCTACAAAATGCACTTCGGCATTTTCTGGATGCCGCTTGATCAAGGCATTTAGCATCGCTTCTTTATCGTCGCTATCTTGTGCTACTGCAACGGATACAGCCATTATTTCCGAGTTAAGATCTTTGTTTTTTTGTGCCGCTAATGCTTCAGCGACTTGCTCATATTGTCGATTGTAAAATGCCGATTCAAGCGAAGTGGTTTGTGGGGCGGGTTGTTGTGCTTGCGATGTCGCGCAGAGCATAACAAGTGCTGTAAAGCCGACGCGTATGGCAGTAGTTGTAAACATTTCCTTCTCCTTAGGGTCTGATTTTAGGACCTAGCTGACAAAGATCGTCAGCTAGGAGGTTTGCTACATCAGTCTTCACAGCGCAGTGTTTCACTCGGCTCTAATTGAATTGAGCGGCGCGCAGGAAGGTAAATGGCGCTTAACACAGCCGTGCTTGTTATTACAATTACAACCAAGGCGCTAATCGCGTAGAGATAGATATCTAACGCGATGATCTGCCAAGTGGCAAAGCTGAGTATGGCTGACAAAACTAAACCAATACTTAGACCCTTTAACATCGGTCTTGCTCCGAGTTTAACGAGCCAGCGGATGATGTTTTGATCGTTTGCACCTAATGCCCTGCGGATCCCAATTTCATGTTGGCGTTGGGTAACTGAATTGGCCGTGAGGCCATAAATACCTGTCACTCCCAATGCCAAGGCAAATAAGCCGCATTTCAAAAATAGTTGGGTTGCAGAGTGAGTGAGATCCCTTAGCATTACGAGTAATTCTTCCATACTTTTAAGTGCACTGATACGTACTTCTGAGTCTATTGCGTATAGCGTTTCATAAATCACTGAGCGAGCTTGTTGCTCTGAACCAATAAACTTGTATTCTATATTGATATTACCGCTATCTAGTTGACTTATTGGACGATAAATTGTCATTAGATTTTTAGGATCGCTAACTGGAGTGCCTTCAACACGATCTGAAACTACGCCGACAATTGTTGCCCAAGTACTAGCTGTTTCTACTTCGTCACTTATTTTAAGTTGTTTACCTATGGCCGATCCTTCAGGCCAATAAGTCTGTGCTAAAGTTTTACTGATCATTGCTGCAGGCATGGTGTTCCCTTGGTCCCTTGAATCTATATAGCGGCCTGTGAGTAGCTGGACACCTGTGAATTGAATGTTGCCTGATACACTTCTAATCACAGCTTGTGGTTTATCTTGCTCCAGCTGGTATTTTATACCTTGTTGCATGAAGGTATTTTTACCAAAGCTAGTAGTGACAACTGCATCAGACACACTTGACTGTTGCTGTAGCCTAGATGCGATATTTTGGTAGAGTGCATTGCGGCGAGGGTGGGAGTCGTAACGTTCTGCAGGCAGAGAAACTTGGGCAGACAAGATGTTTTTGGTGTTTAAGCCAATATCTAAATTGATCAGCTGATTGGCAAAAAAACTAGAGACAATACCTAGGTACATTAATACCGTAACAACAGTAATTTCGGTAGTGAGTAGCATTCTAGTAACTTTGTTTCCTTTGCTGCTAGCCGCGCCTCTGGTACCACCTCGCAAAATGGCGTTGAAGTCGCCACCTGTTACATGTAGCGCAGGTAATACACCCGTCATGATAATAGCGACAAAAATGAAGATGATAGTCGCAAAGATAGTATTCAGGTCAAGTCCCCAGTGCCACCAATAGGCCAATCCGTCAGCTAGATTCATGTTAATCCAAAACTGATTAACTTGTTGCAGTGCCCAGCCTGATAAAAGTAAAGCAATAACGCCACCAGCTACGCAGATAATAATACTTTCCCACATCATTTGGACGATAAGCCGTTTCTGCGGCGCACCAAGGGCGACTCGGATAGATATCTCTTTGGTTCTTGCATTCATGCGGGCTAACAGTAGATTCCCCACATTAATTGCTGCTAGCAGAAAAATAAATCCGGTGACTATGTTTAGAATGGTGAAAACGATAATACCATCAGCGCCATTGGTTTGCGCGGCTTGAAAAGTCGTGATGTAAATGTCATCGATTGCAGTATCACTATTTTGACGACGCATCTCATAAGTGTTTTTGGCGATGCGAGATAGTGCGTCATTAGCAACGTTTTGTGCTATATCGGGTTTTATCCTAGCGTATACATCTACATAAACTTGATCCCTGTTTTGAGTCGTAAACAAGGGATCAGGAATCGGAAGCCATAATTTTGAAGCAACAGGGAAACCATATCCCTGAGGCATAACGCCAACGACTCGGGTATTTTTACCATTGATTTTAATTGTGGAGTCAAGAATATCCGGCGTGCCGAAGAACTTACTTTGCCAAAGGTCATAGCCTATCACGGCAACTTTTTCTGACCGGGGGGAGCTGTCATCAGGTCTAAAAGCTCGACCCATTAGCGGTTGGACGCGGGAGAATTGGAACAAGTTCCATTCACTAAAAGTAGCATTGTGAGACTGAGCTTGACCATTAATATCCAACAGCACTGAAGTTGAATAATACATGCCATATTCACTTAGCGTTGATATTTGTGGCCGAATGGCAGCAAAGTCAACGGCATCAAACATACGGTCATAGCCCTGTTCTGTCGCTTGTAGTTTCACTATCGACTCGCCTTCGGGTAATGGTAAATCAGAAAAGACGAAGGTATGCAAAAAAGAGTAGCTGAATATACTGACCGCAAGACCACCAGCCAATACGATGGTTGTCAAAATAGTAAAAAGCGGAGACTTTGCCAAAAGTCGAAAAGCGTATTTTATATCTAATAAATAATTCATAGTGCACACCTTAAGCGGCAGAGTTTTTTGCGCTTACGACTTGATCCGCAACGATTTTACCATCAAACATCTCAACTTGGCGGTTGGCTTGTCCAGCTGAGCGCGGGTCATGTGTCACCATAACAATCGTCGTACCTTCATTGTGTAACTTTTTTAGTAATTCTAAAACCGCATCAGTGTTTTTAGAATCAAGGTTACCAGTTGGTTCATCAGCTAAAATTAAAGCTGGCTTTCCTGCAATCGCTCGGGCAATGGCAACACGTTGCTGCTGGCCCCCTGATAGCTGACTTGGGAAATGCTTACGGCGATGTTGCATATCAACCTTTTCTAGTGCGAAGTCAATAAGATGACTAATCTGTTTTTGGTCGATGTTGTTTCGATAACTTAGTGGTAGAGCAATATTTTCCTCAACAGTCATATCGCTAATTAAATTAAAAGACTGAAATACAAATCCAATATGTTCATTACGGATGGCGGCTCGCTCATCTCGACTGATTTGGCTGACATCATGCCCACTTAGTACGTATTTACCTGCTGACGGCACATCAAGTAAGCCAATGAGCGATAGCAGTGTCGATTTACCACAACCAGAAGGGCCTGTAATTGCAATATAATCGCCAGAGTTAATAGTGAGACTGATCTGGCTTAATGCATAAGTTTCAACATCTTCCGTTGAGAATTTTTTCTCGATATTGTCCAGTTGAATAATTGTTTTATTTGTCATAAGGCTTCCCTAATTGAGGATAATTTCCGCATGCTGCTCCCAAGCAGATTGGTCTGAAATGATAATTCTGTCACCTGCTTTGAGCCCAGACAGTATTTCAACGGTGTTTGTTGATACTTGGCCAAACTCAACTTTAACGCGCTGGGCTGTTTTTGAATTGTTATCTACACGATAGACATATGCTTGTGTATTTTCTGAGGCAAATACTGGGCGTTTAACAAATAGAGTGTCCTTTTTATCTGCGATCGCAATAGTCCCTTCGACACTTAAGTCCGGTCGAGCCTCAGGTGGAAGTTCTCCTAGCAAATTGACTTCCACTTTAACTGTTCCTTCAACAACATTGGGATCGATCCGTTCAACAACTCCATTAACTGTCGAAGTCCTTGTGTCTATTTTTACTTTTTGTCCTTGTTGAATATTTTGTACTTGAAGCTCTTGTACTTTTAACTCGGCCTGAAAGTCATTTAAGCGGGCTATCTTGGCTACGCCATCGCCACTAGTCAATTGTTGCCCGAGTTCCAGCTCCATCTCTTGTACAACACCATCGGAGGTCGCCACTATATCTAATGCGTCGACTTGACCTTGAACTTGTTGTAACGTCTTTCGCATTTTATTTAAGCGCGCTTTAGCACCTGCGATATGAGCTTCGAGATTCTCTTCCATTTTTTTATATTGCTGAGCTTGTAAGTTTTGACGCAGCTCAATGTTTTTCATGGTCAATTTAGTTTTCGAGTGGTCAAGTGCTGAAATAGTTGAGTTACCAGCTTTTATAAGGGCTTCTTGGGCATCCAGTACCAGTTTGGTGGATTCAAACTCGGCATCGGTCTCCAGTAGCGTTGTTTTGAGTTGGAATAATTGCGATTCTAATGCCACGCGTTCAGCCTTTTTCTCGGCAATCAATGCCTCGAGCTCCCATGTGGTTTCTTCCTTTTTTTGTATTAACTGGGGGTTTTGCAAAGAAACTAAAATGTCACCACGCTTTACGCTATCTCCAGGTTTAACCCACAGTTGTTTAACTCTGCCGTTAATATCAGTAGAAATCCAATGGATCTCTTTAGGGACTAATGCACCATAGCCTCTCACGTTAATAGTGAATTGGCCTTGCTGAACGTTAGCAAAAAGTAAACTACGATTATTGGCTATATAAGAAGCGTTGGAGTATCCGCTATTAAAGAATAAATAAAACACAATAATGACCATTGCACTGGCTGTGATAATTAACCACATTTTTTTGCTGACGTTTTTCTTACTCTTTTTATTAATAGTTATATCCATGAACTCTACCGTATATCTTCTGATGTAAGCTTGGTCAGCAGATTTAATACCAACTTCTACTTTTGTTTTATTTGTCAATTGGAATCAATTGGTTATGTATTTTTAAAAGACTTTACTTACAGCAGGTAAAAGTCCCACTTTCGATACATTTGCAATTTTTTGTTCCGGAATTGATATATCTCGCGATTAACATCTTGGGTTACATGTTTTATGAAGTAGACCACTACTGGCAAGACCACATACCCTCTAGCTGTTTTTCCTTTACTTATAAAGCTGATGTTAAAACAGATGAAAAATTAGCCATTAGTTTGTTTTGTTTCACGAATGGTTGCAAGTGTTATTTTTTTGTTTTCTTAGTTGATTTTGTGTTTTCTAAAGGTTAAGTTTGATTGTGGTTATATTTTACCCTAGTCAGCGACTTAGCCAATTTCAACAGATTAAGTCTCGCTCATTCATGAACACGATTTCGTTTTAACAGCCCGAGTGACTGGAGGCAGTCGTCACTGGGAGTTCAGGGGATCTTAGGGGTTGTTGGGTTTAGCAGTACAGGTGCTAGAAATAAATTATAATAAAAAAGGATTAGTTTGCTCGTGTTTAAGAGTTACCCATTGATTTCAAGAGTAATTTTAGTGGTCTTACTACCTTTACTCGTTATTCTGATATACGGAGTTAACCATCTTCAGGCAAGCCTCCCGCCACTCAAAGGGCAGCTAAAGGCTCCATGGTTGAGCGCTAATGTAAAAGTTTATCGTGACCAAAATGGCGTTGTTTATCTCGACGGTAGTGATGATCAAGATATTTTCTTTGCAACAGGGGTTGTCCATGCTCAAGATAGAATGTGGCAGCTTGAACTTCAAAAACGCATGGCTCAAGGACGCTTGAGCGAAGTACTCGGTCGAGATGCTCTAGGAAGTGATATTTGGATACGAAGCCTTGGAATTTATGGCGCTGCAGAGCAAGCTTGGCAAAACCTCTCTCCTGAAGCTAAAAAGTCAGTTACAGCGTATGTTGCTGGGATTAACTATTGGATTGCGCAACAGACTGTTTATCCAGCTGAGTTTACTTTACTAGATATAAAACCACAGCAATGGCAAGAAATAGATACTATTGCTTGGGTTAAAATGTTTGCGCTAAATTTGGCTGGCAATATGAATGATGAGATTCGAAACTATATTGCCGCTCAGTCTTTGCCAGAAAAGCAGCTTACTCAGTTATTTGGTGGCATCACCAGTAAGTTTAGTATTGCTCAATACTCCGAATTTAATCAACAACCTACTTTAGTCGCACTTGAAAATGTGATGCGACGTAACTCGCAGTTACAAAAACAATTTAACTTTGGTGGTCAATATGTTGGTAGTAATGCGTGGGTTATAAGTGGCAAGCATAGCAAAGATAATATGCCTATTCTGGCAAATGATCCGCACTTAGGACTGCAAATCCCCTCATATTGGTATGCACTTTCGCAACAAGGTGAGCATCTATCAGCTAAAGGAATGGGCTTGGTTGGTACCCCGTTGATTATCTTTGGTCAAAACGATCATATCAGCTGGGGGGGGACTAATATGATGGCTGATGTGCAAGACCTATATTTCGAAACTTTAAACATTAACCAAAAAGGCTTATATGAGTCAGGGAGTTCATGGCAACCACTTGGTGAACGAATTGAGATCATAGAGGTTAGAGCTGACACTCCAGAATTACTGAATAAACGTATAAAGCCAGTAAAAATCAATGTTCGAACTACTGAGCGTGGTCCCTTGATCAGTGATATCAAGCAGTCAATGATGCACCCTGTTTCCCTAAGGTGGACGGGATTAGACCCTGATGATACGTCTTATGAGGCTTTTTTTAAGCTTAACTATGCCAACAATTGGTCATCATTTGAAAATGCCCTCAGCTTTTTAGTCGCGCCAGCACTGAATATGCTTTATGCCGATACCGAAGGGAATATTGGTTACGCTGGAGCAGGACGCATACCTATAAGGGCTGTTGGTGAGGGGGTAATCCCATTGCCTGCTGGTCGGGTTAATACCGATTGGGCTGGTTATATTCCGTATCAACAAATGCCTAAGCTATATAACCCGGAAAGTGGCATTATCGTGTCAGCCAATGATGGTTTGTTATTTGATTCTTATCCATATTTTATCAGTCATGCATTTGCCCCTAGCTATCGCAGTCAGCGGATTAGCGATTTAATAAAAAATCCAGAAAGGCTGCTCACAGCAAAGGACATGATGAGCATACAAGGGGACACATTAGATCTTGAAGTGAAAAAATTGCTGCCGCTGGCGCAGCAAATTCAACCGCAGAATGAGCATCAACGTCAAGCGCTAGAGCTGCTGAAAAGTTGGTCCGGCAATATGTCAGCGGATAGTCAGGCGCCAAGCATTTTTATTGTGTGGCAGCGTGAGATAAGAAAGTTGCTATTAAAGGACGAGCTGGCTGGCTTTTGGAATCAGCAAGGGCAGCTAGATATTTTGCAGGACATTGCATCTACTTTACCGCTGACGACTGTTGTTGAGTTGCTGCAGCATCCGCAATGGTGTGTGGATAGTGCAGCAAACTCCTCTAGTGATAATTGTCAACAACTTATAAATAAAGCGTTTAAAAAAGCCTTGCAGGTGTTATCAAATCAACTAGGTGAAGACATTGCTGGATGGAATTGGGGAGAATTGCAACATACTGAATATGCTCATACTCCCTTTAGTCATATAAGAGTATTGGATGGCTTATTTGAGCGCAGGGCTCCTGCTGGCGGCTCAATACACTCGGTCAATGTTGCAGCCTCATATTACGACAAATCACAAGGGTTTGTGCAAAACTTTGGTGCCGGTATGAGGCAAATTATAGTGATGGGCGATCCTGAGCAGCACTTCTACATGAACTCAACTGGGCAGTCTGGCAACCCGATCAGTGAACATTACGATGACATGGTTATGAAGTTTAGTCGAGTAGAGTTCGAAAGGTTTGATGCAGAACCATCGCAGCTTGCTTACGTTGAATTGATTGCGGGTGATTAGGCACGTCATGGAAATGAAAAACGACGCTATTTTCTTGGCATTAGTCTAACTAAGGATAACTATGAAGCTGTTTGATGTATTTACAAAAAAGGCGCCTAACAAGGTATTTTGTGCCATCTTTCTCGGAGCGCTGGCGGGCATCGCTTATTCACTTCTTATTCCATTGGTCCTAAAAGCGCTTCAGCCGTCGTTGGGAGGGTTGGCAACAGAGTCAGATCAATTAGAACTCTTTGGTTGGCAGGTAAGCAGTGCCAAATTTGCAATTGCGTTTGCTATTTTATGTGCCCTTATTTTTGTTACACGTTCACTTTCACAAGTATTACTGACTCGTGTTGCGCTTGAGGTCACGACGCAGATGCGTAAGGACATGTACGATCGCATCCGTAAAGCACCAATAGTGGCGTTGGAAAAAGTAGGTTCAGCTAAATTGATTGCAGCGCTAACGACTGATGTTCAGAGGATCGTGATGGGAGCGAGAGTGTTACCTGATTTATTAACAAATGGTGTAACGCTACTGGGCATGATGATCTTTCTCTACTATCTCAATAGAGATGTTTTTCTGTTTGTCGCTTACTGCATTGTATTTGGTGTGGTGACTTATCAATTACCCATGTATGTGAGCCGAGTATATATAACAAAGTCCCGCAAGCACGTTGATAATTTACAAGAAGGTATCCGCGGTATTATTAATGGTGCGAAGGAGCTCAAACTAAACAGAGCCAAAAGTGACGATTACTTTGATTATGCATTGCATCAGCAAGAAAGCCATATCCTAGCCTCCGATAAAATAGCGCAAAGTGTACTGCGAGTTGCTGTGAATTACGGTGATATTTTGAGTTTTATGGTGATTGGAATGATCAGCTTTGTCTTTGTCAATTATCACCAAATATCTTCATCTGAGTTGATTGGTGTAGTGATGGTGTTGTTGTATATCGCAGGTCCAGTATCGGTGATTTTGAACGCTATTCCCCAGATTGCGATTGCTAAAGTCTCAGTTAGGAAAGTTAACACCCTGCTAGAAACATTACCCGAAGAGCAATTTATCGAGAAAATTTCTCCACTTCCAGAATGGCAAAGTATTCGTTTTGATGACGTAAGTTTTCGATATTTGAGTGTTGATGATAAACCCGGATTTAAAGTAGGACCGTTGAGTTTCGAAATTAGCAAAGGTGAGGTTGTTTTTATTGTCGGAGGGAATGGTTCTGGGAAATCCACGCTAAGTAAATTGATGACACTGCATTATCAAGCAACAGAAGGCGATATTTACTTTGGTGACACAAAAGTAACAATGGAAAGCCTAGCTAGTTGCCGTGAAGAAGTTGCAGCCATTTACTCTGATTATCACTTATTTAAGCGTCTTTTTGGTTTGAAAGTGGATCCGGAAAGAATTACTCAATTGCTTCGTGCATTGGATCTTAATGAAAAAGTGAAGGTTGTAGATAACGCATTTTCAACGACTTCGTTATCGGATGGGCAGAGAAAGAGATTAGCACTTTTGGTTAGTGTCCTTGAAGATAAAAGCTTATACCTTTTTGATGAATGGGCAGCCGATCAAGACCCCGAGTTTAAAGAAATATTTTATACGGAAATTCTTCCGCAATTAAAGTCAGCAAATAAAGCCGTAGTAGTTATAAGCCACGATGACAGGTACTTCAAAATCGCTGATAAGGTGATCCGAATGGAGCAAGGTCAGCTATCAATCTTGCAACCAATCGCTACCGACTCCTCTCCCACAACAGAACTTAAACAACTAAGTGGCCAGTTGAACGCGATAATCCAATGAGCTAGGAAGATGATGATGGATGGACAAAAGCAAGGCTCAACCTGCTACTTAGCGTTGAGTTTAACGCAGCGCGACATTTACTTGGACCAACAACAGTATCTTGAGCACCCACTATATAATGTTGGTGGCTATATTAAGTTGGGAGCGATTGACGAAAGTCGGATTAAAGCAGCTCATGAAAAGCTAGTCATAAATCATGAAATATTTGGAATGAGAGTGCGCCAGAGTGAAAGCGGCATATCTCAGTATTTTAGTGACTCTAGACTTACTAATTTAGAAGTACTCGACTTTTCGGTTTACTCTACTCCTCTTGAGCATGCCACAGTTTGGCTGCAGCAGCGTTTTGCAGAAGCGTTTCAGCTTGAAGAGCAGCCGTTATACGATGCCTATTTGGTCAAGCTTTCCGTGAATGAATACTGGTATGTAGCGATTGCTCATCATGTCATGATGGACGGTTGGGGATTTGCAAACTGGGCTGATTTATTGAGCCAGTATTATCGTGGTCAAGACCCACAACATCAATCAAAGATGGGGCTCTGGGCTGAAATTGTCGCAGACGACGAAAATTATGTAGCAAGTTTAAAGTATCAAAGAGATAGAGAATTTTGGCTTGAACAGGGAATAACGCCTCAAGCACGAGTTTTTAACCGTACTCATAAAGAAAGCTGGCGTCAACAACATACACCGAGTAACCGAATACAACTTGATATTCCTACGCAGTTACACAAAAGCATGGTTGCTCGAGCTAAAGCATGGGGAGTGAGTGTTGCTCAATTGGTATTAGCTGGAGTAAGCATCTATTTTTCCAAAGCTTACCAATTAACGGAATTGAACATAGGGTTATCTTTTCATAACCGTAACGGTGCTAAACAAAAGCGGATGCTGGGGGCTTTTACCAGTATCAGTCCAACAACACTTAATTGCGCAGGTGAGAAGTCGTTGCTGGAGTTAGTCAAAGATATCGCAAATCGGCAGAAAAAGTGCTTTCGACATCAGCGTTTTCCCTTCGGGCACTTGGTCAATGCATTGGGTAGCTCAGGCAAAGAAAATCAACTATTTGATATTGCCTTTAACTATTTAAAATTGGATAGCTCCCTGAATTTTGAAAATGGTACCGAGTCTCTTGAGTATGTATCACATCTACATGAAATAACTCCAGTTACGGTGACTTATTGGGAGTATGGTGAGGAACTATCACCAGCGTTAATGCTTGATCATAACCTTGCTTATTTCAATGAAATTGAAGGCATTCAGTTGTTAGAAAGGCTAATGGTCGTGATGCAAGAGATCACCTTACAAAGTGCTGAAACTCCAGTTTCTGATATTGAGATTCTCTCTGCTGAAGATCAGCAAAGGTTCGCGCTGCTAAAAAATACACCGATTGACGAGTTAGATACCGAGCAAGCCTTACTACATCAGCAAATCGCTTTGCATAGCAACAACCTTGCTGCGCGGACGGCTGTGATTGCAGCAGATCAAACGATTAGCTACGCCGAACTTGAGCGTCGTGCAGATGCAATGGCCCAACACTTGTTAATGTTAGGTGTGAAAAGACAAGACCGAGTGTTAGTTTACCAGCAACGCAGTATAGCACTTATTGTCAATATACTGGCGATTATGAAGGTGGCAGCTGTCTATGTACCATGTGATATGGCCCTTCCTCTAGCGCGTCTTCAAGTTATGGTTGCTGATGCCGACCCAGTGTTGTGCTTATCCGACAATGCAGGGCTTGCTAACTTAAAAAATCAAAATAACCAAAGCCTTGGTTGCACCGTCATCAACAGCGATGATCTGACGCTTGAACAATACGAATATCAGCAAGTCTCTATCCCTACTAAGTCAGACGATTTAGCTTATCTCATGTATACCTCAGGCTCCACCGGCAAACCAAAAGGGGTGATGGTTGAATATCGCCAGCTAGCAGCATTTATCCTGCCATTACAGCACAAATATTCCATGACTGCGGGTAAGCGAGTATTACAATTTGCTTCATTGAGCTTTGATACAGCAATAGAAGAAATCTTTGTCGCCTTGGTACATGGTGGAACTTTAGTGTTACGTAGTGAAACCTGCTTGGGAAGTGCTGATGCTTTTTGGCAATTTTGTCAAAAGTACGAAATTAACTTGCTTAGTTTACCGACCGCGTTTTGGCATCGACTTGCAGTCGAGCTTGATGGTCAGATACCGAATTGTATTGAGCTTATTATTTTAGGTGGTGAAGCGTTAGCGGTAGATAAAGTCAGAAAATGGCTAAATGAAACGAATACTACAGCTCGGCTAATCAATTCCTATGGGCCCACTGAAACAACGGTTTCAGCCTGTTGTTTTGAGATTGAGAAAAATGGAGATATCCAAGATAGGGTACCAATAGGTCGTGCAGATCCCAACACTCAACTGTACATTCTAGACTCAAAGCAACGTCCGCTTCCATTTGGAGTACCTGGAGAAATATACATTGGAGGAAGTAAAGTTACTCGCGGATACTGGCAACGTCCGGATCTAACGGCACGAACGTTTTTCGCAGATCCTTGGCAAAATCAACCCGACGCAAGAATGTATAAATCCGGAGATATAGGTCGTTTTAGAAGTGATGGGAACATTGAATATTTAGGGCGTAATAATAAGCAAGTTAAAATCCGTGGTCACCGAGTTGAACTTGGAGAAATTGAAAATCATATCAAACAGATAAGTGGTGTCGACTCGGTTATCGTCGTACTCGATTCCTCAGCCTCTGAAGCTCAGCTTAATGCCTATGTTAAAGCTGTGGATAACAAAACCGAAGAATTATTGGCGCAGATTAAACGCGCATTAGCATTGGAGCTACCCAGCTATATGATACCAAGTGGTTTTATGTTGCTGGAGCAGTGGCCGATTTCAGCAAATGGCAAAATAGATCTGAAAGCGCTCCCACAAATCGCCTTGTGTGATGGTGTTAACTCAAAGATGAGCCTGAGCGAAATGGAGTTGCGTGTGGCTTCGATATGGTCAGAGCTGTTAAACGTTTCTATTGCCAAGTTAGCGCCAGAAAGCGACTTTTTTGCTTTGGGTGGGCATTCCTTGCTGGCGGTCAGCATGCTCTCGGGATTAAAGCGCGAGTTTAAAGTTGATATTAACTTAGCGACTTTATTCAGAGCCTCAACGATTGCCGCTTTAACTGAGCAGCTAAATGCTGCGAGTCAAGCGACTGAAAACCTCACAACAATATTGCCTCAACCTTCTGCTGAGCGTTACCCCCTGTCAATGGCCCAGTTAAGGCTGTGGTCACTGGATCAGCTACAAGGTGGTAGTTGTGAATACAACATGCTAGCTGCTTTTGAGTTTTCTGAACATATCGATATTCATAGCTTGAATAAAGCCTTGATTGCTTTGGCGACGCAGCATGAGATCCTACGTACTAACCTAGTTCAAGATGGCTCCTCTGTAGTTCAAGTTATTTCTGCTCCCCGAGATGACTACATAAGAGTGATTGATTACTCCCAGCTTACAGCGAGAGATTATCAATTAGCGCGACAAAGGTATATTCAAGAACAACAGGAATATAATTTTGAACTCGGCCGTGACACACTTTTTAACGTGGATGTATTGCTGCAAAGTGGTGTTGGTGATGACAAAGTAAAGTCAGGCACTTTAGTGATAAATTTACATCACATTATCGCTGACGGTTGGTCTGTGGAGATTTTTTGTCAAGCACTTGCAACTGCATACCAGTTAGCATTGCAGAAAAAAGAAGTAAAACTACCAGAGCTGCCAATTCAATATAAAGATTACGCATTGTGGCAACGAGATAGAGAAAATAGCGACGAATTGGCTCAGCAATATAATTATTGGCAAAGTCAGCTTGCCCACTTGCCAACAACTGCATATCTAAACGTTTCCAAACGAGCAGAGCAACGAGGTCAGCAAGGTCAATATTCTAGTCGTATTTCTGACGCTTTAAAGCGACCTTTGGAAGCGCAATTAAAAGATAATCAAATGACCCCATTTATGCTAGTTCATGGGGTTCTGGCTTTGTTATTAGCACGTCATAGCAATAGTACAGACATTGTTGTGGGTACGGCGGCTGCAAATCGTCTTACCATAGAAACTCAAGGTCTAATAGGTTTCTTTGTCAATATCTTGGTGTTGAGAACTCAGGTAGAGGATACGTTACTTACCGATTTCTTCGCCCAAATAAAAGATGTTAACAGGCAAGCGCAAGCCAACCAAGAGGCCTCTTACGAGGAACTGGTGAGACGTTTAGCTCCAGAGCAAGGGCGTAATTTATTTCAAATAATGCTGACGCAACAACAAGATTTTGAGCAGGGGATTGCTCCTGAGCAGCTGTTCTTATCTGGAACAAACTTATCCTTACTTCAGCTACATCAAAGTAAAGCAAAGTTTGATCTGCACTTAGAGTTTAGCTTTGATCACAAAACGCTATGTCTTAATTGGTATTACGATCAGAACTGTTTTGACCATGCCTTAATTGAGAGCTTAGATCAACACTTTTGGCAGCTTTTGAGAAGCCTGCTAAGCAACCATGAGGGCAGTACTGCTCAGCTTGAAATGTTAACTCAGTCCGAGCAAGACTATTTAATCCATACTTTAAACCAAGCCCAAATCCCTTACCCAATAAATCAATCAGTATCACAACGCTTTGAATCCATTGCGCTGAAATATGCGGATAAAGTGGCTGTCATTGCAAAGAATAAAAAATATAGTTATGAAGAGTTAAACCACCTAGCAAATCAGTTCGCTCACACTCTAGTTGAAAAGTATAACGTTACATCAGGAATGCTAGTTGGCTTACATGTATCTCGTAGCGTAGAAATGCTAGTTTCGATGTTGGCAATACTGAAAGTTGGAGGCGCCTATGTACCTCTTGATAGTAATCAACCACAACAGCGACTTGAGAATATTGTAACTGATGCTCAGTTGTCGCTTGTGATAACTGAACCAAGTCTTAGCAGTACACTCACATTTTTCCAAGGTACTAAGCTGCTACTCTGTGATGGTTATTTGGAAAGATTGATTGATACCGCTAAGCTGCTGAGCAAGCCCGCAATATCTACTCCTCCTGAGCAAGTAGCTTATGTTATTTACACATCTGGGTCGACAGGTAAGCCAAAAGGTGTTTTAACCTCACAGCAAGGGATTTTACGCTTAGTTTGTGACGCCGAGTATTTTCCTCTTAATTCAATGACACAGGTATTGCACTGTGCAAACATTGCTTTTGACGCAGCAACATTCGAAATTTGGGGACCGCTACTTAACGGTGGAACCTGCGTTGTTTACCCTGAAAAATTTGTCACTCCTGAGCAAATAAATCAACAGTTAGCGCTTTGGCAGATCAATACGTTGTGGTTGACCGCTGGTTTGTTCAGCCAATGGGCTCAGTCTCTTCCCGAACATCACGCTCTTGAGAATGTTATCGCGGGTGGTGATGTGTTAGATGTTGCTGCTGTAAAGTTATGTCAACAGAAGTTGCCTGAAGTTCAGCTCTGGAATGGTTATGGCCCAACAGAAAATACGACATTTACAACATGTCATTTGATTAATGAAGTAGCTCCTACCTCAATTCCTATCGGCAAGGCTTTACCTGGAGATCATGTCTATATTTTGCAGGGGGATAGACTCGCTCCTTTTGGTGCGGAAGGAGAACTATGTGTTGGTGGGCATGGACTTGCGCTCGGATACTTAAATCAGGATGAGATGACTCGTGAACGGTTTGTGGAGAATCCATTTTATTCTGAGGGTAGCACTCTTCCACGAATGATCTACCGCACGGGCGATTATGTTCGCTATATTAGCCCAGGCGTAATGGCATTTATTGGGCGTGTAGATCAGCAAGTTAAAATTCGTGGATTCCGCGTAGAGCTGGATGAAGTCCGAAGTTGTCTTAACCAATTCAACGGTGTAGCGAGTAGTTTGGTGGTGTTACAGCAAGGCGCTATTGATAAACAGCTTGTTGCATATGTTCAGCCCATCAACGACACCGATAAACAATTAGTAGAGTTACTTCGGGTACACTTGCAGCAACAATTGCCCAGTTATATGGTGCCTGAAGCTATCGTTATTGTTGCTGATTGGCCTTTAACTCAAAATGGTAAGATAGATCGTGAGCGATTACCAAAGCCAAAACCACAGATACAGACTACACAACCGCCAATAACACCTACAGAAATTGCGTTAGCTGAATTATGGGCTGATAAGCTAGGTATTGTGTGTGAAGCAGTTGGCCGAGATAGCAGCTTTTTCGGTTTGGGTGGGCACTCACTTTCTTTGATAAAAATGGCAACAGCCGTTGCTACCTACTTTAATATTGACTTCTCTGCAGCTCAAGCATATCAATTCAGCACGCTTAGCTCGTTAGCCCAGTTTATTGATAGCGCAGCCCTTGGTGTTAATAAAGCCATAATAATTGAGCCCAGAGATAGTTCAGAGCCGGCGGCTTTGTCATATGCACAACAGCGTTTGTGGTTTATTGAACAGATGCAACCTGGCAGTGCGCATTATGTGATGAGTTCAACATTACAGCTGCGAGGAGTAATAGCAGCTGACTATATAGAGCAGGCATTACAAGGCATTATTG
>NZ_JAKGBF010000019.1:0-84984 GCF_021530695.1 Pseudoalteromonas sp. OF5H-5
TTGTTTGTTTCTACTTTTCAAAAAAGTAAAATCAAAACGAATTGACTATATAGTCACTCAGTTACAATTGAGACTCTAAATTTGTTTGCGTCATCTAGCGAACTAGAATCTGCTGTTAGAACTCAATTTGTACGAGTGCCCACACAGATGATTGCTTCATATTTTTAAAGAACACTTCGAAACATTTCGTTGTTTCGAGGGGTGTGCATTCTAAGCACTCCCGATTTTTTGTCAACACTTATTTTTGAATTTCTTGAGAAGTTTTATCTTAAGTTTTCAAAGCTAAGTTTTACTCGACTACTAACTCGTTGACTCATTGCTTTTCAGCACTGCTCCCCGTGTCGGTGGATGCGCATTATAGGGAAATCCGATTTTAGTGCAACCCCTTTTTTCATTAAAACTTATAAAAAAGGTTTGTTCGAACAGAAAACACACAAAACCACTTAAAAACCACATTAATGAAATATTTTCTTCATAAAACTGTCACCAGTTTTCGCGAAGGGATCATAAGTATTGATCAAATTTGGGAGGATGCAAGATACAGTTGAAGAAATTTTCACCTGTATCTTGGTATTCAACTATCTATTCTTTTAGTAAAGAAGACTATATAGCTTTCGTCGATATGCTGAAGCAACACTATCGCCATCAGGAAGCGAAGCGATAATATCTAAAAATCCCTTTTTGGCTTCACCGTAGTTCATATCTTTCTTAAGCACCATAAGTAGGCTTGCCAATGCTTCTTCTTTTTTACCCACATCTAACTGAGCTTGAGCTAACTGACAACGTAAGTCTAATGAATCAGGTTCAGCTTCCACCGCTTGCTCTAGACGCTTTACCTCTGGTGAATCTTGTGCAGCCGCAGCTTGCGCCAATTTAGCGACTAAATTGTGGTAATACGGGTCTCGCTGTTCTTCATTTATAGAATCTAATAACGCTTGAGCTTCATCAAATTTTTGAATTTGCATGCAGATATCCGCAAACACCAACTTAACCCGAGTGTTACTACTGTCAATGTCGTATGCCTTCTTCGCATAACCAAAGGCATTATTTAGGTCACCGCTTGCGAGGAACTGCTTCGCTTGATCAAGTAAAATAACTTCAGGTGATGGTAAATGCTCAGACAAAGCTTCTTTAATTTCTTCTTCTGTTTTTGCCCCTGCCAGCATATCTACTGGCGCACCACCTTTTAAAATCACAATCGTTGGCAAAGCTTGTAAACCAATTTGCTGAGCGAGTTGAGATGCCAGCGCTTGTTGGACATCACAATCAATAACGCCTACGGTTATATGCTCACTATAAGCTGCCGCTATCCTCTCCAATATTTGGTCTTGCTGAACACATTCAGGATTTTGATTGCTATAAAAGGTCAGCAATAACACTTTCTCTGGATTTGGATCGGTTATTACTTGCTGAATGTTTTCAGGGGTTAGTTGGATTTTATTGCTCATATTCTATTTTCTGTCTGAGTAATTAATATGGTTGATATAGTGACACTATCTGAATTTACAACCAAGCCAAGAAAACAATTATGCAGAGCTTGGCTTTCTCTTTCGGGTAAATTTCCCCTTTCTTGCACCACGTTTTTTAAATGCAGGTACAGGAACACCTTTCAGTGCATTCGTATTGATAGACTGAGCGCTGTCAATAAATCCACCTAACTCATCACAAAGCGGTTGCATAAATTGATTATACGACGTTTCCTTATTGGCGATCTTTCCGAGCAATGACTCCCAGAGCGCAGTTCTATCTGGTAATGAAAGTGACTCAGGTAGGGTTTGAATAAATGCTTTTCCCAGCGCCGTAGAATATATCGTCTTACCTTCTCGTCTAAGAAACTGCCGTCTAAACAAAAGCTCAATAATTCCGGCCCGCGTCGCCTCTGTGCCAAGCCCATCAGTGTCTTTCAATACCTTTTTGATAGATTGATCGGAAACAAACCGTGCAATACCTGTCATCGCACCTAATAAGGTAGCTTCAGTGTAATGCTTTGGCGGCTGAGTTTGTTTTTCTTTAACTTCACCTTTCTCGCATAAAAGTTGCTCTCCCACCTGTAACTCCGGCAATAGGCTTTCTTTCTCGACCTCATGACCTTTAAACAGTATCTTGAATCCTTGATCTGTTATTTGCTTCGCTTGTGCTTTGAATTGACCACCACTAATCTCCAACTCCACTTTAGTTTCGTTGTAGCGGTAGGGGTGAAAGAATTGCGCAAGATACTGTACAGAGATGAGTTGATAGACCTGTAACTCTCTATGCCCAAGCTGAGCACTGCGGAGCTTTTTAGTGGTTGGAATGATAGCGTGATGCGCTTCTACCTTTTTATCATTCCAACACGCTCCTTTTAGATTCATGTCAGCTAACTTAATAAACTTACTTTCTATTCCCTGATTGTGCTCGGCAGCCGCAATGACTTGCTCTCTTTCAACAAAATGTTCTTGTGGTAGATAACGGTTATCTGATCTAGGGTAAGTGATCAATTTATGTTTCTCATAAAGTGCCTGACAAATATCCAACACTTGCTGAGCCGATAAACCGTAGCGCTTATTTGCGTCAATCTGCAAAGAAGAAAGGTTATAGGGTAACGGCGGGTTTATCTTTTTTGGTTTTGTTTCAACCTTATTTATTGTTGCTTGCTTTTGACTGATCCGATCCGCAACGTTTTCGGCTAAGGCCTTAACCAGAACACGCCCATCTTCGTCCATATAGGGCTTACATGCTTCACTTGGTACCCACTTAGCTTCAAAAACACCCCAATTTGGTTTATTGATGTGTGCAATCACCTCATAAAATGGTTTAGATACAAAGTTCTCTATTTCTAGATCTCTTCTAACAACCAAACCAAGTACCGGAGTTTGCACTCTGCCAACCGACAAAACAGTATTCACTCCCGCTTTTTGCCCGGCCAACGTAAATGCTCTGGTTAAATTCATCCCAAATAGCCAATCCGCTCTAGCTCTTGCAAGTGCAGATACACTTAAAGGAACAAATTCTTGATTAGAACGTGTCGAAGCCAATGCCTTTTTCACAGCTTGTGGGTTTAAATCACTGATCAACAAGCGTCGGATCGTTGCTCTTTTCCGTTCAGGCAAGTTTACAAATTGAAATACTTCGTCCACGAGCAATTGCCCTTCTCTATCAGGATCTCCAGCATGGTAGATTTCATCGGCTTTTGTGAGTAACTTTTTTAAAGTGCTAAGCTGCTTTTTTGTTTTTGGCTTTGCTTTGAACTGCCATTGAGTCGGCACGATTGGTAGATCATGAAACTGCCATTTTTTGTATTTGACGTCGTAGTCTTCAGGTTCTGCTTGTTCCAACAGGTGACCTATACACCAAGAAACCACATCACCATTCGCGACTTCTATATAACCATCTTGTTTTTTATGTGGTTTTGGTAAGACATCGGCGATTGCTCGGCCTAAAGAGGGTTTTTCTGCGATATAGAGTTTCATGATTAGCTTAACTGTATATAGATACAGTTATCATAGTGAATTTTGACGAAAAACACCATAGCTGCAAAGAGACTGTCTCCAGTCTCTTTGCAAACCAACAAACTTACGTTCTTAATAAATTAAGTTGCTTGTGTTTTTGTTCGACTATCAGCGTCATTGAACTGGCTGCTTGCTCTACTTCATCTGCGAACTTCGAAAGCTCAGCAGCGGCATCTGAAATGCCCGTCGTATTCGTATTAATTTCTTCGGTAACCATACTTTGCTCTTCCGCAGCCGTAGCAATTTGTGTTACTTCGTTAGAAATGCTTGTCAGCTCAGCAACTAGCGTACTCATTAACCTAGCCGATTCTTGGCAATAACTCACTGCGTCTTCACCTAGCTGCACAGAGCTCTCAATGATCCGGCCTGAGTTCGCGACTTCACTCTGTAGGTTATCTATTAGTTTACTAATGTCGTCCGTCGATGCTTGTGTTTTTGACGCCAAAGCTCGAACTTCGTCGGCAACAACCGCAAAGCCGCGCCCTTGCTCCCCCGCCCTTGCCGCTTCAATTGCTGCGTTTAAGGCCAGTAAATTAGTTTGTTCTGCAATGGCTCTGATCACTTCTAGTATTTTGGAAATATCATCACTGCGCTCAGATACCTTCACGACCGCTTGTTTTGCATCAATAACTTGATCCGCCATTGATTGCACCGTTTCGGTCGTTTTAATGATGCTTTGTTCGCTTTGCTGAACTTGATCTGCGGCCTGATTCGTACTTGCAGCCGCTTTTTCCGATGCCCGAGCCACCTCTGAAGCAGTTGCACTGAGTTCGTTAATTGCAGTAACTACGCTATCTATTTCTAAGTGCTGATTAGCGACTTTGTTTTTGATGTTTATCGCGGCTTCTGTTGTTCGATGCGACTGCTCGTAGGAAGATTCAGCAAGACCTTTGAGGTCATCAATCATCTTTCGTAGTTTATCAGTAAAGCGGTTAAAGCCATGTGCCAAGGCAATCAACTCAGCATGATGACTCACTTCTAGTTCATGCGTTAAATCGCCTTCGCTAGAAGCTAAGTTCTCTACCCGCTCCTGAATATGCGTAAGCGGGCCGATAATTGTGTTCACTAATACCACCGCAATGGCAATGCCAATAACGGCAATAACAATACCGATAATGAGCATCCAGCGACCAACGGAGTTTGTCGACTCCTCCAGCTGACTTTGCAGCGTTGTGGCAGAACTAAGTGCAATTGCCTTAGGTAGTTCGATTACTAGAGACCAAGTGGTGTTTGGTAACGCAATTTTAATCGGTACCGCTACGACTAAGTCTTCACCAAGCTCTTTAATCCCAGAACCTGTGTGCAGCGATTTTAACACCTCAGCCCTATCTGACTTTGTCGACTCAGCAAGTGGGAGGGCTAAATTCTTGTAGTGACTAGAACCCACAACAAGACCCAACTCACTTAACAAGGTTACCTTAGCGGCTCCTGAGTAAAGCGAGTTTGAGAGCTCGTCGACCATGGTTTGGAAAATCGGCAAATTTACATCCACGCCCACTAAGCCTCTAAATTGACGATTGACCACGACTGGTGTGGTCAATGAGGTCATCAGCATTTTGTTGCCCGGAGAAATTTCATATAAATAGGGCTCCATGATACACGGCGCTACTTTATCTTTTGCGCACAGATACCACTCGGCTTCTCGTAGGCCAAACTCATTGATTGCATCGGCATATTTTTCTTCTGCCGACTCAACTTTTTGTTGCATCGGACCATTGGCTTCTTGAGTAAAGTAGAGCTCTAAGGTACCAGCGCCCGGCACAGAGTGACTCGAACCACCTTGATTACTGGCATCATTGCCATCGTAACCATTCGGTTCAAACTGTGCATACATAGAAGACACAAAGCGATTTTGCTTTAGCGCACCATTGACAATTTCTTGCACTTGTTCACGGCTCAGAGGATCCTGCTCGGCGGTATGAGATAGTACACCCGCCAAAGTATAAGGAACACGATAGGCTTCATTGATAAAGCCAGCCACACGTTGCCCATATTGATTGCCTTTAGCGATAAGACCTTGGGATATTTCATCATAAATCGCTTGTTGGACCCCTTCACTTTGCTTGGTATTTTCTGCTGCAAGGTGAAACCACATTGTTGTCACTAATATAACAACCAAACTCGTTACTAATGCTGTTACAAAGAATAAGAGTTTGTTTTTAATCGAAGCTTGTTTCATAACATTCCCAGTTTTTAGACTTAGTATGCAAACAAATTGCACTGCACGTTCATCATCAACTTGATAAAACGAGTGACCCCTATTTTTATCGGCGACTATGAAGTCTTTTTTAACTGTAGCAAAAAATTTAATAACGTACTGAAATTTATGATGCTTGAGTGGGATTATTTAGGGAATAAATTATAAAGTGATGGGTAAAAAAATAGCGCCGAAGCACTATTTTTTTATCTTGTCTTTGCCTGTCGTCTTTTCATTACTCGGCAAGCGGTGATGTATTGCTGACTTAATCAGCATATATCCAGAAATAGGGGCAGTGAGCAGCAAAAATATTGAAATCAAGATTTCCTTTACACTCACACCATCAGTCGTGGTACTAAAATACACCATTGCCGAGGTCAATAAGCACGCCATTCCAAGCGTTGTGGCCTTTGTAGGACCGTGGAGACGCATAAAAAAGTCAGGCATTTTCACAAGACCAATAGAGCCTATCAATACAAACGCACCACCTAACAGTAATAAAATGGAAATTATCCATTCCGACATATCGCTCTCCTATTCTATGATGTCGCCGCGTAGCAAATACTTACATACCGCAACCGTACTTACAAAACCAAGCATTGCTATTAATAATGCGGCTTCAAAGTACAATGCAGTTCCCATACTCATTCCGTAAAGAATAATAAGCGCAATGGTATTTATGTACATGGTATCGAGCGCTAAAATTCTATCTGGAATTGAAGGTCCAACAACCAAACGCCAAAGATTTAGCAAAAGTGATACACCTATCATCGCAAAGACAATAAGAATTACAGTTTCTAGCATTCAAAAATCTCCTTCAATGGCGCTTCATAACGAGATTTAATAGTATCAATCAACGCTTGCTCATCCGTAAGATCTAACACGTGGATCAATAAGTATTTACGTTCTGGTTTTTCGCCACTTTTTACAGACTCAGGCCAAGGGTATACCTCAGCACTTACGGTGCCAGGAGTTAAAGATACCGTGCTGGCTAAAATAGTGATTGGCATAGCTTGATCTATATCGAGCGGCACCAACACGAAACCGGGGCGCAATTTCTTCGTTGGTCCTAAGATCTTTATCGCAACCTCAACGTTGGCTGTGATGATATCGTAAAGCACCAACAGCAAATGAGTAAACGCACGCCATGGCTTAATGATCAGTGGCTGCTTAGTTCTAAACCGATAGGTAATAAGCGGGATCACAATCGCTAGAATAGTCGCGAGAATAATATGCCCAGCTGACACACTATTATTCATCAATAACCACACAGTAAATAGCAGTAAGCTGCGAAATGGAGTTGGTAGCCATTTAAACCTTGCTTCTAAACGCATCTATTTCGCTCCTTTTAACACAGCATTCGTCATGCTAGAAAAGTCGTGTAAAGAGTCGGCTGCCGACAATGCGTAATCAGTCAATGGACCGGCAAAAATCACCATTAACGGCGCACAAGTTATCAAGGTAAGAATTGCGATAATTTGGGCTGGGTGCGCTTTTTCTGCCGATTGTGTATCGACCTTACCTGTATGATGCCAAAACACTGTGCTACCAGCTTTTGAGACACTTACTAATACCGCTAAGCTTACTAACAAATACACCGCCCAAAACCAATACGTGTGACTCGACTCGATGGTCGACTTTAAGATCCATACTTTGCCAATAAAGCCTGATAACGGCGGCATACCAATCACAGTGATTGCCGCAATTGCAAACATGATGCCAAGTAACATAGGTTGAACTACTGGGCGACCCGCGGTGATCCTATCAGCGACTTTCCCCCTTTGTTTCCCCACTAAATCAGCAAGTAAGAACAAAGCAGCAGACACTAATGTCGAATGCACTAAATAGTAAATGGCTGCAGCGCTGCTATTTACCGTTTGTACGGCGACTAATGCCACTAGAGTGCCAACTGACACCACCACTAAATTTGCAGACAGCTTACGCAAATCTTGACTAGCAAGTACGCCAATCCCACCCATGACGATAGTCGCCAGAGCGAGCCACCATAGCCACTCTTGTGCCATATGACTTAATTCACCAGCTTGATCGCCAAAAATCAGTGTATACACACGCATCATAGAATACACACCCACTTTAGTCATGATTGCAAATAAAGCAGCTACAACAGGTAACGCGGTTGCATAGGTGTTTGGCAGCCATAGATGAAGCGGTAGCAAGGCACCTTTTAGCGCAAATACAACCAATAATAACAAGCCACCAATTTTAGCAAGATAAACATCATCTCCTTGTAAGAAGGTGATCTTATATGCCATATCCGCCATGTTTAGGGTACCAAGCACACCGTACAAGATACCTAATGCAATCAAAAATACCGACGAACCTACTAGATTTAGGATCACGTATTGCAGTGAAGCACGGGTATTGTGCTTATCGCCACCATGCATTAACAGCGCATAAGACGCTATCAACAAAATCTCAAAGAATACAAATAAGTTGAACGCGTCACCAGTTAAGAAGGCGCCATTTACCCCCATCACCAAAAAGTGCAGTAACGGATGGAAGAAACTTCCTCGTTCGTCGTCTCCGGCACAGCTATACAGCGAACACACAAAACACAACAAAGCGGTTAAGCTGACTAACAGAGTCGAAAGTTGATCAGCAACTAACACAATACCAAACGGTGCTTGCCAGTTACCAATCGCATAAACCTGAATGCCAGACTGCTGAACATGTAGTAAAAGTGAGGCACAAACTGCAAACGTAATTAGCGACATGAGTACTGAAACTTTACGCCTAATCGCTAAGTTCTTACCACACGGTGGCATCAGCAGGATCACCCCTGCCAACATAGGTAATAAAATAGGTAAAGAAGTCAAATGTTGGATCATGCTTTACCCTTTTTGTCAGGAACAATGCCATTTACATGGTCATTACCCAAATCAGAACGACCGCGAATAGCTAAGATCACGACAAATGCCGTCATCGCGAACCCGATAACAATTGCCGTCAATACCAAGGCTTGCGGCAGTGGATCTGCATACTCACTGCTATAACCAAGCACTGCAGCTTTGTTTAAGGTCAATCTACCCGATGCGAACAAAAACAAGTTGACCGCATAAGACAACATAGTTAAACCAAGAACAACAGGGAATGTTCTTGCTCGTAGAATCAAAAATACGCCACAGGCTACTAGCAAGCCCACGCACGATGCATAAAGCAATTCCATTAAATATTCACCTCTTCTTTGGGCGCATTTGCCGTTACTTTACCTAGGCTCGCCAAAATCATCAGCGTTGCACCTACCACGGTGATATAAACACCAAGGTCGAATGCGATGGCACTTGCCAGCTCAGTTTTACCTACCAATGGGATATCAAAATAATCAAACCATGAGGTTAAGAATGGTTTGCCAAAGAACCAACTTCCCACACCGGTTGCTAGAGAAATAGCGATACCCGTTGCAATAATCTTGCGGTAATTGACATCAAAGCGCTCTGCAATCCAATTCGAACCATGAGCAATGTATTGTAAAATAAAGGCTATCGCCGTGATTAGGCCCGCGATAAATCCACCACCCGGTAGATTGTGGCCGCGCAAGAAAATATAAACCGAGACCAGCAATGCCAAAGGCAATAAGCTTTGTGAAATACTTGCCAGCAGTAGCGGATATCTTTCTTTCGCCCAAGGTCTACCTTCACTGTCACTGCCAGGCATAAACAATGGCAAATTAATCAGTAACTTATAAATCCCTAGTGCCGCAATACCCAGTACAGTAATTTCACCTAGCGTATCAAAACCACGGAAATCCACTAAGATAACGTTAACGACATTCGTCCCGCCACCGCCAACTTTGGCGTTTGCAATAAAGAACTCAGAAATACTATCCAATGGCCTTGTGATCAAGGCGTAACTGATACTTCCGATGATCACACCAATTGCTGAAGCAATACCCATATCACGGAGTACGCGAATAGAACTAGACTCCTTCGGCGTTCTTTGCGGTAAGAAGAATAACGCAAGCATCAACAGAATAATGGTCACTACTTCTACCGTTAACTGAGTAAGTGCCAGATCCGGTGCTGAGAAGCGCGTAAAGGCAACCGACACCATGAGACCAACAACCGAAATCATTAGCAGTGCAACCATACGAGTACGATGCCAGATAACCGTGCCAATCGCTCCAATCATTAATAAACCAGCACCAATACCGTTATGTACGTCAATTGGCGTCGGCTCTAAATTACCCACTAACTGTGACATTTCAAACAATGGCCAGCCTGCACTCACCAGCACAACGATAAACATCAGCATCAGATAACGCTGTAACGAACCATTTTCTATTGCGTTTACGCGCGCGCGACTCCAAGACACAATGTTGTACATAGTGCGTTCAAACGTTTTCTTAGCGTTCATTGGCGGTAATGAAGCTTGGAATTGGAATAGATATTTGCGCTGAGTATAAATTAATAAACCACCACATACCGCAAGGCCACTCATGAGCAGTGGTAAGTTAAAGCCATGCCAAATAGCAACCTCAAAGGTTGGCGCAGCCTCCCCTAATACCGCACTTGATGCTGTCTTTAACATGCCATCAACGATAAAGTTAGGGAACATGCCGACTATCAAACATAAAGCGACCAAGATTTCGATTGGAAAACGCATATAGCGTGGCGCTTCATGCGGCTCCTTGGGTAAATCAATTGGATCTCCGTTGAAGAATACGTCATGAATAAATCGCGCCGAATACGCAACAGAGAATGCACCGGCGATTGTCGCCAAAATTGGAATCAACCACGACATAGAGCCCAGAAGTTGCTGGTGTAGCGTCTCGGCAAAGAACATTTCTTTTGACAAGAAACCATTAAGTAGCGGCACCCCAGCCATTGCAGAAGCGGCAACCATCGCAAGCGTTGCGGTATAGGGCATAAATCGCCACATACCGTTGAGTTTACGCATATCACGAGTGCCCGTTTCATGGTCGATGATCCCCGTCGCCATGAATAAAGAAGCCTTAAACGTTGCGTGGTTGATAATATGGAAAACCGCTGCAACAGTCGCAAGTTCGGTATCCAGACCAAGTAATAAAGTAATAAGGCCTAAATGACTGATCGTTGAAAACGCCAAAAGACCTTTTAGATCATGTTTAAATAACGCAATATAAGCGCCAACGAGCAGCGTCGCTAAGCCAGTTAAGCCAACGAGAATAAACCACAGCTCTGTACCCGCCAGCGCAGGATAAAAGCGCGCCAGTAAGAATATTCCAGCTTTCACCATAGTCGCAGAGTGTAAGTACGCACTTACAGGCGTTGGTGCAGCCATCGCGTGCGGTAACCAGAAATGGAATGGAAACTGTGCGGACTTGGTAAATGCGCCCAGTAGCACAAGGATTAACGCCACTTCATATAATGCATGGGATTGAATAAGCTCACGACTCGATAAAATCACATCCAGGTTATAACTACCTACAATATCTCCTATCAACATCAAGCCGGCAAGCAGTGCTAAACCGCCACCACCAGTGATCGCAAGTGCCATTTTCGCCCCTTTGCGGGCCTCTGACTTATGCCACCAATAGCTAATAAGTAAAAATGAACTAATACTGGTAAGCTCCCAGAATAACCAAAGCTGTAATACGTTATTAGACATAACGATACCAAGCATGGCGGTCATAAAGAGCATTAAGTAAGCATAAAGTTTAGGCATGGAATCATTACTGCTAAGGTAGTATCTGGCATAGAAGATAACCAGCATACCAATGCCCAAGATCATGAAAACGAACAGCAACGCAAGACCATCCAGTCTAAACGCGATGTTAATATCTAGAAGCGGAACCCATTCAAATGTGTACCGAATAGTCTCTCCTGCGAAAACGGCAGGAGCGAGATCAACAGCAAGTAAAATTGCCACTGCTGGCGCTACTAAGGTTATAGCAGTCGACTGATTACGAGAAAGCTTTCCCGTAAATGCAGAGATAAAACTGCCAATTAAGGATAGCAAGGGTATCCAAAATAAAGTCATAGATGAAACCTTTTATTTGCGTCGTTATGGCTCGTTTAGATTAATGTGACATTCCCCCTTCCAAGTTGGAGCGATCGGTACACATTAACCACACGTACATGAACCCTGTTATACTTGATTAGTGTTTGAGTTGTCTAGAGTTTCACTTTCTAGCTGATGCTATTTTAGCCAACCTTAACAAACTATTCAGAATAAGTTCAAAACTATTCAGCCGAATTAACCGCTATTTTATCTTCTAAACGTATTGAATTCAGTACTGCTAACCACCTTTGACGGTAATTTGCATCTAACTTAATTGATTGATATTCGAGCAAAGAGTGACTATTCGAGGGTTTATATGAGGAAAATTTACCTAACTCGCAGGTGCGACTTGGCACCCAATTGTTCGGTGCGTGGTCACCAACGTAAAGATTTGGTGCCTTTTGCCCTGAAGTCGCGCAAAGCCATTTTGCTTTTTTAGCTGGTACTGGGTATTCATCTTCAAAACCACTAAAGTGCATAAGCTCGTGTACCAGCGTGTTGTAAGTGCTGGTGGCGCTCAAAGTCATGTGCTTACCGCTGACATTAGCAAGCCCCTCCGTTGCCATAAACACCAAGTGATCGTATTTTGACAAGCCCTGCTCGTATCGTAAGTCGCACATTGCAAATCCCCTTTGCCTCTTACAACTAAGTTTGTTCGCCGCATATATCGGTTTAGATAAACAATATACGCCTTTGGCTGGCTCTGGTTGTTGCTCATAAGCATGTTTAAGCACTTGTAAACGCTGCAAACCATCTAAATTACTGGCGATTAATGCAAGATTAAACTGACAAGACGCACTTGAATGCTGACGCTCTGAGAGAGTCTGAAACAGTCTTAAATAGGGATTATTCAAAAATGTCGTAACAGGCTTTCCTTGCCACACCGCGAGCAACGAAGTGAGTTCTGGGTTTAACGCGTAGCGTTTTGAAAGCGCATAAAGCAAGTGATATCGGCCAAGTGATACTAACTGCTCGGACACTTGCTGACGCTGCTGACGATTTAAACGAGACCAAGTATCGAGTAAAAGCAGCTTAGTGCTATTTTTCTGTTGAGCACTCAAATCGCGCTGTAGCCGTTCAAACTCCCAACTTGGTTGCTTTAGGCCTGCAATGGCTTTTACTAATTGTGCACTTGCTTGTGAGGGTAACACCTCAAGCGCCGGTGCAATGGCAAAATAGCTATTTGGATTGGCGACGACAAGTGCTGATTTTTGCGCGATAGAGAGGTGTGCATAATTAGGGCTGCTTGAAAACAGCAGCCCTATAAGCATAAAAATAAAAAGGTGTTTAGCTCGCGTCTTGTTCGTCATTCAACTGGGCAAGTAAATCAAGCTCAAGACGGGCGTATTTATGTTCTACAAACTCATATACATTGGTTGCCAATGCGAGCTTAAAATAGCTAATCGCAGAGGCTAAGTCCCCTTGGGTCTGATATTGCTTAGCCAGATAAAAATAGGCCTCACAGAGACGCTGCGCATACTCTTCTTGGGTGCTCACGCCCTCAGAGATCTGCGCAAGAAATGCTTCTTCAGATAAAGTCCCCAAATACAATGCAACTAACTGAGACGACCACTCGTCAGGGTCTAATGCTTGGCTATTTGCCGCCAATGTCTGCTTAGCAAGCGCATCGTCTACTTGCTGCTGAGCAATATACAGCCACATAGCACGGTACGCATCTTTTGGAGCACGCGCCAAAAAGGCTTCAAAATCTTTTACAGCTAAATCGGCTCTTTCACCGTAATACAATGCGATACCACGATTTAAATAGGCATATTCATGTTGCTCGTCGAGCTCTAGCACAGCATCAAACATTTCATATGCCCGGCCATAATTTTGCTCTAGCGTTTGGTGAATACCTAGGAAGTTATATACTTCAGCGAGATCTGGCTTAATTTTTACGGCGCGATTGAAGTCAATACGAGCAAGGGTTTGCAAACCAATGCTATCGTACAGCATACCGCGATTGTATAGTAGCTGCGCGCGTTGCTCATTTGCCATATCCGGCTGCAAGAGTAACTCGTTAAATCGAGCAATGGCAATTTCATTACGGAAATTGGCTTGAAGTGGTACTGCAAGCGGAACATTTACAATGTTTTTAGTGGCCTCTGGCTGCGTGCTTTTACATCCTACCAGCCCCATTAGCACTAATGGCACAACTATTTTCGCTAACTTCATTTCCTTCCTCATTCAATGGCATTTGCCCGTTTAGAGTCTTTGCACAGGTATACCAACAATCTGATTATGTAACCTGAGGTTTGGATAAGGAATGTTCCAACTCATTGTTGCTAAAGCACAACTTAGTTTTCTCCTTGTCTAGCCAGAGAGCTTTAGGGAAAACAAGGCGAATTTACGCACCAATAGCTGGCTATTGGAAGTGAATTCAACGCAGTTAGCGCTAAAACTTTCTGCTAGAAAGGCATTAATTATCCGCAGCTCAGGTTATGTACTATAACTTTGCCTAGTTCTCTATTGACCAGATAAACTCAGTTTTGTTTCATCATTTTGAGTCAAACAGCATTAAAGCATAAAAAAAGGGGCTATTCAGCCCCTTTACACTTCTATTCTATGCAAAGCTTTGCAGAGATTACTCAGCGCCTTCTTCTTTAGGCTGCTCAGCTTTTTTCTCTTGTGCTTCTTTGATACTTAAGCGAACACGGCCTTGGCGGTCAACTTCAAGTACTTTAACTTTAACTTCTTGACCAACAGTTAAGTGATCTGAAACGTTATTTACGCGCTCTTCACTGATTTGTGAGATGTGCACTAGGCCATCTTTACCAGGAAGTACGTTTACAAACGCACCGAAGTCTACGATACGGATAACTTTACCAGTGTAAAGCGTACCAACTTCAAGTTCTGCTGTAAGCGCTTCGATACGTGAAATAGCAGCTTGTGCGCTATTACCATTCGTTGCAGCGATCTTGATAGTACCGTCGTCTTCAATTTCAATCGTTGTATCTGTTTCTTCAGTAAGCTGGCGAATTGTTGCACCACCTTTACCGATAACTTCAGCAATCTTCTTCGCAGGGATCTTCATAGTGTAGATACGTGGAGCGAACTCAGATAGCTCTTCAGAAGGTGCAGAAATCGCTTGGTCCATCACACCTAGGATGTGTAGACGCGCTGCTTTCGCTTGGCGAAGCGCGATCTGCATGATTTCTTTGGTGATACCTTCAATCTTGATATCCATTTGTAGTGCAGTTACACCGTTTGCTGTACCCGCTACTTTAAAGTCCATATCACCTAAGTGATCTTCATCACCAAGGATGTCAGAAAGTACAACGAAATCTTCGCCTTCTTTCACTAGACCCATCGCGATACCAGCAACTGACGCTTTAACTGGAACACCAGCGTTCATTAGCGCAAGTGAAGTACCACATACTGATGCCATTGAAGATGAACCGTTTGATTCAGTGATTTCAGATACTACACGTACTGAATATGGGAATTCAGCCAGTGTTGGCATTACTGCCGCAATACCACGCTTAGCTAGGTTACCGTGGCCGATTTCACGACGCTTAGGAGACCCTACAAAACCCGTTTCACCTACACAGAATGGAGGGAAGTTATAGTGAAGCATAAAGTGATGCTTGTGAGTACCAGTTAGGTCATCTAGCATCTGCGCGTCACGTTCAGTACCAAGGGTTGCTGTTACAAGTGCCTGAGTTTCACCACGAGTAAAGATTGCAGAACCGTGAGTACGTGGCAGTACACCCGTCATCACGTCTAGCGCACGAACCATATCTGGTTCACGACCGTCGATACGTTTTTCGCCAGCAATGATACGGCTACGTACAATTTTCTTCTCAAGTGAGCTGAATGTTTTACCTACCACTTGCTCGTCTAGTGACTCGCCTTCAGCAACTTCAGCGCCTAGCTTTTCAATGACTTCTGCTTTTGCTTCAGAAAGTGCTTCTTTACGTGCAACTTTGTCGGTAATACGGTAAGCATCACCTACTTTTTGCTCTGCAATTGCAGCGACTTTTTCAGCTAGTGTTAAATCTTTTTCAGGTGCTGTCCAATCCCATGCAGCTTTACCAGCTTCAGCGCGGAATTCTTCGATTGCTTTGATGATAGCTTGTGATTGCTCGTGACCATATACAACAGCGCCAAGCATTTCTTCTTCAGTTAACACTTCAGCTTCTGATTCAACCATTAGTACTGCGTTTTCAGTACCAGCAACAACTAGGTCAAGCTTACTTGTCTCTAGCTCTTTTAACGTAGGGTTAAGTACGTATTGACCATCGATGAAACCAACGCGCGCGGCACCTAGAGGGCCATTGAATGGAATGCCAGAGATAGCTAGCGCTGCTGAAGTACCAATCAAAGCAACGATATCTGGTTGGATCTCAGGGTTTACAGAAACCACTGTCGCGATAACCTGAACTTCGTTTACAAAGCCGTCTGGGAATAGAGGACGAATTGGACGGTCGATTAGACGAGCGGTTAGTGTTTCACCGTCTGAAGGACGACCTTCACGCTTCAAGAAACCACCAGGGATACGACCCGCAGCGTACATTTTTTCTTGGTAGTTAACCGTTAGTGGGAAAAAGTCTTGGCCAGGAGCCGCTTCTCTTCTTCCTACAACAGTAACAAGTACCGAAGTATCACCAATGCTTGCAAGTACTGCGCCGTCAGCTTGACGTGCGATAGCACCTGTCTCTAGAGTCACCGTGTGTTGACCTAGTTGAAATTCTTTAATAATTGCTTGCACAATATTTTCCTTACTAAATTGTTTTCAACGTCAACGGGGACCAATCACAGTCTTAAATAAACTCACCATAATTTACTTAAGCACTACAATTGGAAATCCGATTGACGCTTGTTTAAAAGTATTTTTAAACGGCTGTAAGTATACTGATAGAACAGCCACAAAAAAAGGGGCTAATTAGCCCCTTTTTTACTGTTGGATAAATTTCCAACAAGAAATCAAAAATATTAGCGACGTAGGCCAAGCTCTTTGATTAGTGCAGCATAACGGTCAACGCTCTTGCCTTTTAGGTAGTCAAGAAGGTTACGACGTTGGCTAACTTTACGTAGAAGACCACGACGTGAGTGGAAATCTTGCTTGTGGTTAGCGAAGTGACCTTGTAGCTTGTTGATGTCAGCAGTTAGAAGTGCAACTTGTACTTCTGGTGAACCTGTATCACCTTCTGCGCGTGCGAACTTTGCTACGATTTCTGCTTTTTCTTGATTGCTTAGTGACATAATAACTCCAAAATAAGTTTAGTAATGCTTCAGCCGATCACTAATTCAGCCAAAGCGGAAGCTGGCGGATTATACCAGCATAAACTCCCCTTGCATAGGAAGATTTTATTGTGATTCCGGCTGAGCGGAAGATAGCGCGCGTTTTGCTTTCAATAATCCTTGTGGATTACGCTCGCCAATCCCAACAAACTTACCATCAGCAACCACTTTAACAATACCGTCTGGTAAATTTTCGACAGCAACGGTTTGCCCATGACCAAAAGCAACGCCTTGCTCAGCACTAATATCAACAACGCTCAAATCGACCAAAGCGGTATCCATCGGCAACAATAATTCATCGAGATAAGTCGAAGGCGCAACTTCTTCCGCTTTTGCTTTCTCAAGTAACGCTTCTAACTCGACTAAGGTAATCATTTTGTCGCTAGGGTAATGACCAACTTCACTACGGTGTAACATAATGACATGCGCACCACAGCCAAGCTTTTCCCCCAAATCATCGACTATCGTACGAATATAAGTGCCCTTAGACACATGCACCGTCATTTGAATTTGTTGAGTTTGCTCGTCATATTCATCTAACGTAATACGATAAACATTAATCTTGCGACATTTTCGCGGTACTTCGATGCCTTCGCGGGCATATTTGTATAGCGGTTGGCCCTGATATTTGAGCGCCGAATACATCGAAGGGTACTGATCAGATACCCCCAAGAAGCTGGCAATTTCTTGCTCTAACTGCTCAAGTGTTACATTTACTGGTCGCGTTTCAACAATTTCACCATCAGAATCTGATGTCGTCGTGCGCTCACCCAGCTGCGCTCTCACCACGTAGGTTTTGTCAGTATCAAGCAAAAACTGGGTAAACTTAGTCGCTTCTCCAAAGCAAATTGGCAACATACCTGTTGCCAGCGGATCCAAAGCACCGGTGTGGCCCGCTTTTTGAGCGAAATAAATGCCCTTTGCTTGCTGTAGTGCTTTGTTAGAAGAAATACCTTGCGGTTTATTTAATAACAGAATGCCGTCGATCGCACGGCCTTTGGTGCGACGCGCCATTACTCTTCCTCTTGGTCTTTATCTCCAGACTCAGGACCACGCTTTGCGTTGTCTTCTCTGATCACAGAGTCAACCAAGTTAGAAATACGCATACCTTCCATTAGGGAGTTATCAATAACAAATTTAAGCTCAGGCATGATACGCGCACGGATACGCTTGCCAAGAAGCGAGCGGATATAACCGGTTGCTTCATTCAGAATAGCCGCACTTTGCTTAGTTTTGTCTTCATCACTCGTATTCAACACAGTAATGAATACTTTTGCATAAGAAAGATCGCGTGATACCTCAACAGCTGACACTGTTACCATACCCAATCTTGGATCTTTAATTTCGCGCTGTAGGATCACCGCAATTTCTTTTTGAATTTGCTGTGCTACGCGATCTGTACGAGAAAATTCTCTCATTTTCACCACTTAAAATTTCAAAATCTATGAGATCACAAATGGGGGCTAGTGCCCCCATCTCAAGTATTTTAATAACTTACAATTAAAGCGTACGCTCTACCTGTACAGTTTCAAATACTTCGATTTGGTCACCGACTTTAACGTCGTTGTAGTTCTTAACGCCGATACCACATTCCATACCGCTACGAACTTCAGCAACGTCATCTTTAAAGCGACGTAGTGACTCAAGCTCACCTTCGTAAATAACAACATTATCACGAAGTACACGGATTGGCGCACTACGTTTAACCACACCTTCAGTTACCATACAACCTGCAACAGCACCGATCTTAGGCGACTTGAACACGTCACGAACTTCAGCAAGACCAATGATCTCTTGCTTAAATTCTGGTGCAAGCATACCTGTCATTGCTTGTTTTACTTCTTCGATTAAGTTGTAGATAACGCTGTAGTAACGTAAGTCTAGGTTCTCAGTATCAATAACTTTACGTGCCGAAGCGTCCGCACGTACGTTAAAGCCAACCATAATAGCGTTAGAAGCCGCTGCAAGTGTTGCATCCGTTTCAGTAATACCACCAACACCAGAGCCTACGATCTTCACTTTAACTTCATCTGTAGACAGTTTAGTCAATGAATCAGCGATTGCTTCGATAGAACCTTGAACGTCTGCTTTCAGTACGATGTTCACTTCAGATACGTCGCCCTCAGTCATGTTAGAGAACATGTTCTCAAGCTTCGCTTTCTGCTGACGAGCAAGCTTCACTTCGCGGAACTTACCTTGACGGTATAGTGCCACTTCACGTGCTTTACGCTCATCACGAACTACTGTCGCTTCGTCACCAGCAGCTGGTACGCCAGAAAGACCTAAGATCTCTACTGGAATTGAAGGACCCGCTGATTTAATGTCTTTACCGTTTTCGTCTTTCATCGCGCGAACACGACCATATTCAAGACCGCAAAGTACGATATCACCTTGGTTTAGGGTACCTGATTGAACAAGTACAGAAGCGATTGGACCACGACCTTTATCAAGGCGAGATTCGATTACCACACCAGACGCCATGCCTTCTTTAGAAGCTTGTAATTCTAATAGCTCAGATTGCATTAAGATAGCTTCTAGTAGCTCATCAATACCAAGACCAGTCTTCGCTGAGATATGAACAAACTGCGTTTCACCACCCCAGTCTTCTGGGATTACATCTAGTTGAGCAAGCTCATTCTTAACGCGGTCAGGGTCAATACCCTCTTTATCCATTTTGTTCACAGCAACGATAAGTGGTACTTCGGCCGCTTTCGCGTGTTGTACCGCTTCTTTCGTCTGAGGCATTACACCATCGTCCGCTGCAACAACAAGTACAACGATGTCGGTTGCTTTCGCACCACGAGCACGCATCGACGTAAACGCCGCGTGTCCAGGAGTATCTAGGAAAGTGACCATGCCACTGTCCGTCTCAACATGGTAAGCACCGATATGCTGAGTAATACCACCGGCCTCGCCGTCAGCAACTTTTGCTTTACGAATGTAGTCAAGCGTTGACGTTTTACCGTGGTCAACGTGACCCATTACCGTTACTACCGGCGCTCGTGGCTCAAGAGAACCTTCTTCACTGCGGTCACTTAGTACTTTTTCTTCCAGCTCGTTTTCTTTCACTAGAATAACTTTGTGACCCATTTCTTCTGCCACTAGCTGCGCAGTTTCTTGATCGATAACTTGGTTAATGGTAACCATGTCACCCATCTTCATCATTGTCTTAACAACTTCAGCGCCTTTAACTGCCATACGAGAAGCAAGTTCTGCAACAGTGATAGTTTCACTGATACGTACTTCTTGTTTAACTTCTGCCGCTGGCTTTTGGAAACCATGCTGTAATGAAGTTGGCGCTTTTAAGCGACCTTTTTTGCCTTTCAGCCTCTTCGCATTCGCTTCTGCTGCTTCTTCTTTCGCACTTGGCTTTTTCTTCTTCTTACGACGTGCGCTTTTCTCTTCACGTGCGTCAGACTCATCTTCCGCTTCACGAGCGTAAGTAGAAGTTGTTAGGTGGTGATCAGCACTTTCTTCTCGACGAAGACGCTCTTCTTCTTCCGCCTTCCAACGTGCTTCGTTTTCTTCCGCTAGACGGCGAGCTTCTTCCGCTTGACGTTTCGCTTCTTCTTCTGCCTTTTTCAGGGCTGCTGCTTCTGCTTCTTGACGCAGACGCTCAGCTTCTTGACGTTCTTTAATTTGTTGCGCGCTATCCACTTCTTTACTCTGCTTATCTTTGGCTTGACGTTCAGCATCCGCTTGTCGCTTCGCCTCTTCTTTAGCTTTGCGCTCGGCTTCCTCATCGGCCTTGCGTTCCGCTTCTTCGCGCGCATTGCGCTCAGCTTCTACTTTGGCCTGTTGCTCTGCTTGTTGCTGAGCCATTAACTCTGCTTCTTTGCGCGCAGCTTCCTCTGCAGCTAAGCGTTCTTCCTCTCTCTGCTGCTCGATTGCGCTCTTTTTAACGTAAGTGCGCTTCTTACGGACTTCTACAGATACAGACTTTGCTTTACCAGATGAGTTAACACTTAACGTGCTTTTACTCTTACGCTGTAGAGTCATACGCTCAGGGCCGGTTGAACCAGTGCCACCGTGTTGCTTGCTTAGGTGATCAAGCAACGTCGCCTTTTCGGATTCAGTAACTTGGTCGCCCTCGGCTTTGGTGATCCCTGCATCTTTTAACTGTTGTAGTAATTTATCAACAGTTGTACCAATACTCTCGGCTAGTTTGTTAATGCTCACTTCTGCCATATGTGATGTTACCTCCGTTAATAAATTACTCTTCGCTGAACCAGCAAATGTTACGTGCAGCCATGATTAACTCACCAGCTTGCTCTTCTGATAACTCAGAAATTTCAACTAAGTCATCAATACCTTGCTCTGCAAGGTCTTCAAGTGTAACGATACCTTTGCTAGCAAAAACAAAAGCGGTATGACGCTCAAGTCCTTCAAGTGCTAGTAGGTCTTCTGCAGGTTCTGCATTTTCAAGACTTTCTTCATCGCGAAGTGCTTTCGTAGTCAGTGCATCTTTCGCACGGTTACGTAGCTCTTCAACGGTTTCTTCGTCTAGACCGTCGATTTCTAAAAATTCAGCTACTGGTACATAAGCCACCTCTTCAAGTGAAGAGAAACCTTCGTTAATCAGTAGTGTTGCAAAATCATCGTCGATGTCTAGATTTTCAGTGAATAGATTAACCAATTTATCTGATTCTTCCGAGCTCTTACGCTCCATCTCTTCCACTGTCATTACATTTAGTTCCCAACCAGTAAGTTGGCTAGCTAAACGTACGTTTTGACCATTACGACCAATCGCTTGCGCTAGGTTGTCAGCTTCAACTGCAATTTCCATCGTGCGCGTATCTTCATCCATTACGATTGAAGCTACTTCAGCCGGTGCCATTGCGTTGATTACGAACTGTGCTGGATTATCATCGTAAAGTACAATGTCAACACGCTCACCGCCAAGTTCTGAAGACACAGCTTGTACACGTGCGCCACGCATACCAACACATGCACCTACAGGGTCGATACGCTTGTCGTTTGATTTTACAGCGATTTTAGCACGAGAACCAGGGTCGCGTGCAGCACCTCTAAGTTCAATCATTTCTTCGCCGATTTCCGGAACTTCAATACGGAATAGTTCCATCAACATTTCAGGCTTAGAACGCGTAACAAATAGCTGAGCACCACGCGCTTCAGGCTTCACTTCGTAAAGTAGACCACGCACACGGTCACCCGGACGGAAGCTTTCACGTGGTAGCATGTCTTCACGGTAAATTACCGCTTCAGCATTGTTACCAAGGTCGATAACGATAGCGTCACGCGTTGCTTTTTTAACAACACCTGTCACTAGCTCGCCTTTTTGATCTTTATATGCATCAACAACTAATGCGCGCTCAGCTTCACGTACTTTTTGTACGATTACCTGTTTCGCCATCTGTGTGGTGATACGGTCAAATTTAATTGATTCGATCTGCTCTTCAACGTAATCACCTAATTGAACGTCAGGCTCATCAACTTGCGCCGCTTCAATAGTGATTTCCGCATATGGATTTTCTAGTGAACCGTCTTCTTGTGGTTCAACCGCTTTCCAACGACGAAAAGTATCGTACTCGCCCGTTTTACGGTCGATAGTAACGCGTACTTCGATCTCACCGCCGTGCTTCTTTTTTGTTGCTGTCGCTAGTGCGAACTCTAATGCTTCAAAAATCTTTTCTCTTGGGACCGCTTTTTCATTGGAAACAGCTTCTGCCACCAACAATATTTCTTTTGCCATAGGTAATGCCTCGCTTGCCCTTGTCCTTCGCACTCAAAGTTAGAATTTTGCGATGATATTGGCACGCTCAATGTTGCTTAACATCAGGATAAAGTCCTGAGCGTCAACTTTTAACGTGATCATATCGCCATTAACTGCTACTAAGTCGCCTTTAAAATTACGGCGACCTTCTTGCGGAAGTTTAGTACGCAAACGTACTTCCTCTCCCACTGCTGCTTCATAGTGAGCTTGTTTGAATAATGGTCTGTCAACACCAGGAGAAGATACTTCCAAACTATATTCGTTCGTAATCGGGTCTTCGACATCTAAAATTGCACTAACTTGACGACTCACTTCCGCACAGTCATCTACATTAATGCCGTTTTCATGATCGATATATACACGAAGTGTAGAATGACGACCAGCTTGCACAAACTCAAGACCGAGTAATTCAAAGCCACACGCAGCAACTGCAGGCTCCAACATTTCAGTCAAATCTTGCTCGAGTTTTGACACAGAACTCCTCCATACAAACAAAAAAAGGGCCTAAAGCCCCAAATCATAGCTGCTTGATCTTGGGCTCAGAATACACCTTGCGCCAGATACAACAACGCCCCGAACCAAGCGGGGCGTCACACGAATAACAAACTGTGTGGCCAAAGGCCGTGCTTGGTTTGCGAGCTATCTCAGCCAAATTAATCATCAACTTAAACAAAAAAGCCGATGCTTAAACGCAAAACGCGCATTACAAGGAATGCGCGAAATCAAAGAACTCAATCTTTAACTTGGTTGCGGGAGCCGGATTTGAACCGACGACCTTCGGGTTATGAGCCCGACGAGCTACCAGGCTGCTCCATCCCGCGCCAACACATAAAATTGTTTTACTTCTACTTTTCAAAGAAGTGGCAATCGGATTTGAACCGACGACCTTCGGCACTTTACCAAATCAAGCGCCCGACCATCTATCAAGCAACTCCATTCTACACCGAAACTTAAAATTGTTTTACTTCTACTTTTCAAAGAAGTGGAAGTCGGATTTGAACCGACGACCTTCGGCACTTCACAAAATCAAGCGCCCGACCATCTATCAAGCAACTTCATTCTACACCGAAACATAAAATTGTTTTACTTCTACTTTTCAAAGAAGTGGCAATCGGATTTGAACCGACGACCTTCGGCACTTTACCAAATCAAGCGCCCGACCATATATCAAGCAACTCCATTCTACACCGAAACATAAAATTGTTTTACTTCTACTTTTCAAAGAAGTGGCATCTAAAAAATGCCATTTTAATGGGCGATGTATTGCCCATGCTTAAAGCCAATTATACTGAAAAACGAAAGTTTCAGTTCGATTGACTAAATATGCTGCGTATTATAAAGACAGTATGCCTAGATAGCAACCTTGATTTAGAACTATCTTCTGACGTTTCAGCTCGTTGCTGAGATGTAATCAGGTATTTTACTTTTCACATACAACACCGTGATGCCCAACTCATCGGTCCAGTTTCGTCTCCTTCCATTTTTTGTAACAAAAAAGAAATATTTAATCCATAATTGGGGACAAGAAAATCACGAAAGAAAGGAAAACCAAATGAGAACGGTTATAAAACCAAGTAAATTGACAGCGCTGTCTATATTTAGCTTTGAAGCATTTGCAGCGCAATGCGAATCGGCAGGACCACAAACACCGAGAGATATTGATAGTTTGCAGGGTCACAACAAACGGGTTTTTGCTATGGCTCCACCAAAAGAAAAACTCAACCTATGTAACATCCATTTTCATAAAAATGCAGAACATAAAGCCAAAGACTTCTCTGTCGTTTCCAATGACCCAAAGTACGGCGGATTCCAATGTAATGCAACTGCAAGCCTCACCCCAGCAGAGCTTGCTCCTGTAGAAGATAAAGTATGTAACAACGTAAAGCCCGGCGATACGATTGAAGTACACTGGGTTCATAGCTCTTGTGATGTAAAACCGGGCCCGACCCTCGGTGCTTGCTTAAATGACAGCTGCGCCAACCCCGATCTACGCGTCGAAACTCAGGTGTTTTTAGTGGTTAATGATGAAAATGCGCAAGACTTCACTGAGCTTGATTATCAAGGCCAAGTTGGCGGTTACCATCAAGCAGGTGTTTTACCAAGTAATACAGGCACACCAGTTGAGTTTTTAGGTTCGACGACTGGACCTAGCTATAACAACCAACAGTGCTCACCTTTACATGTAAGTTGGAGTGTACGCCCAAGCTGTGCCAAAGTTGATATAAATAGTCTCGCGCGTTGGTGTAAAGACAATGCTTTTGAAGAGGACCATGCGCATGGCATTCGTAAACTCGTGACAGATCCACAGTTGCTTTCACCAATTAAGCACTAATATTTTTAAATCAATGTGGGCCGTTACTCAATCTCGGCCTACTATAGCTAGGTCCAGCATATTGAAATTCAATTGATTATTGCAACGTAAGAAAAAGCTCACAAAAAAATATTAAAAAGTCTCGCATTTTAAAAAAACAGCTATACTCAGACTTAGGCTATTTGTTTTTGAGCAAAGGATCCGCTCTTCATCAGTTTGAAGAGGCGTCTATGAGCATTACTCCCTATCAATATCAACTTTTAACTCAAACGCTTGCGAGTATTCGTCCGAATTTCCATGGCTTTTGCACTTCTTGGTACAACCAAATTCAACATTACGATTTGCGCATGCAAATTCCAACAAATGTGGGACAACTCATAATCTGGGAGCATCAAATATTTGATTTTGTTCAAAATTGTGTGATGCGTATCCCACAGCAGTCAAACTTATTACATTATCTGCAAAAACAACGCGGTACGCTGTTATTTATGGGAACGTCAGAAAAAGATATCAGTGTCTTGTTGTTTACCTTTACAGCAACGCTGAAAAGTCATCTTGGCAGGCATTTTACCACAGCAGCAAAAAACGCTTGGAACAAAGCACTGTTACTCATCGAAAATATGCTGCGCTTTGAATTATTCAAAAAAACCAATATTGTTGGTCTACAAGAGTTCAAAAGAGCGCAGCAACAAGCAAACTAACTTGAGCTGCTAAACGAAGAGACAACGGTAGCCACTAAACATTACTCTAAGATCAAAGTCATGCAGAGCTTACAAAACCAAACTCTGCGTGACTTCTGGCTCTCAGCTCTTTAGACTTTCACAAAATCTTTATATAGGAAGTGATAAAATGCTAAGAGCGATTGCCTTTGCGTCTACTATGGTCGTTTCACTTACCGCATGCGATATGCTGGAAGACTCTAAAGCCCAAATCGAGGCACAATATTTATCTGAACATCAAGAACTACAACAAGTGGTTGAGCAGATCCGTGATAAAGGAATTGAGTCAGTGCAAGCATCAGCAGAGGCTGGCAGTGTTGCAGCTTGCGTTGCAAATAATCTAGATGCCGATCCGATGGGCGCGCTTATTGCGGTTGAAGGCGCATTGCAAGACAGTGCAAATTTAAGCGACCTACTCAACTCTATTTCTCGCCTAAGCCAACAGGAAATTTCCATCGAACAATTTCCTGATTTGCTTCAGCAAGGTGCTGATACAGTTAGATATTTAAGAACTTTGCTCGAGCAGTATGATTTGGCGGAACTAAAACAGCAAGCGAGCCACTTACTTGAGCAAGGCCAAACCAAAACACAAGACGTTGGTGCTCACTTGCGTACACTTATAGAATCTTGCCAAACTAACTGAGCAATTTAGTTAATCGTTACGTATAGAGTCTTATTCGTTCATGACTGTTAAGAATAAACGTGAAAGTAGGACTCTATTTATTTGAAAACGACTGCCGCCTTAGTGATAACCCCGCACTTACAAAGCTGGCGTCTCTAGTTGATACACTTATCTGCATTTATCTACCCACTGTAAACCTTTGGACGGCTCGCAAAGCGCAGTGCTCAACTTCTTTTGCTGTCGAATGTTATCGCAATCAGACGCTCAACGCCTTGCATCAATCACTAACGTCACAACAACAGAAGCTGTATATGCTACGTAACACAGCTCAGCTCAAAGCACTGACTGAGATTATTCATACACAGCAGGTAACTCATATTGGCCGCGCAGCTCATCCAGGATTCGATGAACAAAAGCTTTGGTTAAAATTACAAGATAACTTTCCTTACATTCAATACGTTAGCGCTTATCCTAGTACGCTGTTTGAACCAGATACACTACCACTCAAAATCAGTGAGCTGCCACCGAGCTTTACGCCATTTCGCAAAGCTGTAGAGGAAATTGAACCTAAATCACCTATTGCAACCGCTACGCTTCCACCAAGACCGAATCGGGTTTTAGATTTAGCTGAATTTAAAGCAAACTCTTCATACAATATCAAAGTAGCCGCAGGCGAAGCGCAAGCCCAGCAACAGCTACAACAATACTTCCAAACGGATGCGGCTCTCAAATACAAAGAAACTCGAAACGCCTTGTTCGGTGATCATTTTTCCACTCGGTTTAGTCCAATACTTGCCTCTGGCGCTATCAGTCCTAGACAGATCAAGCAATCACTTACTCAATTTGAGGAGCAAAGAGGCGCAAATGAATCAACCTATTGGATTTGGTTTGAACTGTTGTGGCGTGAGTATTTTTATTGGTATGCCCTCAAACATCAACACACGCTATTTCGCTTTTCAGGCGTCAAAGCCAAAACACCAAAAACCAGTTTCTATCCAGAGCGCTTTTTAAAGTGGTGCCAAGGCCGAACACCCAGCGCACTGGTCAATGCCATTATGCACGAATTGACTAAAACTGGCTGGATTTCCAACAGAGCGAGACAAATAGCTGCGAGCTACTGTGTTAATGAGCTACAGCTAGATTGGCGCTACGGCGCCGCTTTTTTCGAGCAACATCTTATCGATTACGACGTCGCAGCGAACTGGGGTAATTGGCAGTATATCGCTGGTGTTGGAGCTGATCCTCGTGGTGGTCGCCGTTTCAATATCACAAAGCAACAAGCACTATTTGACCCAGATGGTGAATATATAAAATTATGGCAAGGAGAAGCCACTCTACAACTCGACAGCCAAGATCATGTTGGTTGGCCTTTGGAGGATAACTAATGACACAACAAAAGCCTCAATATAAAGGCCTCAGATTAATTCTTGGCGACCAACTCAACGCCAAGCATAGTTGGTTTGCTGACGATAAAGCTGAGTACCTTTATCTGATTGCAGAACTCAAACAAGAGGCCGACTACACCAAACATCATATACAAAAAGTATGCGCATTCTTCAAAGCCATGGAAAATTTCGCCATCGCACTGAATAAGGTAGGCTTTCATGTGCTACATCTCACCCTCGATGAGACTCAGGACTATTCTGATCTCCCCGCTTTAATTGCTCATTTATGTGATAAATATCAAGTGTCGAGCTTTGACTATCAACGACCTGATGAATATCGCTTACTGAAGCAAATGATGGAATTAACACTCGACCAGTTACAGGTTCGTTGCTATGACACAGAGCATTTTCTAGTCCCTTACGAAGAGTTGGATGATTATTTAACGCCAGGAAAACACACCACAATGGAGTTTTTTTATCGCAAGCTCAGGCGCCGTTTTAATGTATTAATGGACGACGGTGAACCGCTTGGCAAGCAATGGAATTTCGACAGTAAAAACCGTAATAAGCTCAAGTCAAAAGACATAGACGCTATCCCACAGCCGCTTTGTTTTGCCAACGATGTTAGTGACATTTTAAAGCGGATAAAACGGCATAAAGTGAAGACCATTGGTAACAGCGAAGAATCATTGCTGTGGCCGGCTAACCGTGCGCAAGCTCACGATCTTTTGGCCTTTTTCTGTGAACACCTATTGCCTTTATTCGGTCAATTTCAAGATGCAATGACCTGTAAAAGTGTCGATAAATGGACACTGTATCACTCACGACTCTCTTTTGCGTTGAATACAAAAATGCTTCACCCCAAACACGTTATCGATAGCGCGATAGCGGCTTACCAAGACAACTCACAAATTGATATTGCACAGATTGAGGGATTTGTTAGGCAAATATTGGGCTGGCGAGAGTATATCCGAGCCGTCTATTGGCTTAATATGCCGGACTACCGTCATAAAAATTACTTGCTTGCTCAGCGCAATTTGCCGGGCTATTTTTGGCATGGAAAAACGAAGATGCGCTGTTTAAGTGAAGCTATCAATCAAAGCCTTGATTATGCCTACGCTCACCACATTCAAAGATTAATGGTCACGGGAAACTTTTGTCTGCTAACCGGAATACACCCTGATCAAGTGGATGAATGGTATTTAGGTATATACATCGACGCCATTGAATGGGTAGAAATGCCAAACACCAGAGGCATGACACAATTTGCAGACCACGGCATAGTAGCAACCAAACCCTACGCTGCAAGCGGTAACTACATGCAAAAAATGAGTGATTATTGTCAGCATTGTCACTACGACGTCAAGCAAAAATCTAGTGATGATGCCTGCCCACTAAATAGCCTCTATTGGCATTTTATGCACCGCCATGAGGATAAGTTTACCAATAACCACCGTATTGGCATGATCTATCGAAATTGGCAAAAACAAGATGAGAAAACACGGCAAGAGGTGCTCGCAAGGGCTCAGTGGTGTTTAGATAACATCGAGCAACTTTAGGCTACGCTCGCACGCAGCCTTCGGATCAAAAGAGGCGCCAACGCCTTTTTTTTGTTTTTACTTTGTGAACCCAATTCACCTCAATAGTGGTCACAGCTAGCACATCTCGAGACTGCTTTGAGATAAGCTCATAGCTCAAACTTTCATCCGAACTAAAGTCTAGCTCATATTTAAAGGTATCCGCTTTGGCCCAACACTGCAGGATCTTCTTCGATAAACTCTCTCGAATGCAGTAATCCCCTTCAGAAGGCGCATTCACCGTTACTTTGACATCCGCATAGCAAGTTCGCCCTTGGTTCAGGGCTACACACTTGCTCGGCACGGCATGAAGTATTCCCACTGGATTAGTTTCAGCAGCACGGAGTTGTTGGCTTAGTGAAATACTCCAAAACAGCACTGTCCATGTGATTAATTTAGAAAACATATTTCACCCCAGTAAAGAATACTCTGGCGTGACGAGAGCGAACTAAAGGACTATCTAACGTGTCTTGAGAACCAACTAACCACGATGCACCTGCGCTAAACACCCAATCCTCTGCAATTGGGTAATTAAGTTGCATTTGCATAAACGCAGAAGCTGAAGCACCAGGTTTATAGGGGGTTAAATAATCATTGACTTCGGATTCTAAAACACCATAAAAGTAATTATGAAAATTACTAGAATAATAGTTAGCGCCAAAATTAAGCCATAAATCCCAGTTTCTCAGTTCAAAATTACGTGTCGCTTCGAGGTGAAAAACCCAACCGTTTGTTTCCCCAAAGACATCGTAAACAATCTCAGCAACAGCAAGAAATTCACCAACATGACGGTAATAGGAAAAGCCCAATGAATTATCTTGATCGCGTTTACGTATTCCTCTCAGTTCAGGCACGACATCATCAGTGTCATAGTAACCACGTTCAGAAAAAGGCAACATATAACTGCCATAGATAGCATCTATACCCCATTCTCCATTATTGATAATTTGGTAACCTATATCCGAGCCACCAAAAAAATCACCTGAATGGGTATTCAAGTAAAAGCTTTTATACTCTATCTTTGCATCGACTAAAAAAGTGCCATGTTTGAATGTCGAGTCCGTGCCAATTAAAGCAGGCATTGTCATATCAACGTAAAAGGCACCGACACTCAGCTGCCAAGCAAACTCGTCATCAAGTTCGTCACTTTGTTCTTCGCAAATTCCATAAAACGGTAACAATAAACTGATTATTATAAGTAGTTTTTTCATAGTTCCATTCGTTTAGCGCAGGTGTGCCTAAATTCTCCCCGAGATCATACCTGACCCATTTGTGACCAACAAGCATCTTCTTTGAATTTTAACACAATCAAAATTTAACTTTATTTTAATCAAAAATTCACATAAATTATTTTAAATAGCGCACTTCGTTTTTTAAGTAGAAAAATTGCGTTCACACAAATTAAAATTTATAGAGGCAACTCATGAAAAATTATTTACTTCCTATGGCCCTTTTAGTCGCAGCAGGGCAAAGCCACGCGTTTAGTCAAGAGACACATAAGCGCATCGTCATCGACGCCGTAAATTACATGGCACAGAATCCAACTACAACACAGTACGCAAAGTTACAAGCATATGCTCAAGCTAACGGCATGTCAGTTTCTCAACTAGCCAATTTACTGGGCCAAGCTGCGTATGATGTTGATGATTTTGAGGATACATTCTTCTGCGGCGCCATTACGGGTGACTGTGTACAAGCACCGCTTTGGGGTGCAGCTGAAAGCATCGTGAAATACACCAGTTACTGGCACTTCCAAAACCATACTCAAGGTGCTGATACTCACGGCAATGACTTCGGTGGTTATAATTATCAGAAACTTACCGTATCAGGCTCTGTTGATTCAATGGCTGCCACTTGGCTGAAAGGCGATTATTTAGACGATGGTCATGGCGGCGAAACAGGTTGGTTTAGCGCTGATGATACTGAATATGATAGTTATGGGATCACAGAAAAACACTATCGTATCGATAGCCACTCAACGTATAGCATGTACGATGATTTTGAAGAGATGCCTTTTCAGCCAATTGATAACTTAGGCCAGTACTGGTATCAAAGCTATGTACAGAGCGGTAACCCACAGGTACTAGGCTTTGTTTTTCACACTACAGATTTACTTCAACCGCATCATACTTGGACAACATCAGATTTGAATCATGCAGGTTGGGAGTCTTGGGTGAAAGACTACTATGACCAAGAATCATTGAACGATTTTACCTTAGTAAAGCAAGCGATGAATAGTTTCAGCGCTGTTGATAGCAACTCAACAGATATTCGCCCATTACTAACACAAGGCGGTTCTTTCTCTTATTCACAAGGTGGTATCGTGTTAAATTCAGAGGATCATTACGATCGTGTAAATACAGGTAAGCAAGTGATCCCTCACGCAATAGCCATGGTCGTTCATTTGATAAATCATGCGATGGACGTTAGGTAATGCGTCTAGTTCTATTTTTCTTGGTAAGTAGCTTTTGCTTACCAAGTTTTGCCTCACCGAGCATACCTAAATCTCTGACGCATTTAGTTCATCAACTCTATCTTGAGCAAGGCCGAGAGTTATCAAAAAAGCAAACTACTGCGCAATTGCTTGAAAATCAATTCTTGCTATTCCAAGCAAAGCAACTTAATCCAAGTATTTTAGAGCGCCAATCCAGAGTCGGTTTCAGCACCCAATATCATGTCGATAAGTTTCTCGCCAGTTCACTCCTTCACTGGTTTCCTGCACTTACTCAGCTTGAAAAGAAGCACTACCCTTTGGTATTTGATAAGGATCAGATGCTGTCTTTACTAGGACAGTACCCCGCTGACGGGCAATACACTGCTGAGCAATTACTCAAATGGCAACAGCTGCAACTAACAAAATCAGCGCCACTGACACTTGCTCAAGTATTACATAGCCAATCAATGCAAAACCGCTTTAAACTTCACCAAGGAGAACTCTCGTTATTGCAAGCTATTGTCAATCAACATCTCAATCAACAGGCGCTATTTACCGCCGCAAAACCTTATGTGGCAAAGCAAGGTCTGACAATAGAACAGTTACGACAAGTGGTAACCGCAGAACTATTGAGGCCGAGCATGCTGGCATTTCTTGGTGTTAAGGAAGAGATGCATGGTGCAACGAGCCAGTATGTCGATACCCTAAAAAGTGAAATTCCTGATAGTGCCATCGCGAAGTATTATGAGCGTCATAAGAAGAGGTTTAAATACGTCAAGCAAGTGAGTGCGAGCGCAGCGAAATTTCCCGAACAAAAAACCGCACAGCAATTTAACGAATATGCAAATGCACACTCGTGGCAACAAGCCGTCGCTAAATATACCCCTACATTAATATGGCAGACTGAATTAATTCCGCTGACACGCCAAAGCACGCCGAAATGGGAAACACAACTGGCATTTAGTAGTAAACAGGGCAAGATCACGCCTAGTATTCGCACGCCAAATGGCGAGTGGCTAGTATTGTATAGCCAGTCACCGGTATATGATTACTACGATGTGAAAAGTGAGACAGTACGCTACCAAGCGCTGCGAGCACTGACCCGAGAGTTTGCTCAGCACAAATTCGAGCGAGATTATATGGCTTGGAAAGCGGCAAACAACGGAGCGGTGATATGAAGTACTGGCAAGCATTGATTGTCATACTCCTTGGAGCAGTGATCGCTGTATTCACACTGCGTTTTGCCAACATAGGTTGGCAAAACCCCACATATAACGCTCCCTCGCAGGCTGAGCTTGAGCAAGAGGAAAAAGTTGTAGCATTAAGTCCCCCTATCAATACTTATACTGCTATCAAACCAAATGCCGAGACCTCACGCAAAGCCGTTAAGCCAATCACGAAACCTGAATATCTGCCGCCAATAAGCCAAGCCGAAAAACAAATAGATGATTTTCAGGGCGATTTGTCGGATACCGAAGCTTACCAAGCATATTTGGATCAAAAAGACACCAAGCTAAAACAACAGTATATTGCGGCTGTTGATGGCAAAGTAGAACAAATAGAAACGCTGCTAGCACGTGGGATTAAAGAGGGATTACCACAGCAACAGTTACAAGAAGCAAGAGATAAAATCACAGCACTTAAAGACATGCAAAGTAAACTACGTACTGAATTGAGCGAACGTGATAACAAATAAAGTTAGGCAGTGGCTCCTCTCGCGTCTCCCATACGCTCAGTCATAGAACAAAACGATTAATGTACCTGCAGCTGAACCTTGCCGCTAGCCACATTAGGGTTTTTCATCACCGCATTGAGGACTACATCTTGTTGTCCTCCGTGATAATAGCTAACAATTTCTTCTAGCACTTTTTTGGGAGTACTTGGATTCATGGCAAGTGCTAAGTGCGTAGCAAAGTCTCGTTTTAGACTCAAGTAAGTTAGCGTGTTTGGTGCCGTCGCGGGATTTTGTGCAACAGCAAGATCTATCACATCACCACTTTCAGGCAGATAAGAAACCAACGCTTCAAGTTGCTGAGCTGAAGTGTGGCTGTCTTTGGCTTGTTTTAACACCAAAACATGTTGATTCATGTGTAATAAGATATAAATCGCAATGCTGACAACACCTCCCCAAAGTACTAAGTGTGTATATTTTATGCTCAGAACTAAGCCATCGACATGCATATCATGACGGGCAGCATGCATTTTCAAAAAGAAATAGCTAAAAATGGCACTAAATAGAAAAACCAAGAAGCTATAAATTAGCATCGCGTTTACGCCAATATCCTGCGAGAAGGGCGAAAATTGCACTTGGTGATGAAATTGTGCAGACATGTAAAACAACAAAGTATAAAATCCACCCGCGATGAGTAACGATAACCCACCTGATTTCAACAACAATATCAGCTTATCTTTTAATTCCATTCTTCATCTCAACGCAATATTTTTCTTCTACCATACAAGTAACTCGCTAAAAACACTACTTAGATAAAAACTAAACACAATGATCGAACCGTTAAACAAAGGTGCAATGAGAAAGTGCTGACTCGAATAACGATAGCCCGTCACTTTAAATCCAAGCGCAGTAGCCCCAAGTACAGCAAAGAATGGGGTAAATGTAAAAATCGCTTCTCCCACCACTAATCCAACAATGACGTCATGCAATGCGCCACTCACTATGAAAGTAAACCAATAGCCAAGTTTTTCCCCCACTTTCGCTGCGCATGGACGAAATACGAAGCGCGCCAAGTAATAACTCCAGATAGGATTCCAATACACCCAGAAACCATCGAAAGACCGAGCGCCGAAAGCCCGCCGAAACATGTTTCCTAGTGACTGACTATGACCCAGTGGTACACCATTTCGTCTTTTTACGTATTGTCTTAGTCCAAGTTTCATTTTCTGGGGGATAACGACTGAAGCATAACTTTACTAATAACAAATGCTTTGTATTTAGGCAAAAAAAAGCCGCCTGACGGCGGCGGGTTGGAAATCAATAAATTAGATTGATATTACTTGCTTTCAAGCAAGTTGCCCGAGCCAATTTCTATTTTTCTTGGCTTCAGTGCTTCTGGGATCTCGCGTTCAAGGTCAATAACCAGTAAGCCGTGCGCTAAGTCTGCACCTAATACTTTGACGTGATCGCCAAGTTGGAATTTGCGCTCGAACCCGCGCTCGGCGATCCCTTGATGAATAAATTTACGCTCGTTGGCTTCTTCAGTTGCTTGCTTTTGTCCCTTTACGGTCAGCGTATTGTTTTCTGATTCCAGCGTTAGCTCTTGCTCGGTAAACCCTGCAACAGCCATGGTAATTTGGTACTTGTCTTTACCTAGCGCTTCGATGTTGTATGGTGGATAGCTAGGTTGTTTATCTGTTCTTGCAGCAGCATCCATCATAGAAGCTAAATGATCAAAACCGATAAATGAACGATATAATGGTGATAAATCTACTGTACGCATAATTTTGTATCCTCTTAAAGCTATACATAGGTGCTCACTCTTCAAAAAGAACCAATAAGCACTTTTAAAACAAATAGTTATTTAATTCATGAGACCCTGTCGGCGTCCTCATAAAGCTATTTATGGTCAGCAAATTTATTTTCAAGAAAATTCTTTTAAAAATTTTCAACTTTTTTAAAAAACCTATTTAAAACAGATAAGTATATTTTTTCTATCGTATGTAGATCGCTGAGGGATACATGTTCATTCACTTGATGAATTGAATCATTCTTTACCCCACATTCGATCACTTGCGTTTTTCCGGTCGCAAAGAAGCGACCATCGGAGGTGCCGCCTGCAGTACTTAAACTCGGATACTGCCCCGTTGTTTCCTGGATTGCTTGCTCTACCAGCGTTAAGAAACAGTTTTCTTGCCTCGCGCCGGTATAAAACGACTCACAAGGCCGCTCCCAACTGATCGCTAACATAGCACCGGATTTAGCCAGCGACTCTTGAATATAGTGCACAACTTCTTGGCTCTTATAGGCATGGCTGTAACGAATATTAAAGGTGATTTCACACTCTGCTGGCACTAAATTATCCACGATATTTGGAACTGTGATCCCAGTAACTTGCAGCGTGGTTTGCGATCCCGCTTCATCTTTCCACCAAGGTAAAAGCGCGAGTTGACTAACCAACTGGCCTGCGATGTGAGCTGCATTAACCGTTTGTTCTGGATAAGCCACATGCCCCGTTCTTCCTTTAACCTGAATACGCCCAGAAATCGCACCGCGACGACCATTTTTAACCGTATCTCCCACTACTTGATGTGAAGTCGGTTCACCTACCAAACAAGCATCTAGCTCGATGCCATTTTCAGCTAATCGCTCTGCAATCAATTTGGAACCAAACTCCGCTTCACCTTCCTCGTCAGAAGTGAGTAACCAGTAAAAGCTTCCTCGTAATTTTTCACGATGCTGTAGTAATGTTTTGGTTGCAGCAAGCATTGCCGCAACGCCACCTTTCATATCCGCAGCACCACGTCCATACATCACGCCATCAATAATCTGCGCACTAAATGGCGGCACAATCCAGCCTTTATTATTTGCAGGCACGACATCCACATGACCAGAAAAAGCAAAAGTTGGTCCCAAAGAGAAACGATAACTTGCAATCAAGTTTTTTACTCCCTGCACCTCAAACTGCTCAATAGTAAAACCCAGCGCGGCGAGTTGCTCTGACATAAAAGCGATAGTGCCTGCATCACACGGTGTAACCGAAGGCGCTTGGATCAAATGCGTTAATATCTCGGTTGCGTGAGACGCGCTAAGATTTTGATTCTGTGTTGCTAATGACATAACTGAGAATGACTTGTAGGTGAAATCTAGCAATTATTTAAAGATGAAACTTTGACCACAGCATTGCAGTTTTAATGCAAATTAATGACATCGAGAAAACTTAATCTAAATCAAACTTTCAAAAATTTCTGAAATCTTACAATTTAAAAATTGATCTAGAACAGTTTTTCATTTTTTGAACCCTTTTAAGATGGCTTCATTGAAAACACACACTGTTTCACAGTTTAAAAATGTCCTCACATAGGGTTAGGAGAAGAAAATGAAAACTTTAAGCGCTGCACTTTTATCTACTCTGCTAGTTGCTGCTCCCTTCGCACACGCAAATTTCAGTGTTAATGTTGGTGCTATTAATGTAAACCCTGACAACACGGCTTCTGCCATTGATCAAGATAACTCGCTAGGCTTAGTCGCTGATTCAAACACCCAGCTTGGTATCACTCTTGATTACCACTACAGCGATAACATCGTATTTGAGCTAGTTGCGGCAACACCATTTTCTCACACCGTAGACGGTGCTGGTGGCTTAGCAGGGGCGGAAATCGCTGACATCAAACACTTGCCACCAACGCTACTTGCGCAGTATCACTTCTTTGATGCGAGTGCTAAGTTCCGCCCATTTATCGGCGCGGGTCTAAACTACACAGTATTCTTCGATGAAGAGCCAAGTGCTGCACTAAAAGCAACACTAAAGACTAACGATGTAGAAGTTGATTTGGATAGTTCTTTTGGTATCGCACTACAAGTCGGCTTTAACTACGACTTAAATGAAAAATGGGGTCTACATGGTATGATCTCTAAAATGGATATCAATACCGACGCAACAGTGTACGCAAACGGCGTAAAAGCATTAACTTCAGACGTTGAGATAGACCCTGTTGTGGCAATGTTCGGTGTGAAATATAAGTTCTAAACCGTGTAGAACACAGAATTACTGTTACTTTCTCAATCCCCAAGGCCACTGATGTGGCCTTTATAGTTTATAGATTACTGTTTTTCTTTGCTTCTAACATAGCTTTCCAATGCATAATCTCAGGAGATAAAATAGGTGCTTCACCGTTAAACCCAGCCACTTCTAGCATTTCCTCAACAGAAACTACACCACCCTTACGCTTGAATACCCCACGAACATAAGCAATTGCATGCAGCCCACGCTCTGAATGAAAACGCTGTTCAATGTAAAAATATTTGTGATCCCACCCAACAACTTTAGTGGTAATAGTAAATTTTTGCAGTGGTTTGATATCGCGAATATAAGTAATTGCCGTCGCGTTAACAATTGGAAACCAGCGGCGTTTCATCACAGCTGCAAATAACCCAACTCGCTCTGTCATCCAAGTACGCGCCAAATCCATAAATGCCAGGTATCGTGAATTGGTCAAGTGCATATTGATATCGCAATCGCTTGGCAGGGCGCGGTACTCGATATCTATCGGAGACAAAATGGAATCTGCTGTTTGTTTATTCTGTCTTATTCTCCAAAACAACAGCAGTAAACGAAAATATAAATTCATAACAATGGTCTTACCAGTTAATAATTTTTCGATTCTAGCATAGCAATTCATATTCTAAAGTGATTATTTTGCTACGCTTACGTCTATAACTGATACATTACTTTGCCCTTAGTTGCAGTAATGCAGTCGGTAAACTAGATTAATAACCTGAGCTTCAAAAAATGAACGCCTTTCTAGCATGACCAAAAAGGCCTATAAAATGAGCTTAAAAACAATGAGTTCGGTTACTACATACGCGAACCTCAAATTAAGTAAAATAACTGAAGTGAAGTCGATGAAAAAATTATCCCTTGTTACCTGTTCCACCTTATTTGTCTTTTCCAGTATGTGCTACGCAGACTTCGACTTTAAAGGAGAAGGCACGCTAACCTACCCAACCGGTGTAGAGAAAGCGTTTGAGTTTGGTTTTGCTTGGAACAAACAGACTGAACAGTTTCGCATCGGTGCAAATCATTATGACATGTCTGAACTACCAGAGTCTTACTCAGTTGCCATTACACTGAGTAAAGACGATACCCGCGTGTGGATCCAAGAATTCAATCAAGGTTTTATTTCTGAATTTAAGTGGCAAATTGCAGATCATCAAATCTCTCTTGTGAAAAAAGAATTTAGCGACTCTGTAAAGGGTAATTACGTCTTGACGGTAAATGGGATAGATTACTTCTTTGCGCGAGATAACGTGAGTATCACACTCTCTTTTGAAGAAGATGGCGTTAAGAATATTAAGGTAGATGGCGTGACAAAAGACATGGGAACTAAATCATAAAGGCCACACTCATTGCGTAGCCTTATATATCATACTTTGACTGTTTTTCTATTTATCCCATACTCACGCAGCTTGTTGGCAACGGCTGTGTGGCTTAATCCCAAACGTTTAGCCAGTTGCCTTGAGCTCGGATAAGCGGGGTAAAGCTTGCGCAACAAGGTTGCTTCAAATCTCTTCACGGCTTGATCTAACGTCCCTTCAAAATCAGACTCCAAATAACCTAAGTCATGGGTAAAGGTCGGTAGGTTTAGATGCTCAGTACGAAGCTCTTTATCATCAAGCAACGAAACCGCACGATAAATAGCGTTTTCTAACTGCCTCACATTACCAGGCCACGGGTAATTCTCTAAAAATTCAATGCATTCTCTGGCAAATGTTGGCGCTGGATGACCATTTTGCTGGGCATATTTTTGCACAAAGTGTTCAGCCAAAGGACCGATATCCGCTTTTCTATCTCTCAGCGGTGAAATTTCGAGCGTTAGCACGTTAATACGATAGTAGAGATCTTCTCTAAATACACCTTCTTGAACCATTGCTGGCAAGTCTTTTTGCGTTGCAGCTATGATGCGAACATTGACCTTAACTTCATTCTCGTCACCGACTTTTCGGAAAGTACCGTCTTGTAAGAAACGCAGTAACTTAGTCTGTAACTGGGTTGACATTTCACCCACTTCGTCGAGGAATACCGTGCCGCCATCCGCTTGCTCTAATACACCGCGTTTTGGCGCTGCATTTTCTTCATATCCTGCATACCCAAACAACTCGGACTCAGCAACGTCATCAGGCAGCGAAGCACAAGAAAGTGCGATAAAAGGCTTTAATGACCGGTTGGAAGCATAATGACATGCTCTGGCAAGCAGTTCCTTACCAGTACCTGTTTCACCTGTGATCAGAATTGGCGCTTCTAACTGCGCCATTTTTCTGGCTTCACGCACGACTCTACGCATGGCAGTGCTGTGATTATGGATGGTCGCAAAACTTTCTTGTCCATAACGACGAAATGCGCTGACTTGCTGTCCTAATCGCGACTGCGATTTAATGTTAATCACCGCACCGGCTAATACATCGCCTTCAATCCCTTGGGGCACCGAAATTGGCAAAATATCAGCAATAAAATCTTCCCCGCCCACTTCGACACGGGTTGTCTGGCCTAACACCTCTTTACCTTCTAACCAACGAGTAAAGTTAAACCCTTTCAAAAGGTTGTTAATGTTGGCACCGATCACTTCCTTTTCAACCATGTTAAGGTCGCGACAAGCTGCGTCATTGCAATGACGTACCCAGCCTTTAGCGTCGATAGAAATTACACCATCAGGCAACGCACTGAGCAAAGTATTCAGCTCATTATGTTCACGTTCTGACGGTAAAAACGCTGTAGTACGAACATCTTCAACACCATCGATTAAGCGGATCTCAGGCATAATTTTCTGAAACTGTTCAAATTCGATGGGTGGAAAGCTCACGTACATTCGACAATTTACTGAATCGACTTCTATACCTTTCAAGTCGACACGGTAACTCACCAAGATATTGAGAATTTCTTGGGCAATACCAATACGGTCAGCGCAATGTATCTCTAGACGCATTTGTTCCTCAAAGCGGGTTTTCACAATTGACGAGATCATACTCTAAGAATAGCTGTCCGACTAGAAAAACGTAAAGAATATTGAACAGAATTTTAGCTATCTTCGTAAATTCTTGTCCTATACTAATGAAGAACTGAAAAAAGTTGTTTTTTAAGGCATTTTTCAGCGCTTGTTAAGTTTTTGATTTGGAAACTTACATTCCATTTCAAAGGATTGCAACACATAAAGAGTTACAGATATAATACTAAAGAATTAAATAATGTATCTTTTTTGAAAGCAGGCTGGCCACAATGAAAAAAATCTTAAATGTAGTATTGCTATTTGCACTCACAGCCTGCTCAGTCGAGGACCCAAATGAAACAGGTCCTTCACAAATAGATAAGGATGAAGATAAAAGCCAACAAGATAGGGATAGCGAGACGCCCAATTTAAGCATACTTTTGCACGACGCAAATGCAACCCCCATTGCCAATGCTAGCCTCACGATAAATGATCAGTTATTTACCTCAAATAACAATGGTATCTTTGACCTGTCGGCTTTAGCATACGGCGCTTATGTCGCAGAAATATCCCACCCAGATTATTTGCCCTTGGTTTTTACCTTAGCGAATCAAAATAACAATGAGCAGCAGCTCACGCTTGAACTAAAAGCTAAGTCGAGCACGCTAAAAACCTTACTTTTTGCCGGTGATACCATGTTTGGGCGTCGTTATTTCAACCCTGACCTCATTACCATGGGGAATTCATTGCCCAGCACCCCTGACGGACTTATCCAGCCCCAAAGCGCAGGACCTGATGCCCAAGCCCTAGTGCAGTTTATGCATCCTTTATTTAAACATGTCGATTTCGCTTCGGTTAACTTGGAATCTCCAATCCTAAAAAACCCAACCACGGTCCACCCAAGCAAAGAGTTCGCATTTTTTAGTCTGCCGGAGTCATTAATTGCCCTCAATGATTTGGGTATTGACTATGTAGCACTTGGCAATAACCACGTCTATGACTATCGAGCACCTGGACTGAACGATACCTTGAAGTATGTCGAGCAGGCAGGGTTTAAATACAGTGGCGCGGGTACAAGTGCGGCAGAGGCATTTAAGCCCTACAGCCTAAGCCTTGGTGAAACAACGATAGATTTTGTGTCTGCGACTTCCATTACAGGCGATCAACATACCGTCACTTATGTGGCATCAGACGCTAAAGGGGGAGCTGCCGATCTAACAGATACCAATGGCATGAAAGAAACGGTGGTTCAAGCCAGTAACAACGGCCACTTTGTTGTGGCTCAGCTTCACGGCGGTGACGAGTATTCATACTCACCAACGGCGTATATTTCAAACCGCTTTGATTTACTTTCCAAAAATGGCGCTAACTTGATGATTGCGCATCACCCTCACGTTGCGCAAGGGTTTGGCTTATACAATGGCGTACCAAGCATACTTGGATTAGGCAACTTTGTGTTTGAGCAAAATCGTCTTGAAACCTTTTTAGGACTGATAGCTGTGGTTGAGTTAGAAACTGCGGGCACACCTAAAATCAATGCATTAAAAGCCTATCCTGTTTATCTAGAAGACTATGTTCCTAAGTTTGTAAGTGGCGATCTTGCCAATGCCCTACTAAAACGCATCGCTGAATTTTCTTCACCCGAAGTTGGTATCTCATTGCGCCCGGGATTTGCAGAAGTCACCTTTGATAAACCGGTTCAAGCAAAAGCAACCGAGCAACAAGTTATTACCTTAGAAGCTGGTGAGCATATTGTCGATTTACGCCAATATTCAAGCAGTGCTGAGTTCCTTAGCAAACTCACGACTAGTGATGCTCAAGCAGAGATTGTGCTTGGACGGGACTTATTGTTCTTTGGGGATTTTGAAGACTGGGACAGCGATAACGAAAAAGGGGAAGTCTCTCGTTGGTTAATTGAGGCCGACGATATCGCGCCGTGTTTAGTCGGCAAATATCGTGGCGTACAAGGACTCTGCCTACAACGAACGCAATTTAACGAAACACCAACGCGTGTGCCGTTCAAACACACAATTCGTACCATGCCTATTACGCCAGCGCCGAGCACGGCACAGGCTTACCATGAGCTCTCGCTCTTTGGTTATGCCAAAGGAGAGAACGCTGGTGAGTTTAAGGCTGATATTCGTATCTTAACATCAGAAGATAGCCTTATCTTTTCTGAGTCAACGCCCCAATTAAAACCTGCAGGTAGTTATGAGTGGCAAACATTTAGACAAGATATTACCTTACCTGACGATTCCGTTGTGCTTGGCGAAGAAGGATTGCCCGCTCGTGGCGTCCAGTTTGGCCTCTCCATGGCGCCACCAAGTAGCGGTGAAAGTGCCTTATTTTTAGATGATATTGCGATGATTTCGTGGCAGCGTCCAGTGCAACTTCAGAGCGCTCAGTGGCAAAGCGAGCAAATTCATGGCTTAGAATTTATTAAAGTAAAAACAACGAAGACGACTGAGCTGACTCTCACTTTCAGCCAGCAATAAGAGAGTGAAAAAGCATGTCGATTTTTAGTCAATTAAACTTTATAAAACGCCAACGTGAGTTTTGGCTATTTATGAGTTTATTCGCTATTTTGTTGATCGCGTCAGCATCAGGCTTATATAAACAGGTAAACCTAATTGGGTTACAATGGTTTTCCAAGCTCAACACCACGCAAGCAACGCAAGTAGTCGTGATTGAAGCGGAAAACTTACAGCAACAACATCAGCAGTTAGCAAAAATACTCTCTGGCTATCAACCAAAAGCCGTTGTGTTCTTTGCAAATACCGAACTTTCGCCACAACAAAACAATGACTCAATTTACTATCCATTCAATACGCAATCGGTTTGTTTATTGGAGACAGAAAATTGGTACGGCAGCGCAATTAGTCTCGCACCACCAGCAGGCGCGTGTGACATATTGTGGGATAAAATATTTCCGCAGCATGGTGAATACCTCAACAAAATCATAGACTACTCGCTGCCTTATTATTCACTACCAAAATTTAGTGCGCAGAGAGTGCTTGATGGTGACTTATTCACCGCACAACTTAGCGAAAAGGTCATCTTAGTTGCTCAGCACTCAAAATTTTCACGCTTGAATAGTAATGCTTATTTTGGGGCGCAAGAACTTCCGCCTGTTTACCTACAAGCATTTATTGCCAATAGCTTTGCATCCGACAGCTTTATTCAGCCTTTAAATAAAGTGACGATAGTCGCACTCATGGTACTAGCATCAATATTTTTCTTAGTGTGGTACCAAAGAAATGCGACCAAGACCAATGTCATCATTGCGATATCCACCAGCATATTACTGATCATAAGTGGCCTTGCTGCGCATCATTGGTACTCCGTGTTATTGCCGCTTGGTGAGTTGTTTTCCTTGATATGGCTATCGCTAATTTGGGTGTTTATTTCACTGAAGTGGTCAGAAGAGGAAAACTTAAAATCACTGATAGCCCTAATCCAGCAACGTATGATGGGTCGATACTTACCACGGCATTTTCTTGAGCATAACGAACCTTGGGATGCAATCATCCAACTGGTTAATCAACAGCTCAACCTGAAAAGAAGTATCTTTCTCACCCGCTTAGAGGGGGACCACAGAGTAACTGAAATACGTGCAATACACTGTCAGCTCAGCGATATCTTAGAGATGCGGAGAGACTACGAGCGAGTACCCTATTCAGATGCAATCAAAGCGTTTGGTGCCATCAAAATTACCCGCCCTTTCTTCCAACATCTAGCTGAAGATGAGCAGCAGTATATCGCGCCTTTGATGTACGCAGGTGATGTTCGGGGTTTTTGGGCGCTAACCGTCACTCCTCAAGACAACTTTGATGAGCAAGCATTTATTAAAAATGTAAATCTCTTTGCACATCAAATCGGTGAATTATTATTCCACTATAAAGTGTTTTCTGCTGAGCAAAAAAACCTCAAAAGCACACTGACTCGGGCGCTGACCTTTTCTCTGAAAGAGCCACTAAGTCATAAAATCAAAAATGCAATTAATGAGATGGATCAAAAACTCACCTCACTGGAGCATGTCTTCAACCAGCTTCACAGTGCCAGTATTTTATATAACTTATTTGGCCAAATTGTGCAGGTAAATGAATCTCTTGAACGCTTTGCTAGAGAACATAAGCTGTCTATTTTCGACATGTCCGCCTTAGACTTACTTTGTCGCTGTACCGAGATGGATAGTGAACAAGCTAAAGGAAAGCTGCGCTATTTAACCCTAAAACGTGGCAAAATCGTATTACCCGTATATTTAGACAATCGAACTTATTTACTGAGCATTCGCGCCTTACTCAAACAATCAACCAGCCTTAACGCCAGCACCCCATTTGAAACCAGCGGGGTGTTGTTTGAATTTATTGACCTTGGCGAGCAGTTATCTCAGCTAGATGATAAAGAAGCCTTTTTAACACACTTGTCAGAGCAGCTTGCGGTTAACGAGCAACTTTTGCCTGAAGAGTGGGATGAGGAATAGATGGACTGGACGCTGACGCTATTCCCAAGCGCGGGCGGACTTGGGCAATCCGTTATCACGTGTGTTTGGATAGGCATCGCGGTTGTCGCATTTTTCAATCTAAGGTTTGGTTTCCCGTTAACTGGTTTAGTGGTGCCAGGTTACCTAGTCCCTTTATTTATCGTGAGCCCAACATCGGCTTGGGTGATCATTGTTGAGGCCATTGTTGTTTATAGCTTAATGCGGTTTTTTGCCAAAACACTTGTTGAGCGACTGGGCTATGCAGAAATGTTTGGCCGTGACCGATTTTTTGCCATCGTTTTGTTAAGCATTATTGTTCGAGTTACCATGGATGTGCTGTTTTGGCCGCTGGTCGCCGCGTACTTAACACAATGGGACATCACTTTTGATTACGCCGCACAGCTGTATAGCCTCGGGCTGATTATCATCGCCTTGACCGCCAATGTAATGTGGAATGGTGGCTTTAAATATGGCATAAAAGTCACCGCTATTCAGTTGGTTGTTACCTATATCATCATTCGTTTTGGATTGATGGCGTTTACCAACTTTAGCATTGCCAATCTTGCCGTCATGTACGAAGCTGTTGCAGCCTCAATTATTGCAGCCCCTAAAGCTTATATTATCTTGGTGATCACCGCTTTTATCGCATCAAGGGCTAATTTAAAGTACGGCTGGGAATTCAATGGCATTATGCTGCCAGCGCTGCTAGCACTACAACTGATGCAACCCACTAAGCTGCTCACATCATTCGTAGAAACAGCGATTATTTTGGTCTTTGGATATGTAGTCTTAAACTTTACCCGTTTAAAACACGCCAATATCGAAGGCGCGCGACTCATGCTGCTGTTTTTTAATATCGGCTTTGTCTACAAACTGATTTTAAACTACGTCGTCGTCGGTTACTTCCCAACCTTAAAAGTGACCGATACCTTTGCTTTTGGCTACATGCTATCGACCTTACTCGCCCTTAAAATTTACCAAAAAAATGCGCTAGGCCTTGTGATCCGTGCAACTTTTCAAACTTCAATTGTTGGTGGCTTTATCGCCATCTGTATTGGTTTTGCAATTATGGTTATTCCAAGCCTATTCGTACAAAGTAATACATTAGCGATAAATGAAACAGCCAGCGATTTAACGCTCGGCCAAGTGATCAGTAATTACAAGAGCCAGCTGTATACTCAAAATGCGGCTAACGTTAATGTCAGTCAATATGTGACCGAGCAGCAACGTAGCCACTTTAAACAAGCAATTAGGTTGCTTAAGCAGGATAGTGAGTCACACTATGTCGAGGCCGCCACCTTACTGCGTCAAGCCGACTTTTCTTTGCAACGTACAACACAATTTTTAGTAATAAAAGACAATCAACAAGATCACAAGCGCGGTCTGTTTATCATTAATTTAACTGCTCAAAAAGCCCATATCATCAGCGTCCCCTACCCCACTGCAGAGCGGCTTGCCAGTGAGGCGGGTGGGATATTGTTTTCCTATTGGCAAAGCCAGGCAATGGCGTTTGGCAATGCGCGACCTAACCAAAGTGGCGATAAGAACGGTAAACAAAGCGAGTTCTATAGTGACTTTTTTATGGCGATGGATATTCCAGAGGTCGTCCAACTCAGAGAAATTAATCGGCAAGTAAGCCAGTTGATGCACCAACACAGTTTAAAAGAAGACGCACAGATGTGGATATTTAACAGTGTGCCAAGCTCAGTACAACAATCTGAACTTGCTACCTTGTTTAACATCAACGATGCACACTTTGGTCTCGCGGCAAATGCACCTTTACCTTACAACCAGTTCCATGGCCAGATGATTGAGGCGTATTTAAACTCGGATAGCTATTCGTCGTTGCTAAGCGCATATGGCCTGCAACGTATCGACAAAGACATAGATAGAATAAGCACAAGCGATGAGAGCATACAGGCACTTATTGAAGCATTTTCTAGTCACATTAGCGCCAAGGGTAGCGGTGCATTTAGCGCACTGAGCGATACCAGTGCTGCACTGTGGGAATATGAAGTGTTAAGGCCGCTATTTGCCATCACCCAAAACCTCGAGATAGTAACAACGCCGGAAACGCTTGAGGTAAGGTTGAGCCAGATAAATCGCGTAGCAAACCTATTACAGTATCAATTAACTTTAGTTGAAAATAACCAAGGGCAATTCGTTGCAATTTCTCCTTTAGATACCAAATCTGCCTATAATTTGGGTCAAGGGGTGTACTTTATTGCCTTGCTGGCTAAACCATCCCTCACCATTGCGGTGCCTAGACCACTCTTTGAAAGTAACACCTTGGAGTTCTCTGGGCAGTTGTTTACGGCCACCCATGCAAAGTTACTGGCAATCGCTGGTGCTCATCCGTATACCAGCATAGATGCAAATGTAATGGCAGCCGACAACGTGCGGTCATTATTTAATGTGGTGTATCAAAGTGCACAGCGCTACTTTTACGACAACCCCTTACTTAATTTACAGATCCGCAGTCATAGCGCGCCAGCAAGCATCAGACCTTCAGCGCTTGCATACCAATTCACAACGCCTAACCCTATTCATAATGACACTATTGCTAAACTTCAAAGGGTGCTAGCTGATCTTGGTGTTAATACTCAAACCGTATTGGGACAACAAGCAACCAGAGGATTAGAACTCGGTACCACACCGCAGTCGGGGTATCAGCTGTTCGCGCCAAAAAGTGAGTTAGCAGCACTGTGGTTGGCATCAGATTTTAAATCGCACTTTGCCATTACCAACGATGCTTTATTGCAACGCCTTTTAGCCGTTGCACACACACCTAAACTCAAAATAATCGATTTGCTTGCCCTCTCTCCAAATGATTGGCATGAGGCCAGTGCACAATTTATTGACGCACTTAATGTGGCCACTGGGCGTTATGCCACCACCCAACATTTACCGGTGCTCCAAGCACTTTGTCAATTTGAAAGCCAATGTAAAATAAGCGCCTTTAGCACGCATAGAAATGGTGAGCTGGGATTAATGTTTACCCGTGACAACGCACTGCTCGCGCTATACTTACCAAGAAGAAATCGCATTATTGATTTAGCCACTTATGCAAAAGCGGTTCATGAGGGGCGTTATGTACTGGATTAAGCAGGTATTACGATTTGCTATTTTTACGGCTTTGCTGCTACTTTTTGTTTGGTTCGCCGTCACTTTATTTGTGTGGGTAAAATCGGCGGAGCCTTCAAATACCTCGACCTTGTTTAATATTCGCTCCAATGTTCATTGGCTAAAAACCGACAGTGCACTGAAGTTTTCCTTTTCTCCGTCTCGGACCATGTCTGTTCGGGTGTTGTCCAATGGGATATTCGAATCGCAACCACTGGATGATCAGCCCGTCAACTATGCTATTGAATATAAGTTACTTGATGCAAAAGGAGCGATTATTTATCGCGGTACTTATCACCATGCAGCTAAAGCCGCCTCGAACGACTTTCAGCAACAAGTAAAACAGATCATTGAAAACCGTGAAGCGTTGGCCGTGGCGTCTGGACAATCCTTTTATTTAAATCGTGAAGAGTTACAACAGGCTGCAACCATCACGTTAAAGCTAATACCAGAAAATGCTCAGCTTAAAGGCGTGGTAGTACGCGTCCATGCCCAAACCAGTAACAGTATTATCGACCCTGCCAAAGCATGGCTGAAAAGGCCAACTGAGTGGCGTGAACGCATGACGAATTACCACACCATAGGTGAAAACGCCTTAACCAACGAAGAAAAATACAATTCGGTCATGTTAGATTGGCAAAAGCTAGCGCCACAGGGCGTGCCTAACATCGACTTTCGTGCTGACTTGTTATATGAGTCACTCCCCTACAATGTGCTTAATCATGATTTTTCGACCCAGCTAGACTTAGACAGTTTGTTGATTTCGGAGCAGCTAAGCGCCAGTTTTCGTGTCTATGAACACACTGAATATTTATTAAGCCATCCCGAAAATGCAAACCTTACTTTTGTTTGGCATGATTTACGCCAACTCAGCGCGCCTAAGCGACTAACTCCTGAGATGCTAGCCACTACCCAATCTAGACTGAGCAACTTACCTACAGGCCTTGTTACCATTAGCGCAAACGCCCCCACCAGCATTCGGGTATTTAGCAATGGCGTCGACCCTATAGTCCCGCTGCATAGTTATTATTATATGCTCAACGCGCAAACGCCGGTTTACTATCAAGTCTCTCCTAAAAGCGATATCGCTTTAGAGTGGCGCGCGCCCATGGGCAGCACTCTCTCTGTGAGCCTCTATAACAACAATGAGCGGATCAAGGACTATGTTTTTACCGCAACGGCGGAGCAAGCTTTGTTTGATAGACTGATAACTGAAACCACGGAGCGACAAACCTTACCAACCGCAGAGAAGCGTTATTTGGCAATACCAGATAACGTTAATCAAATTAAAATTGAAGCCGAAGACGCGATGGTGAAGCTGCAAGCCCGCAGCCCAACATTTAATTACCTGAATCATCGCTGTGACCCAATGTGCGACCCTGAAAGTCCAATTTATCAGGGGATTGACGCATGGTTTAGCCAAAAGGCCGACAACCATTACCTCTTTCACACACAAAAGCAGATAGCATCGGTGCGCTTATTTGAAGCACCACCAGAAGTACCTGAGTTGCTGCCTCAATACCGCTCCAAAGACTTAGATCAGCTTTTAGCTGTATCGGATATCGCGTTGGTGCCCATTGAGCAAGCTTACTTTGATAACTCAGTACCGCAAATGGAGTTTGAATATCGTCAGGTAGCTAAATCTGCACTCTTTAAGCTCGGTAAAGCAACAAGCTACCCAAGCAGTGTGATTGTGAAGCAAAAGCGCAAACCTACACTATTTGAAGTTCCGTTAAACAGCTTACAAATAGAGGAGTTAGCGAACACCCAAGCACTTTTCATCAATCAAGGGCTTCCAAGAACCGTGCGGAAGATCCGCCTGTACAAAGTGGCAAAAACAACGCCACTTACCGTTGCTGTTAGTGAGAATAACTTGCAACCTAACGCTTTGGTCGTCAAAGTGTTTAGTGCCGAACCTCAAGCTGAAATCACGGTAGCAACCGCTCTGGATAGCACAAAAGTAATCACCCCAAGCGATGAATACACGATTTTAGCTAAACACTTTGTCTTACACCTAAACCCTGCACAAACGAGGATGTTTTTTAACCCTAATCACGCAGAGCTGTACGAGTACCCAAGTATTACTTTGCCACTGTTTCAAGACTTAACATCGCCTAAAACCATGACGCTTCGCTTTTCACATGATGTTTGGATAAGTGTATTAGAGGAACATGAACAGCCTGATGCAACATTAAACTGGTGGCAAGATGAAACGCCTTAGTCGCTACGCACTTTACATGGCATTGTGCTTGTCATTGAATGTTAACGCTGCGGTTCCCGACAGCAGCAAAATGGCGCACTGGTTTAAGCAACCTGTAGCACTTGATGGCTGGCAATTTACGCACCAAGCAGAGCAATTTACACTGACGCCAAAGCCTCAAAGTGACGCGCACGGCGAAGTCACGTATGCGCCAACGCATCGACCTTGCGTGGTGTCTGTTCCACATCGCTTTCATGATAAACATACGCTGATCATTGGTGAGCACATTTTCCAGCACAGTTGCCAAGTGTTACTGAACAACACAAAACACAGATACGATAACAATGACACTGGTAAAACCTATGATTACGCCAAGCAACCTCACAATATTCACGCGTCAGCTATCATAGCTTTTACATCTTTACACCCAATAGCAAAAGTGTTCCAAATACATGGGTTTAGTCAGAAGAAGCGAAAAACCGACGCCGGTAAACTAAGCGAAATAATTTTAAGCCAAGGCAAAACAAATGACGACACACTATGGAAGTTGAAGTCTTGTCTTGTTAAGCAAGGTTATCGGGCGCTGATTTACCCTCAAGAAGTGCAAGAACTTGGCGGGACGCAAAATATCATGCATCAGCTTGCGCTTCCTGAATATAGCTTTATCCATATTGAGCTAAGCTATCAAACAAGAAAGCAATTAATTAATAACAATCAACAACTAGAGCAGTTTACTAAATGCGTGCAATCACTTTTATAATGACACTACTGCTGTTTGCAACGATATCCCGAGCCAATGAGGTAGGGATACAAACGGCTGCCCAATGGATTGATCTGTCACGTATGCAATTTATCCAAGCCAATGCTAACAAGCACTTTGCACCGCAGCAAAAAGCGTGGCTGTTTTTGCCAAGTCACGCGTGGTTAGTCACAACGCCAAGTGCCCTCGACACATTCGAATTTTTTGCGGGGCAAACCCCAGAACTACGACGTGCCATTCCAACATCCGATTGGTTATGTATTCAATCCCGCTGCCAACTGAGTGCAATAGCACAAAACCGCTTAATTCAGGTTGCTTACACCGGTGATAACGCTCAATCTCTCGCGCTTTGGCAAGGCAGCATGCATAGCCACAGAGATCCGTATCGAAGCGCACTTAGACTGCCAGGGCTTGACGACCAAACACTGCAATTAGCGCAAGATACAGAGCGCTGGTTTCACCTACAACCTACACAAATGACAAGCTTGTTCTTTGAGCACGCCAAAAAGCTCAAACTAGAAGTTCGAAAAGATCTACACGCGATTGCGCAAAATGGTACTGTCACAATTAAAGTCAACGGTGAGGTTATAAGCACCATTGCAATATCAGACATCCAAGCGGATGAGTACCTTGAGCCTAAAGTCGGCTTGTCTAACCAAGATTATATTGCTGTCCCGCAAGGTAGTTATCTCACTATCACAACATCGGTGCCTGCCTACCTTAACTTACTACAAATGCACCGTGGTATTTACGACGATAATGCAGGAATAAAGCAGCAAGAGTCGCTATTTAGTCCGTATTGGAATAAACAGCTGAACGAGCAGCTCAGCGCCCTTTACATGAATGGTGATACTTCTCCACTCACTTTTAACGCTTCTGACACGGCGTTAGCGGTCAAACGTAAGCAAATGCTTAACGATATTGCCTCTACGGTGTATTTTTTAACGCCAAGCTCCCCTCAACCGCTCACTCATCATGTTGCGATAAGTGGAGTAACACTGGGCAGCCGCAGCGCCGCTGGGCAAGTGCTGCTCACTTCAAGCGCTCAGCGAGTCAATTACATTACATCGCCTCAGCCACTGAAGTATCATCTTGAGAACATACTGAGAATTGATAATGCAATTACCTTGTATGTTCGAGCAAGAACGCCAGAACGCTTAACCATCACCAGCGAGCATGGCCAACATACGCTGCTTGTTGCGCCTAGCAGTCATTTTCAAAGACTTACCCTACACATGAATCCAGCATCCAAAGTTGTGATGATTGAAGGGGCTAAGCAAGCGCTTGATATCGCTGTAGCAATAAACCGCGTACAACCATTTCCCGACTTCTTAACCATGACGCAAGAAGCGCTAGGCCAAGGGTCATTGGTTCAAGGTCTGCTGGCAAGAAGCAAACAAAATCGAGCGGACACTTACTATTTATCTCTTAGCGGGCTGAGTGCACCGGAACTAAGTGTTAAGACAGACAACCACGACCAGTTTACTGCCACTAAAGTACTTGCGGAACTGCAAATGGTAGCAAAGACCAAACCACTCATGGCGCTTGCGAAACTGAAGCCGTATTTGAGTGGGCATAGTGAGCAAGTTGCGCTAATGGCTTGGCAACTGAATATTGCTATTTTGACTCAGCTAGAACGCAGTGGAAACGCCGAGGTATTACTAAAATCACTGCTAATAAGCACCGCTCAATCTTTAAGAGAGTACGCTGCCAATGAACTACTCTCGAGATATTTAGCACAGAATGAATATATCCAAGCTAGCCTATTATGCGCTGCCCACGAAACTGATATCACGCAATATCAATGCGATGATATCCTGTTGACGTACCTGCTTGACTCTGGGCTTCAGCAAGAAGCGCTGTGGACAAGCCAGCAAATGGCATTAACACCAAAACAGGCCGAACAAGTCGCGGCAATTCAAACAAACGAACTGACCCAGCCTCAATACAGCCTTAATCACTATGGCCTACAAGCCGTGGAGTCACTGGATAATCAAACTGAGCTGTACCCGCTAGGTTCAGGTAAACCCATCAAACTGGTTGCTAAAACGCCTTTGACGGTCAAGCTAAGTGCACGTGCTGCGTACCAAGGACAAGAATACAAAAATACTCAATGGCTGCTATATGAACACAACGCCAAAACCCGGATTTTACCCATATTTAGTGATATTGCAGCAAACTTGCAATTGCAGCCACAAGCGACTCGATTATCTGTTGCATCGCAGCAATATATTCAATTAGCGGCAAATGAAAGCCTCACACTTTTCAGTAGTAATGAGTTGTTTGTAGAGATCCGGGTGCAACCAGAAACCGCTAACACTCCAGCTTTTGCAGATAAGTCTGCGCACTTGGTTAGTAGCACTGATGCGAACATAGCAGATGAGCTCAGTGCTAAAGAAATTGCGATAAATGCCTTGTATCAATTGAGTCAGCAAACATTGTCTAACGAAAGCTACAACAGGGTCCTTCAACGTCTGCACCCGAGTTTATCGGATGATGCCGTTTTAACCGATTTATATGCCCGCTTGATGCGCTATGGTCAATGGCTTGCTGCGGAACAATACACGAGTTATGTGGGCACACAAAAGGTAAAAGTTGATACGCTTGCGGCGCAAAGCGTTGGTGACCAGATCACCGCTCACCTCACAGAAAATCAGCCGTCAGGCCTGCCACTCAGAGCAAACGAAATACTGACTATTGATTTTTCTGAGTATCAACAAGTTCAAGTAAGAGTAAAGTTTGCCTACTCTGCTGCCAAGCAAATCGTGGCACCGCCTGCTAATGTAGAGCTGGTGGGGCCAAGTCAAGGTGATGTGATCTCGCTGCAGCCAACGCAACCGCTCTATTACGGCATTAAACAAGTTGAGACGCGACAAGGACTATTGCAATTGCGTTGGCTCAACCCTTTATCGGGGCAAAGCGTTAGCGTACGTCCGCAATACTTTGGCCAAGGTCAATGGCATGATATCCCATTGGATACGAGGCAAATTTTTTATCGCTCTGATGAAACAACCCCAATCACGGCGAAATTAACTAGAGATAGTCTGATTAAAATTGAAACCTTTGCCAATGGTATTAGAAATGAAGCCACCTATTTTCACCCGGCAGGACAAGTCTCACTAACTGGCCAACAACAGCAAACGTTAGCACGCATGTCTATCTGGACGTTAAGTCCAACTTTGCATCGCGTTAACCTAGTACCTGAAGTGCCAATGTTCTTAAAAGCCAAACAACAGTTAACACCAACAAATGCTGAGCCCAAATTTCAGCAAGCTCGTATTGAAACTGATGAAAGTCGCACTGGCGTCGAAGGATTTTTGAATATTGATAGCGACGACATTGTACAGACAACGGAGCCTAGCCCCAGCCGTACCACACTCGATTTAGGTTTATCGTTGAGAGTGAAGGATGAGAATAACTGGTACCGCATCGATACTTTCTTCACGATGGATAATCATCACCAAGACACCTTCTCTATCAATGGTCAATACGATTGGCTCTCTCAGCAGTCGAACTGGTTTGCAGAAGCGAGGGTGCGTAATCGTTGGCAGGATGCAACGGCTATCAGTGAAACCCATTTAAGCTCTAGTATTTCGGCAAAGTTTGGCCAAATTCACCGTTATAACAGCGGTTTTAGAAGCATTTGGTGGTGGCAGCCTTTTTACACTTACACCAGTATCAGCAAGGACGAATTTATTGCAGATGAGCAAATTGGCCCTGATATGTACACCTTTTACCGTAATAATCATAAGCACGGCTGGCAAGCGCATGCTGGGCTGCGCTATCAGCCTTGGGTTGATAGTTACTTCAGCTCCGGCGTTACACTGACGTCAAATCAAGATTGGCAAACGCTCGACAATGCACTGTTTTCATTTGATTGGTATCAATTTTATCAAGGCCATATTTTCCACGCTGGATTAACATCAAGCTATGTATTTGCCGATCAGAACCGTCCTAATCCAACCTGGCAATACTTAACTCAATTGGGTTGGCAAACGGGTTTTGACTTTAGTCATAACACAGCGGGTTGGTTAGGTGTAACTTGGACTCAAGACTGGTTTAACAATACCCATCAGGTTGGGCTACAAGTACGTTTAGGCAATTTACAGCAAACCGCTTTTGCCCCCTATGCTCACGATGAAATTATTTTTGAATCGTTACAGCTAAGTCATTTATTAGAGCAAGATTTACATGAGCGTTGAAGCCTTAAAGAGTCAATTAGAAGCCCTATTTTTTGCCGAAACTGAAAAGTTTTGGCTGAACTTGTATCAACATAAATACAGTGCGTTGATCGACGAATTGTGCGCATGGGAACTCATTTACAATCGCCCTGAAAACGAGGATGAAACCGACTGGCTGGTACTTCAATCTATCGCCTTTTTGCGGCATAAAATTGAGACCCTACATGAGCAAATTTTGCTGCTCGAGGTATCCCACACCGGATTTGTACAGCGTATCGCTAAGTCTGAATTTGCCAGTGAAAAAGAGCTACATATTATCGCCTATGCTCAAGAACTTGGCACCACTAAAGTCGCGTTAGAACAAGATAAAAAAGCATTTTCGCGATGGTTTGACGAAGGCGCTGTAGTTGCTCGATATCAACATCAAGTTGCCACGATAGAACAGCAAATTAAGTTTTTAATTGCCAAACTTGGCGCCCTAACTAACCGATATTTACGTGCTCATCACGATACTCTAGAAAATGCTTGGCAACGTTTGGATTTGCAGCCATTTTGCTTAAATTTACTCGCCCATAGCCAAAATCAACATATTCGTCATGGCTTGATCCGTGCACTAGTCAATATGGTCGCAACCTTGAACAACTATGAGGTTGACTCGGAATTAGACGCAGAGCTTATCGCCAAACTTATTGAGTTGCTTGAGTCTGACAATATGCCCTATCAAGCCACCGTCGATATTCTAGAGATCTTAATACATCAACGCCCCACCTTTATTCGTGCCTACATGTGGGCTTTGCTTGAAGAAGCGAACGACATTGAAAATAGTCAGCAAGTTGATGCAGAAGTGCTCTATATTTTGAGTATCTTCCCTAAAATTATTGTCAGCCAGCCAAAGCTTACAGAAAAAGATCTCAATATGCTTTGTGCACTCAGCGAGCACACCTTGCCCAGAGTGCGCCAAGTTACGCTAGAGTTTGTCGAGTTTTATCCCACATCCTTTGCACAAGAGTTAATCGCCAAACGGTTTGAGCAAGAAAGTGAAAATGCCGTACTTTTCACCTTGATAAAACAGTTATCCGCAGACCGCTTTTGCCAGCAGAACTTTGCATTTTTACTGTGGCAACGTGTGCTAACAGGCGACTTTAGTATGCAGCTCAAGCGCTTAGCGCTTGAGCAAAGCGCACGTATTATGCTGAATATGCAACTTGAATCAAATCAAGCCGAACTCTGCTTCAAACGGTTTATTGATACCTTAAATGACTGCTTATCGAACGAAACAAACATCGCCGTTTGCCGTTATATCACCAGAGCCAGGGAACAGCTAGGTAGCTTCTATCATCAAGCCATCATCGCGCAGCTCAATGCTTCTCTTGAAGCCAACGAACAAAGTGACGCATTGGCAACTTGGTCTCGTGATGAACTGGGCCGCTCACTTTCTTATATTGCACAGCGCGGTCAAAGTCTTAATGCCTCAAAAACAAAAGCTGGCTGGCGTATCCAACAAGGATATCGTCAAGCAAGAAGATTATGGCGAGTAATACACGAAATAAGACAACCAAGTACCGATAAACGTCAAAGCTATTCCCATACCAAAGCGAAAAAGCCCAGCGTATCGATCCACGTCCCTAGCTGCACTACCGCGGAAATTAGCGAAACAAAAGTGCCGGGGGAGTTGCTCTTTAATATCGCCGAACAAACGAGCCGACCACATCTACCATTACTCGACTTTTTGCTAAGTGTACTGACTAATGACCACAGTAAAGAAGACGCCAAAACCTATACGCCGGATGGTATTTTAGCCGTTACTCCGCCATCGACTTTGTGGCGACGCCTTAAGGCGTACTGGACCATAACATGGCAGTTTGCAGAGCTAGACCGCTTACGAAAGGGCAACGAACTTGAGCAAGGTAAGTATTTGGATACACTTAACACGCTGGGGTTTTCTCTACACTTTAGTGCCTATGGCGACATCGCAAAAACGCCATTTCCTGTCGCGAAAGACATTCAGCAACTTTATACTCGCTCTGGTGTCACCTCTGCGCTACTCACCATTTGGAGCAGTTTTAAAGAATACGTCGATGCCATTTATCAAAATAGTATTTCGCAGCTGGTTTTCTTTGTGCTTGCATTTATTAGCTACTTTTGGACTCGGCATATTTATGTCAGTAAAAGAATAAAACAAAATCGAAAACACATTCCGGTGTCCATTGGCGGCTGGGGAACACGAGGAAAATCAGGAACCGAGAGGCTGAAGTCGGCCTTATTTAGCAGTTTGGCGCTGAGAGTCGTGAGCAAGACCACGGGCTGTGAAGCAATGCTTATCTATTCAAAAATTTCTGGTGAGCAATATGAGATCCCACTATTTCGGCCTTTCGACAAAGCGAGTATTTGGGAGCAAGCTGATGTGCTACATTTTGCAAAGCAGGTAAAAGCGGACGTTTTCCTGTGGGAATGTATGGGCCTGACTCCGAGATATGTAAAAATTCTAGTGCGCTGGATGAAAGATAACTTCGCCACCATTACTAATGCCTACCCAGATCATGAAGATATTTTAGGCCCAACAGGCTTGGATGTAGCAAAAGAGATGTCTGCCTTTTTGGGTTACAACACCCAAGTGTTCACCGCCGAGCAGAATATGGCTTCAGTACTCAACTTGGCGGCGGAGCAAAAAAACACGTCACTCATTCAGATTCATTGGGGTGATGGGTATCAAATAACGCCTGACATTCTCGCAAAATATCCCTATGTTGAGCATCCGGATAACATCGCCTTAGTCTGCAAAATGGCGCAATATATTGGCATCAATAAAGACTATGTGTTCAAAGAAACGGCTTCTAGGGTTATTCCCGATGTTGGCGTGCTTCAGCAGTTTACGACTGCAAAGATTGGTGCAATCAGTCAAAGTTTTATCAACAGCATGTCTGCCAACGAACGCCTAGCAACGATAGAAAATTGGAAACGCTTAAACATCGTCGAACAGGGAAAGCAGGCGCAAATTGTTGCATTAATTAATAATCGTAACGACCGTGTAGCGCGCTCGCAAGTATTTGCGAACATTATGGCCAATGATCTGCATTTTGATGCCATTGTGGTGATCGGCACCAATATCGATGGCTTCTTTAAGTACTTTATGGTTGCACTGGAAAATCTCTTACACAGTATTTTCAGCAATAACGACCACAACGCACTGCGCGATTTACTCAGGCGCCTTAGGCTCACATTATCGCGAGATGCGCTGATCGCATCATTAAATACTACGACAGACAAGCTACCTGAGTCTGCGTTTTCAAGCCTCGACTCGCTGCAGTCGCAACTTAATAATGAGGACGACACACATCACCCTACTCTAAAGCGTTTTGAAGCGTGGACAATTGCCCAGTCGCTTTTGGAAGTTGAAGACCTGAGCACTAGGCTTTCGCAAACCGCAGCGCTTGCAGAGCAACTTGCCTCTCTCAAATGTACGTTAGTGCATGATAGCGACATCAAGCCTGATGCTTTAAACCAAATCATCGCAAAACAAGCACTGCCAAATGAACACCAAATTATCGTCGGCATGCAAAATATCAAAGGCGCGGGACTGGGCTATGTTTACATGTGGCAAAAGTGGCAGTTGTTTAATCAGCATTGCGAGCGCCTGAGCCACCGCAGCGTGACACAAACTGAGTTTAGAAATGGCTTAAGTAGAATTATACAACAAGAGGAACTCAGCGCGATTGAATGCCAATACTTAGCTGACAAGCTCGACTTGTTCGAAGCGTTGCCCAATGCCCAAAGCGAATTTAGCCAAGCTGAATTAACGCAAATAAAGCGCAAACTAGAGCAACAAACACAACGCTTAGAAAGTAAAGATAATACCCGAGTTCGCTCGCCGCTAACACGCTTTTTGAATAAATTGGTCGAGTCATTTTTAGATGCCGGCGCGGCGGTAAAAAGAAAGAAAATAGCAGTTCAGGTATACAAAGATATCGCCGACTTTAGGATCACAATAGAAAAGGCAACCCTTATTTTAAGTGAATTAAATCGTTCACAAAAACCGGGATGGTTGAAGTTACAAAATGGTAAGCGCCGCAAAAAATAGCTCGGCGCTTGTTACCCGGCCACCAAAACGTAGATAAGTTTAATGATCAGCGTCACCATTAATAAAGGCAGTACATATTTGGCATACTTTTGCATTTTATCTAGCCCTAAGCGCTGCTGATACTTTTCCAACAGCGGTATCAAGACAACCAATGCGATGACTAAACTCACTAATAATATAACTACGTTCATCTTAGCTCCTCTTTCTAAACAGGTATCTTACAACCAGTATTCACTTCACGCAAAATTCCAGCTATGCTCATAAACACATCTGACCAGTAGAATAACAATGATGAAAACTGCTATCACCGAATTATTTGGCATCGAAAAACCCATTATATTACCCGGCATGAGCTGGATTTCTGTCCCTGAGCTTGTTGCGGCAGTGAGCAATGCTGGTGGCTTAGGTATTTTAGCCACGGGCCCGCTCAGTCAGGACGAGACACGTCAAGCAATACGAAAAATTCGTGCACTCACCGATAAACCTTTTGGTATTGGTGTGACGTTAATGATGCCAGGCGCCAAAGAAAATGCCAAAGTCGCATTAGAAGAGCAAGTGCCTGTTATCAATTTTTCTTTAGGAAAAGGCGATTGGCTAGTACAAGCAGCTAAAGCCTACGGCGGAAAAGTCATTGCCACAGTGGTGACGCAAAAGCATGCATTAGCAGCACAAAAATCTGGCGTTGATGCGCTATTAGTTACAGGTCATGAGGCCGCAGCCCATGGTGGTGAAGTGACTTCACTGTGTTTAGTGCCGAGCATAGTCGATATCGTCAATATACCTGTAATTGCCGCAGGGGGATTTGCCGATGGTCGAGGACTTATCGCCGCGCTAGCGCTTGGCGCAGAGGGCATTGCGATGGGCTCTCGTTTTGCAACATCTAAAGAAAGCCCTTTGCATCAACATGTCAAAAATACCGTTGTGGAAAAAGACGTTGAACAGACGATTTATTCCAAAAACTTCGATGGTCTTTATGCTCGAGTAATGAAAACCCCCATGGCTGAAAAGGCAACGCGCCGCCCGATGAACTTTTTCATGGCCATCATAAAATCATTCAAGGCTGCAAAAATGGTCGACATGCCCTTATGGAAGCTACTACTAGGACTGTTATCTCAATTCGATAAAATTAAGATGCTGTCACTCTTTGGTGCCGCCACCGAAAAGCTTGAAGCCGCCACAATCCACGGAGATTTAGACCATGGCGTGCAATTTATTGGTCAATCTCAAGGCTTAATTCGAGAAATCGAATCAGTACAAACCTTAATGGATAACATGATGGCTCAAGCCACTGAGGTGCATTCACGTATCAGCAACAGTACAGCCAAGTAACGGATGTTTGGTATTGATGCGGTAAAAGCGGTATTATTTGCTTAATATAGCTCTGGCCCTAGCTGCGCCATTCAAGTGCTGGCCATAAACTCTGATTTTATAAGTGACTTTCAATGCCTAAACATTATCTTTTCTACATTGAGCAGCCATATAGCTTTGCCATTCTAAGACCCCTCCAAAATGCTATCCGTGCAAACGGTGATGTGGTGAAATGGTTTTTAAAAGGTAAAGATGTAAACTCAAGTTCACTTGCACCAGACGAATCAGAGTTACTGAGCGTAGAGGACGTCAAGGCGTTTAACCCCAGAGCAGTATTTGTACCTGGAAACGTTGTTCCTGACTTTTTTCCAGGCGCCAAAGTGCAAGTATTTCACGGATTGGAATATAAAAAGAAAGGTCACTTTGGGATCCGCGGTTTCTTCGATTTGTATTGTACTCACGGCCCAATTACCACTGCGCCATTTAACCAACTTGCACAAAAACATGGTTATTTCTCAGTGATTGAAACTGGCTGGCCAAAACTCGACCCTTATTTTGATTACACCAAGCAAGAGAATGAAAAGCCAGTCATACTGTACGCTCCCACTTTTTCACCCAATCTCACGTCGCTTGAAGCATTACATGCACAAATCAAACAGCTCGCAGAATCAGGAAAATACAAAGTCCAACTTAAGTTTCATCCTAAGACGAAACAGCAGTGGCAACAGATGTACATAGAACTTGAAACCATCAGCGACTTTGAAATCGCCGGAAATGACAATCTTATTCCACTCATTCAGCAAGCCGATGTGGTGATTTCTGATACCTCTAGCGCCGTTGATGAGTCACTATTAATTGGTAAACCGGTTATCACTTTTAATAATCACCAACCTCAAGATGCCTTAATCAATATTACCGACGCAGGCCAATTATCTGCAGCGGTTGAACAAGCACTCAACCTCTCCGACGCACAAAGTGAACGTATTGAGCAATATATTCAGCAAGTGCACCCTTACCGCGATGGTAAAAGCGCCGAGCGCATACTCGCTGCAACAGAGACCGTAATTGCTGCTGGATTAAAGCGTAAACCGCTTAATTTATTGAGACGTTACAAAATACGTAAAGCATTGAATTACATGAAGATAAATTAAAAACAGGTTGCTTTTCGGAAATAAAAAAGCTCACTTAACTGTGAGCTTATGCAAGTTACTTTATCACTAACCTTAACACTCACACTGCCAGTATTGGTTACCAGTTTCCGTCAAAGGCGGACGACAACGAATACCTGTCGCACCACCAGCGATGTTTGGTGTTTGCTCTTGAGGCAAGCTTTGTTGTTTATCTAATTGTTTTAATGCTGTTTTTTTAAATTTCAATTTCATCTTATTATCCTTGAGTTAATCTTAATTTATAAATTATGTTGTTTAAGGTTGATAGTCCAACAAGTAGATTCTCCACCTCATCAGGCTAACCTAAAACACTGCTCGACTATACTAACAACGGCACTGACCATAATCCGTACCAGTCAACGTTTCCGTTAAACGGCATGGGATTCTGGTATTTGGCTCAGCACCGCCAGCTACTTGAGGGGTTTGCTGTAAAGGTAGGTTTTGGTTTTTATCTAGTTGCTTCAACGCTGATTTTTTTAATTTTAATTTCATTATCATTTCCTTGAAATAGTCGTTTAGTGATCAAAATTTATCACTAATTCTTAAGCTGCCATGAAAAAATAAAAAATTCAACATTATTAACAATAAAATCAACTTTAAAATTCACTCACCACAAATACAACACTTAACCACATGTTAAATAATAACTTCTAACCAAGCACCTCAAAGAAACGCACCATCAAAAACAAACAAAAAATTAATAAATCTGCAATCTAATGAGATAAGCTTACCTCAACTAGGCATCTTGTTGCTTATCCATAAAATCAGCCATACGCGCGAGTAACTCGGTTTCTGTGAGATCTTCTTTATGCGTGCCAATCGTCCAGACATGACCAAATGGGTCTCGTAGCGTTCCCGCCCTATCACCATAAAACTGATCACAAACGGGCGTGACTTGCTGTGCCCCCAATTCAATTGCCCCCGCAAACACAGTGTCCACATCGTCAACATACAACATCAAGCTAACAGGCGTACCACCAAGCTCACAGGGATCTTTAAAGTGCATATCAGGGCACATATCTGAAAGCATCACATAAGAGTTACCAATCAGCAGCTCCGCATGTGCTATTCCTCCATCTGGTATAGGTAACTGAAGCTTTACGCTCGCGCCAAAAGCAGCTCGGTAAAATTCGATAGCTTTTGCTGCACCAGCCACAATGAGGTAAGGCGTGAGTGAATGATAACCGGAGGGAATTGAAGAAGTCGCCATTATATGGATCCTATAAAGTCCGTTAAATTCCCTCTAAACCTAGCCGATTATTTGAAATATGCGAATTAAAATTGCGATGCTCAGGTTATTGCAGCGATGAGATTTACTCATAACTCGAGTGTTGATTAACGAATTATTTACCTATATGCTAATTTGGTTTTGTTCATAAAACACACAACAACATGTAAGGGATCAGTATGAAACCAACTTCTATATTACGATTGGCTTGGACGAGTGGTGCTCTCATCCTCGCAGGCCAAGCAAACTCCTACGACTGTAGTAATTTAAGCCCTTGGTCTGAACAACAAGTCTACAGACAAGGGGATATCACACAGTCCCAAAACCAAGCATATGAAGCAAAGTGGTATAGTCAGAACGACAATCCAGCAGGCCACTCCGGTCCTTATGATGTCTGGCGGTCATTGGGGACTTGTGCAACGGGGTCAGGTCAAGCGCCAAGTGTCGTACTCACCAGCCCAAATAATGGCGCGGTGCTGGGCGAAAATGACAGCGCTGTTTTTTCCGCTAATGCCAATGATGTCGATGGTGACCTGGCTTATGTCGAATTCTTAGTAAATGGGCAAGTTATCGCTACGGACACTACCGCGCCATTTCAAACCACTTGGAACGCAGTACTTGGCGAATACGATATCAGTGCAATTGCCACCGATGCCCAAGGGCTAACCGGAAGTTCGCAATCAGCACGGATCACAGTAAAACCGGGCGGAGGAAATTTACCACCGAACGTATCCATTGTAGCGCCAGCCAGCGGTCAGCAGTTCTATCAAGGCGATATGGTAGGGATCAGCATCACAGCTGAAGATAGCGACGGTACTATTGCGAGAGTGGAAATTAGCGTGAACAATCAGCTTGTCGCGAACCTAACAACCTCTCCTTTTGAGTTCCAATTCCAAGCGGAGCAAGTTGGCGTAAACCAACTAAATGTAAAAGCGATGGATAATCAAGGCTTGGTAAGTGAGGCAAACCTTGCCATCGATGTGCTAACAAAAGTGGGAGGTGGCTGCCTAGGCCTTAGAGCATATAGCGCTGGACAAAATTACCAGGCTGGTGAACTCGTCGCTCATAATAATCATAAATATCGCTGTGATATTGCAGGTTGGTGTAGCTCAAACGCGCAATGGGCATATGAGCCAGGTGCAGGCCAGTATTGGAGCGATGCATGGAGCGATTTAGGGATCTGTGCAATCGCGCCAACCGTAACGTTCGAAAGCCCGTCCAATAATGGTACTGTTTTGGTCAATGCGCCCACCACTATCTCTGTCAGTGCTCAAGATACAGACGGCAGTATTGCTACACTGTCACTCTATGCCGGCAACACACTCCTTGCCACAGCCAATCAAGGAACACTTAGTCACAGCTGGACACCGACAGCCCTCAATCCGGTGAGTTTAAAAGCCATTGCCGTGGATAACGAAAGTAATCAAAGCGAGCAAACAATTACAGTGAATGTTACAGATAAACCGATTTCCGTTGATTTACTCGCCCCCACTAGCGGCAGCCAAATTACCTTGGGTAATTCCACTCAATTGATTGCACAAGCATCCTCTTTTGTTGGACAAATCACTCAAGTACAGTTTTATGCTGATGGCGTGTTACTCAATACAGACACAACGCCACCCTACGAATATAGTTATGCACCGGCCTCAATCGGCACAAAAACACTTTATGCCACGGCCATCAACGACAATAATGATCAGCTGTCCAGTAGCGGCGTGACTGTTCAAGTCATCGACAAACCCATCGGTAAAAAGCACAAACTGATTGGCTATTGGCATAACTTTGTCAATCCAGCTGGTTGCCCTATTCCACTTGATCAGATGTCTACTGCTTGGGACATCATAGATATTGCCTTTGCTGAAAATGATAGAAATTCGAATGGTACAGTGCACTTCACACCATTTGAAAAAGACATTCGCTCTAACTGCCCGCCTATCGACCCGGTAAAATTCAAATCCGACATGCAGGCACTACAAGCGCAAGGTAAAGTTTTTGTGCTAAGCCTTGGTGGTGCAGAAGGCACAATTACCCTCAATACGGATGCCGATGAAGCGGCATTTGTTAGTAGCCTCACCGATATTATTCAACAATGGGGATTTGACGGGCTCGATATCGACTTAGAGAGTGGCTCGAACCTTGTGCATGGCTCTCAGATCCAAGCTCGGCTGCCTAGAGCATTAAAGCAAATTGAACAAAATATTGGTGGCAATATGGTACTTACCATGGCCCCCGAGCATCCCTATGTACATGGTGGCATGATTGCCTATTCAGGTATTTGGGGCGCTTATATTCCACTTATAAACGAGCTACGCGATACATTAGATTTACTTCACGTACAGCTATACAACAATGGCGGCCTACCTAACCCATACGAACCGGGAAGCGCCCCTGAGGGCTCAGTGAACATGATGGTTGCCCATGCAAAAATGTTGATTGAGGGATTTGATCTTGCTGATGGCACCCGCTTTGCACCACTTAGGGATGACCAAGTAGCCATCGGTCTACCTTCTGGTCCACAGTCGGCAAATTCAGGTCAAGCGCCTATCGGCAATATCATCAATGCCTTAGATTGTTTAACCAAAGGTACAGGATGTGGCACTATCCAACCAAGTAAGACTTATCCGAACTTTGGTGGCGTGATGACATGGTCGATTAACTGGGACAAATACGATGGCTATAACTTCTCTCAACCCATTGGTGATAAATTAACGCAGATGAATCAGGGGAATTAATACCAACTGCTCAGGGTGAGATGCCCTGATTGTGTGATTTTTATACCAGCTATTTTAAGTATTGGAGTATTACTTCAATTGGTATTATTCCTCGAACAGGACTGATACTAAGCCACATAAATATCACTATTGTTTATGAACACAAGGAAGTGTTCATTTTCAAGCTGGCTTTTACAACAGTCCACTCAGCCCGGCAGGCTGGCAAAATGTAGAAATGCCAATCAAGCACAGCTCTTGAAATTTGCAAACTAGCCTGTCATCTTAAGCTAATTCAATACCGACTTTTTACGGTACTCTGTAGGCGTGCAACCCACTCGCTGCTTAAAAATATTATAGAAACAAGATTTAGAGTTAAACCCTGATTCATAAGCTATTGTTGTAACTTGTTGGGCTGGTGATCGCAGTAATAAACGCTTTGACTCTTCTACCCTAAGGTTGTTCATATAATCATAAAAGTTTGAATGATAGATCAGGTTTATCGCTTGAGACACTTCGTGGGTAGTCATCACACACGCATTGGCTAACTCGTTAAGCGTTAAACCGTTGCGCAGATACAATTTCTGCTTCTTAACTTCGCTATCTATTTTAGTAAACACCTTCTCAATGCCCTTTAACGCCTCCTTTTCTACCGTCACTTGAGTATCTAAAGGGGCAATTGCAGAAGGAGCAATAAAATCAACTTTGGTGCTTAGTAACAGAGCAAAAATAAACAACAGCCAATGTGTATCAAGCCAAAAGAGCTGAGGCATAAATGGCGATGTACAGACTAAAATCGCCATCGCCGTAATTAAGTAGAGCCACCACTTAAACCAGCTAACATCATGACGTTGCACGTTTGAGAAGTGTGCCTTAATAGAGTCGAGATATTCCTTCAATAGTGCAAACGTAAACATGAGATATGGCAATAAGCTTCCCAAAAAAAGTAAACTAAAAAAAGTGAGAAACAACCTATTTTGCTGTAATTCTGGATATATCTTTTGAGCGCAAATACTCAGTATGAAAAACATCATAATCGGACTTAAGTGCAGTACCACTTTACTCCAACTAAAACGTTTACATAGTGCCGATGCATATAAATAGGTCAAAGGCCCGAGTACTAGGTTTAGGCTGGTAATAAGTAACGCCCAATAACCCTGACCTTCCGTCAAAAGTCTGTTTTGAACAAAAAACTCATCCGCCAACAAAGTAGCCAAAACAACAAACAGTCCAATCAGGTGACCCGAGGTATGCTCATCATCAAGCTGAGCATACCTCAATCGCATTAGTCGCACAGCAAGTAGTATGTATAAAATACTGGCAATAAATAGCGGCAAGGTCTTCCAATCTATCAATTTACTTCCTTATTCACTAACCAACGCTTGAGCACCGCTTCTTCCGATTTATAAAGGATCATCACGCCGTAAACAAACAGCGGAAAACACACAATGATAGCAGGAACGGTGGCAATAAAAGAGGCAGCTTCAGCCTTCGTAGGATCATGACCCATAAAGCTAAACCAATTAATGAGTATATGTATAACAATAAGCGGAATTAAGCTTCTAGTTCTTAGGTAACATGCCGCAAACCCCATACCAATAAAGGTCGCATAAATAACCTGTCCAATTATTACACCAATTGAATCCGGTTTTTCAAACACGTTCACCAAATGAACTATACCAAACGAAAGCGCAGAGAAGAATGCAGCTTTCAACACTGGACGCCGAGCGCCACCACTGACATAACAGCAAAGTAATATGTACACTACAATACCTCGGCATAACACCTCTTCTAAAATTCCAGTGAAAAGGGTTGAGATACTACCAATAGCAATTTCCGAAAACGAATGCGGGTACCACTGAGAAATATTGATTGATACGTATGCCAGTGGCAATACAAAAAGATACCAGTATTGTTTGGCATCTACGGTTAACCAATATATTTTTTCCCAGACTTTTAAGTATCTAGCAATCAAAATGACAAACACTACACCGAGTAAATTCTCAGTAAAGTTACGCCAATGTGGAGATCCACTAAACCATCCTGCTAACTCCCACCCTAGTCGCTGTACTAAAATAGCTCCAAGATATGCTAGAAAGACCTGAATATAAATTGCTCGCTGCGAAAAATTGAAACGCATTCTGTTACTCCTTTATAAACTTGAGCAAAGAATCTACCGCACTAGCTCAGTTTATACGTCCTGCTAGTTAATTGGAGTAAATATAAAAAAGTAACTTTCTATTTCAATTAGTTAAAAGAGCTTTAACTCATACATTTTCTCCGCCTATGCACTCGTTACTTTGGTTTTTGAGCACAGTTATTTTTAAATGCTAGCCCTAAATAAAGAAGGCTCACTCTCGTTATTCAACGCCTTATCAGATCCCCCCAGCCACAAGCTGAAAACCTGAACAAAAATGTACTAGGTAGAACCTAAGCCAAACACCAAAGATTGCTTGGAAATAAACTATTTGTCCCCTACTATTATAGCGTTACACGCAAATCCATAATGAGTCCCAAGGTCGATATGAAATCTTTTCCATCGCTTTATTTAACAAATCTATTCTTAGTCGGTGGGACAGGCCTGCTGACTACTTACTTAGCGCTTTATTTAGGCCAGCACGGCGTCAGTACGTTTTGGATTGGCTTGCTTACCTCGTTTTATTACTTAGGTTTGTTGCTCGGTGCCAAATTAGGCTATCACCTGATCAAATCAGTTGGACATATTCGCGCGTTTGCGGCAAGCACAGCGGCAGTGACAGCCTGCGTAGCAATACATGGGGTGAGTGACAATATCTATCTTTGGCTTGGACTACGACTTGTGGTGGGTCTTGGCATGATGTGTAACTTTATGGTGCTCGAAAGCTGGCTAAATGAACAAGCAGCGCCTGAGCAGCGGGGACGAGTATTTTCTTTTTACATGCTCACCTCCTACCTCGGTATGGTAACAGGGCAATTTGCGCTTTCTAATTTTCCTGAGCTTGGCTATGCGCCGCTGTTTTTAATTGTTGCTGCCTTATCCTTTGGAATTATCCCTATTTCAACGACGAGGCGGATCCACCCTAAGCCACTTAAGCCTATTCAAGTAAGTCTGTTTACCTACTTCAAAAAAGTGCCTCAGTCTCTCACTGCGGTCTGTTTTGCCGGAGTGATTAATGGTAGTTTTTATGGCCTTGCCCCGACTTTTGCCAGCCAGTCAGGATTTAATGCCGAAGAAATTGCTATGTATATGTCGGTAACGATTTTTGCAGGTTTGCTTGCGCAGTGGCCAATGGGCATTATCTCTGACCGAGTTCGCAGAAGTATCTTACTGCGCAGTAACGCTGTTTTTATCGGTTTGATTTCTCTTTGTATATTTTTGCTTCCACTGAGTCCAAGCTACAGTCTCTGGCTGACTTTTGGCTTTGGGTTATTCGCATTTACCATGTATCCACTTTCTTCGGCACTAGCAAACTCCCGCGTTGATGATGAAGACCGTGTTGGCGTTTCTTCTGCACTGTTGGTGGCATTTGGCGGAGGTGCCTGTGTTGGCTCGGCCGCTATTGCACAGATCATGTCCCATTTTGGTCATCAAGCCCTATATGCTTCGTTAAGCGCACTAACCGTTGTCATGTTCTTACTGCTCCACTTTATCAACGCCAGACAAAAAGCTGAGCAACCAGAGCCTAGCGACTATGTTGCTGCGACTTCTGATATTACCAGCTCACCGCTCGCAGCCACCATGGACCCGCGTATCGAAGAAAAAACAGCACACGAACAGCTGCTTGTCGTTGACGAAGACACGCCTCGCGATAACGACGATGAACTCGACGACAATGAGCAAAATAGTGAGCCAACCGAGGAGCTGGACGAAATAACTAACAAACCTCAGCCATAGTCTGACTGATAAACGCTCGTAACCAACGAAGTGCAGGATATTGATGCTGTACTTCGTGCCACACCATAGCGACGTCAAAAGCACAGTCAGGTATCGGATTTTCAACGAGGGTAAAATCTGCTTCGAGTTTTGATGCCTGACGAGCCGGAATCAGTGCAACCAACTCGGTATTTCTCACCAGTTCCGGCACCAATAAAAATGAGGGCACTGACGTCATTACCTGCCTCGATACACCATATTGCTGCAAGATTGAATCAACGAATGTTGAGGTGCTATTTCCTTCAAAAGACACCACAATATGCTCAAGCTTTACATAATCTGCGATTGTCATTTCTGGCGTTAGCTGTGGATGGTGTTTTCTGCCAATCAAGACATACTTCTCTTGATATAAGGTTTTAAATCTTAACGAATCAGGCCCACATTCCGGCGACATTAATGCCAAATCGAGTTCTGAGTGTTGTAGCTGGGCTGCAAGTGTTGCTATTGTTAAGTGGCAAAGCACGACCTTGATATTGGGCGCAGCTATTTTTAAACGCCGTATCACCTCTGTCATCACCACCAGCTGTAAATAGTCGGTACATGCCACTTTAAAGGTTAAATTGGCCGTTTCAGGGATAAAGTCTTGATGCTCTACTAACACGTTACTTACAAGCTTCATCGCAGCGCGAAGTTCCGGCAGCAAAGCAAGCGCTTTGGCAGTTGGTAGCATGCCTTTATGAATAGGGACTAATAACTGATCATCAAATAGCCCGCGCAGCCGACTTAGCTGAGTGCTTACTGCTGGCTGGCTGAGGTTCAGCCTATCTGCCGCTTTGGTCACATTGCACTCTTCCAGTAGCACCACCAAAGTCTGAAGCAGGTTTAAGTCCACCTTTTTGCTATCCATTTAATTTATACCTAGGGTAAAAATATTCAATTTCATTTATAGCAAGATTACAGAGATAGTAACAACTCCTATTCGTTACAGAGCACTTATCATGACCAAATCCGCACTAGTGGTATCGGCACATCCAGAGCCGACTTCCTTAACCCAGACACTCGCCAAAACAAGTGTCGAAACCTTAACGCGCATGGGCTTGCAAGTTCAAACTTCAGATCTATACCAAATGGACTGGAAGGCTGTGGTTGACGCAACCGACTTCCCGCAAGATGACTCTCAAGCACCACTTGCGATTATTGCAGCGTCTGGCAAGGCATATCACTCAAACACCCTAACCGAAGACGTTATTCAAGAGCAGCAAAAATTGCTGGCTGCCGACTTGGTTATTTTTCATTTTCCGCTTTGGTGGTACAGCGTGCCTGCCATACTTAAAGGCTGGTTCGATAGAGTCTATGCCTATGGCTTTGCTTACGGTTATCAAAACAAAGGGAACCAATTGCGCTACGGCGAGGGAGTTTTACAGGGAAAACGAGCGTTAATTTGTGTAACCACAGGTGGTGGATATAAGGATTACTCTCCTTTAGGGATAAACGGCACAATGGACGAATTACTATTTCCGATCACGCACGGGACTTTGTTTTTCCCAGGTATGGACGTTCTACAAAACCATGTTATTTTCGACGCAAAAGGCGAGCCTAATCAACGTATAGCTGATGAAATCGCTAATTGGTCAGAGCGCTTAACACACGTATTTAGTGAACAGCCAATCCCCTATCGAAAGCAAAATAGTGGCGATTACATCAACGGCCAAGTACTAAAAGCCGAAGTCGCCATGGGAAAATCGGGTATTGCTGCACATATTGCTTAATCAAGGTGTTATCAGCTATGTTTATAGGATGTAGCTGATGATTGATGAGTATTGTGATTTGCAAAACACTTGGATTGCCTTTTGTGGCGTTATGCTGCTCACGGCTTGTACCATAGCCAATAGCTGTGAGCTTGCTGTGCTTGATGGTAGTGTCGTGCTCAATTCCTCAAAGATACAGCCTAAATGTCGTTTTAAACAAGATCAAACCGGCCTGTTGTCTGCTGTGGCTAAGTTCACCTCCGCGCTAACTCATCAAACGCCAAATTCTAAAATAAAGCCGCTATCACAGGAGCAAGCTCAGCAATCATGCAACATCGACGCTACACAAGGCAGTTTGACTTGTACATTTAATGGTAAAAGCGACCACTTCACGCTGACTAACACCGTTAAACAGGGGAAAATCGCATCAATAAACTGGCAAGATGATGAATATGTTTACCTTGGCTGGATGACCAACACTGAGGTATTAATGGGCTATATTGCGTTTGGCGCGTTTAACAAGCACAGCGATCCCTTTTTCATTCCCGCCTCCCAGTTCTGCCAATATGGTCTAAGCCCGCATATTATCGACCTTGGTAAGGGCGACTTATTGTGCCAAAACCACGAGGGGCTTTGGTCTCATAGCCGTTTACTGCCCCTACCACAGCCCTGCCAACAACCACAACAAATGATCCAAGATAAAGGTGGGATTTGGGCGCTGGAGTTTATTGAAAGTAGCTATCAATGGCGGATCTGCAGATACAACGATAACGCAGGTAGCCTGTTAGCTGCATACGAATACAGCATAGACTTAAAAGCAACGCTGGCTCGGTATGACTTACAGCCCAGTGATTACACCCAACTTACTTTTTTATCCAATGCCGATACTAACGCTATCGCGAATGCGGTGGAAATAGATAACGTCTTTCCGGTCAGTGATATTACGCCTGAGCTTGACCCACAGACGATAGAGCTGCCTATTCAGCAGCTACAATACAAACTGACTAAGCTAGATTAATCGCCACTTACTCTTGTGCTTCACGTAGCACTTGCGTTTGGCTATTTTGCTTTCTAAATTGATTTGGCGTGGTTCCCGTAGCGATTTTAAATGCTCTAGTAAATGGTCCAACCGACGCAAAACCACTTTCCAGTCCAACGACAAGTACTGGCCAATGCTGTTTAGCGGGGTCTTGTAACAGCACTTTGGCATGCTCAACCCGCAACTCATTGACCAATTGGCTGAAATTTCGCGCTTGCAGGTTTTGTCGTATCACTCGGCTTATCTTGTATTCAGGTTCATTAAATTGCTGAGCTAAGTCAGCGACTTTTCACCCTTCTTTGAGGAAACCTTTTTGCTCGATAAGAAAGTGTTCCACCTGTTGCTGGAGCGCAATATCATCCTCGGTTTGTGTTGGCTCGTTTGATTCAACGCACCTAACAGATGTAATTGTACGTTGAGATGAAAATCGCCAATACAGTAACACTTGCGCCGTCAATATGATGAGGATAGCTGCGCTTGTCACTGCCCATTCTTGAACCTCACGATTATCGGCAAAGCGATTTTCGACTAATTTGGTGCCTGCGACGCAAATAAAATAAGCGGATAAGAATAGCACCCTTTGTGCTTTTTCCTGCCCTTGAGACTGCGAGAACCCTCGGCACCCTTCCCAAAATGCCAGCATGAGTACACTAGATGACAACAACAAAGTAAGCTCATACGCCGCAATGTTAAGCCACTCAACTAATCCGCTAGCAGCCATGTGTAATTGACTATCGATAAACAAATAGCCTTGCCGCCACACGACTAAGGCAGCAATGGCGATTGCAAACACAATATGCCTTTTTAAAATGGCATGTTTTTCTCTAAATAATGCCCTTGCAAGCAACCAAAACCCATTACAGGTCACACAAGCGCCCATGCCAATTAAATACTGATATCCATTTAAGGAGTCCTGCGTCAGCTTTTTGGTGGTGGCCAAAGCTATTGAGCCGCACACCAAAGCAAAGAGTAAATGTGCTGCTTTTTTCTCTTTTACAAAAAGCTGAGCAACAACCAAAGTGCAACATAGGCTAAGCAAAAGTAGGTAATAGTTTTCAATAGTCATGGCGATTGAAGGAATATTGATAGACGCAGAAACTCTAACAGCCACACCAAAAGCATTCAAATTAACTTTGTAAGTAAACTTAACACCAGCATTTTTAAAATTCGGCCTACTTTCTTTGCTTTGATTTTCAAAATCAAAGCGACGAGATAGCAAAACCTTGTCATTTTATATACCAAGTTTATTGATTTATAAGGATAAGTATTTTGTCTTCCCTCAATCTGACCAAAACAACAGGGGTTTTCTTTAGTCCCTTTAGCGTATTGAATGGTGCCGCAAAGAGCTGGGTGTGTGTCGCACTGCTCGGGCAATGGATGTTTGCTGTTTATATCTTAGGCCTATATGCCATCCCGCTTATCGTGGGACTCACAGAGCAAAGTGCAGCGGTTTCACCGGCGAGTGGACACACAAAAGATGCCAAGGTGTTTTTTAGTCATGTTTTACCCGCTGTGATTTTGGCCACCAACGGTTTATTACAGCTTATTCCTGCGGTGCGAAAACGCTTTCCACGCTTTCATCGCTACAACGGACGCGTATTTTTTATTCTCGGTATTTCGGGCGCACTCACAGGGTTATATCTCACTTGGGTAACCGGTCTTAGGCTAAGCGATGTTGGTGCCATTGGGATAACACTCAACGGTATATTAATTCCCATTGCGATATTTTTTGCTTGGCGCGCTGCCATACAAAAAAATATCGCCGCACATCAACGTTATGCCGCACATAGTTTTTTCTTGGTTAATGGGGTGTGGACGTTTCGTCTTTATTTGTTTGGTTGGTACATGGTCAATCAAGGCTTCAATGGCAATACCGCAACCTTAGATGGCCCTGTCGATATATTTATTTCGTTTGCCTGCTATCTGCTACCAATGGTACTCGCAGAGCTCTACTTTTGGGCAAAACGCCAAACCAACGTCAGCGCACCGGTTTGGATAATCACGGTGATGATGAGCCTAGGTTTTGTGATCACCGCGATTGGTGTCTGCGCGGCCGCTGTCATGATGTGGTGGCCACGCATTTCAGCCGTCTTTTTTAGTTAAATTACAGTTTAATCAGTTAGGAGTAGAAACATGCTTTCAGTCAAAGCGAACAAAATCAACAAAGGCCTAATTACATCGGCAATCTTGCTCGTGATACTAACGCTGATGTGGCAACATTTAAATGGCGGAATAGTGAGTCACCACTTACTTCACAGAGCTGATTTTCCAGCAGTATCTAACGCATGGGGCATTATCATAATTCCCGTATTAGCTTGGCTTACTGCACTGCGGCTACATAAAGCAATTGGCACAGAGCGCATTAAAAAAACAGCACCCGTGGTTATTCCTACTGAGTTTTTGGTCGCATTCTTTGTGATGTTACTCTTTAGCTTGTTGCAATCAGCCCTTTGGGAGTTCGGTTATCAAAGCCTCACCATGTATACAGCCTTAGGACTTTTGATAGCTGGATTATTTTATCCAATCTACCGCGCAGAATGCATATTGGGACACGTGGTCGGTGCTAGTTTTACCTTTGGTTATGCTATTCCACTAGTTGGCATTTTAGTGATGGCAATCGTTTCAGTGTTTTCTCTTTTTTGCTTAAAACCTATCTTTTCTAAATTACTTAAGAAGACACAAACACCAATGAGAATGGAGTAATAGTGACCTTAGAAGGCTCAAGACAACACAAATAATTCCTAGGCGCTGCTATATAACTCGTTCCTTGTCGTTTTGACTCGTGTTAAATTAGTGATGATTTTTAAGCAAGGAACGAGCGGTTATGCAAGCTAGGTTAGTTACTCACATTGTTATCGTGGCTATTTTTACGTTGCTGTCAATTGGTAGCGCTATTGCTAATAAATCAGTAGATTCGAACTCGACACTGCAGCTTTCGTCCGCTTATTTTTCGCAAAAAAGAACGGTTCATATCGTCCTGCCACCAAGCTATGAGCAAGGCAATACAGGCTATCCAGTGTTATATCTAACTGATGGCCAGAGCAATCTTGAACATACCGCTTCAGCGGCTCGCTTCTTGGCACAACAACATAAAATACCGGAACTTATCATTGTTGCCATCGAAACCAACGAACACCGCACTCGAGATCTGACCCCGTCTTATCGCAAAGGTAGCCTTGCGGTACTGGGACATTTTGCAGGTCCAACACGGCAGCAAAATCCGGGCGGTGCAGAAATGCTACTGCAATTTATCGACAAAGAACTCATCCCTTACGTAGACAAGCATTATCGCACATCAGGCTATCGCGCGTTAGCAGGACACTCATTCGGTGGGCTGTTTGCAACCTATGCGCTACTTGAAAAACCCGATTTATTTAATGGTGTGATGTTGGCAAGTCCAAGCCTTTGGTGGGATAAAGAGCGATTATTAAATGACTTACTGGCAAAAGCGTTAATCAACAAGTGTATCTACATCAGCATGGCTGACGAAAGCGCAATCATAACGCAGCCATTTCAACGTCTTAATGATGCTTGGCGAAAGCCAAATGGAATTGACTTCAAAGCGCAGCACTTTAGCGGCGAATCCCATATGAGCGTCGTCTACCCAAGCTATTATCATGGTCTGCAGCACCTCTTTAACCATTATCAGCCATCCTTGAAGGTAGCGGCCGCGGGTGTCACTCAGCTGGAAAATCATGTTGCCATCGCTAAATCGCTTTACGGACTCAAGACTTACCCCTACGACGCACTGACTTCGCTCGGGTATGGCGCCCTATTCGAACGTAACTTCACTGCGGCCATCAACCTGTTCAGCTTTGTGAGCCAGCACAACTCAGCGTCCCTCAATGCACTGCAGCAATTGGCCATGGCTTATCAGCAAAAAGGAGATAAGCCATCACTATTAAAGACCTACCAAGCCATGCTTAAGCTTGAAGGGCTAAGTGAAAGTGAACAAAAACATTTGCTCTCTGAAATCAAAGCATTGCAACACTTACATTAACTGATTTTTTCTAAAGTGATGATACTCACTCAAGGCAAGTGGCACGGAAACCACTGGATTTTGTGAATGCCCCGCGCCCTCGCTAATGCTGTGTCCCCAACGCACATTGGCAGGCGCATGCTGTTCAAGTGCCTCTAATAAACCGCGAAATGACCCCGTAATGATGTCATTCTCAGCACCGCCTATGGAGAGGTAAATATACTTAGGTTTGCCTTGAATATTGGCTAGGCTTTTTGCGAATTCTTTTACGACAACCGAGTCGTCATACCACGCAGCAGGACTAAAAGCAAAGTAGCCATCAAAAAGCGCAGGTTTAGTCACCATGGTATAAAGTACAAAACTTCCACCAGCAGAGAACCCACTTAACACACGGTTGTCGTTAATTGAGTAGTTAGCTTCTAAATAGGGTAACAGCTCGCTTTCAACAAATTGCAAAAAACGATCTGCACGACCAAAAATGGCAGGATCATTGTCACTCTCTGGACGAGCCTCAATCGCAACATCTTGTCGAGCATAAGGCGGTACTAAGTCGCGGTTGCGGGTCTCAGTCCAAAATTGATTGGGAATAGACACTAAAATGGCATCTTCTACCCTACCTTGTTCGGCAAGGCTGCTTAGTACCTCATCCCACCGCGCGAGATTAAAGTTGCCGTCGGTGCGAATAATGAGTGGATAACTATGTGCCTTGTCATATCCTTTTGGGAGGCGAATAAAGACCTTTCGATCTTCATTAAGCACTTGTGAAGACAACACTACATCAACATAATCTGAAGTGTAATGAGACTGGTACTGGGTAAACTTCCAACCAGCAGCGACGATTGCAATTAAACCTAAAAGAGAAAATAGATATCGCTTCATAAAACTTCCTGTCATTGTTTTTATTATTTCGTACTTTTGAATACAGTTTACTTCATCCTACTGTATATTTTTTAGAAACTAAATCGCAACCGCTATAATATCAAGCAGCTAAACATAACATACTGAAAACACTGAAACTTACTTCACAATTCAATGTAACATTATGTTTTAAAAATAAATTATCGCTGTAATGTGGTGTAATGGATAAAATCAGAATCTACCCTACCCTTACGCTGCGCAACAAATTTGCAACCAACTAGGTTCATTTTATTTACTTGCGCAAATCATGTATCTGCATCAGCAGTACAGCCAGATACTTCTTACACCATTTGAACAATATCTTGTCGCAGCCTTGAGGTTTTCCGATTAGATAATGCAAATGGTATCTTTTGACATGGAGTTCACAATGATGAAAATCTTAGTATCTGCCATTGCATTGGCAACCACAATGTCGAGTTTCAATTCGCTCGCTGCGCCTGAATCTTATGGCGTGCTTTTTTTAGACCGCAGTAGTTCAATGAACACGTTGCGCCCAGATGGACAAAGCCGATGTTCATTCTCAAAGCAACAGGCAGTGCAAAAAGTATCAAAGTTCTTTCTAGATGCCACAATTAATGGCCAACAGTTAAATGTGAAAACGTTTGCTAGTGGCGGTCAAATTCAATCTCTAACTAACGGGTTTGTCGGTTTCAATGCGGCAATGATGGCACTCTATCAACTAGATCCAGAAGGGTGCTCGGGGCTAACTGCACTTGCACAAGCTATGTGTGATGGCGCTGATGAGTTAAGAGCAAATTACTCAACGGAAGCCGCTAATGGCGCACTGCTAAGAGTGTATGGTTCTACTGATGGCGGCGAAAATGACAGTCCAGTCTCTAGCTGTGGCGGCTCAAATTGGCAAACGAGCGTAACCTCTAGATACCTGTTTGAGCTACCACCAGTGCAATTCAATGCCACAATCTATACAGGCACAGTGCAAAATATTCTGGCTAATAAAGATAAGATGTATGTATTAGATGTTTCATCTGCATCTCAGTCGGTATCTAGTACCCCTACATTTCAGTTTCTTAAACAGCTGAGTATTGACACCGGCGGTACTTACGAAGAGATCAGCGACTCAGATGGCGGCGACCCAGGCGATTGGTAACTCACCAAATACCAAAGCATATATAAAGGCCGATAAGGCCTTTTTTCTATTCGCCGTTGAGAAAATACAGAATGTTGTTTTTACACATTATTTAAAATAAAAAACAATTAAATTACATAAAACGCAAATACCTAAGGATCTTCAACTACACTCTCCGTGGGCATTTGCCCTGTGCAAGTTAAAAGGAGATTGTAATGAAGATTAATGGCAAACAACCGAATTTTCTAATCATTACCACAGATGAAGAGCGTTTCCCTCCGCCTTACGAAAATTCACAAGCAAAAGAGTATCGACTCAAGCACAGTGCGTGCATGGCAGAAATGCGCCGCTGTGGCATGGAATTCATGAATCATAATGCAGCAGCGACGGCATGCGCACCAAGTAGAACATCCATTTACACGGGACAATATCCATCCCTACACGGCGTGAGCCAAACTCCAGGAATTGGCAAGTCGTCATTTGATCAAAACATGTTCTGGCTGACTCCCAATACTGTGCCAACCATGGGCTCTTGGTTTCGCGAAGCGGGTTATCAAACCTATTATCGTGGTAAATGGCACCTCTCCGATGAGGATATTATCGTGCCGGGAAGTCAGCAAGCGCTGTATAGTAACTCTGAAACTGGAGAGCCTTACCCAGCAAAACAAGCTCTCTATGAGCGCGCAGAGCGTCTAGATAAGTTTGGCTTTAGTCAATGGATAGGTCCTGAACCTCATGGCGCTGCAGAGAACAATTCAGGTACGTCTCGAGATCCGGGATTTGCCAATCAAGTTTGTGAAACCCTTAAACAACTTGAAGAAAAGGCACAAAACGGCGACCAAACACCATTTTTACTGGTTTCTTCATTCGTAAACCCTCATGACATTGTATTAATGGGACAAAAAGATTGGTTTTCCAACTTTTATGCCGAAAAAGAAGCCGGTAACCTTCCAAGTGTTGCGCCAGCCCCAAGCCAAACTGAAAGCTTAATGGACAAGCCTAGATGCCAAAAAGACTATCAGCTTATGTACCCGCATATGTATCTACCACAGCCACCAGATGAAACCTATCGACAGTTTTATTACTACCTTATCGCAGAAGTGAACAAGCATATAGAACAGGTATTTAACGCATTAAAGCAGTCATCTTTTTATGAAAATACTATTGTCATTTTTACCTCAGATCATGGTGAGCTACTGGGTGCTCACGGCGGTCTACATCAAAAATGGTACACCGCGTATCAAGAAGTATTAAACGTGCCGTTTATTATTTCTAATCCTGTGCTTTTCAATCAACCTAAGCAGCTTGATATCACCACATCACATATCGACTTACTGCCTACCCTGCTTGGTCTAGCGGATATAGATATTGAGCAAACTCGTACTCAGCTTGCTAAAGATCACAGTGAGGCACAGCCACTCGTTGGCAGAAACCTAGCCAACGTCATTTTAGGTGAAGCGTCGCCCAAAGAAGAAGCCATTTACTTTATGACCGATGACAACATCGAAGTTGGCAGTGATATGACGAATATGCTTACCGGTAAAGCTTACAATAGTATTATCCAACCGAACCATATCGAAGCTGTAATAACGCAACTACCGGATATCAGCGGTGATACGAAATGGAAGTTTGTGCGTTATTTTGATAACGCTCGATTCTATGAGCAAGACCCGAATTTAGTTGATCTTGGTGGTAACGATGAGCCTACCACGCAATCGTCTGTGAGTAATGTCATTGGCGTCAGCAACCCAGACGGAATAACAACCACTCAGTTCATTCCCAGTGAATACGAGTGTTATAACTTGAGTGAAGATCCGACGGAAGAGAACAACCTGTTAAGCCCGTTTTGCGAAACGCCATTGGATGCGCGGATTTTAAAAGCGCTGCAATTTACGCTACGGGAGCAGCGTAAAGCCAAACGTTTATTACCACAAAACCTCAATGAAGCACCGCAAAAGCCAGTCAACCAGCAAGTGCCGATTAGAAGGTAATCGAAAGGCTCTGCAAGTAGCCCTGAAATATACGGCTACTTGCGATATAGATATTTATGCTTTTTTAAACATTGCCAACAACTGACTTAACACCGCCGCAATAATGACACCAATCACTGCACCCAACCCAAGCTTGGCGATAATACTCAAAAGCCAGCTCAATGCAGGGATCAGATTTTCAATAGCGTGAACAATTTCTTCAAGTAAGTGGAACTGGTGAGCCAAAATATCAACGCCAACTAAAAGCATTGCCAGCACACCGGCGACTGACAAAAACTTCATCAGACCGTTAGCAAAATAAAGCAGCCCCTTACCCACCCCACGTTTTATCGCTGCAAGTGTAGTCTTACTTGCGTCCTTAATCATGGCTAAACCAATATCATCAAGCTTAACAATCAGGGCCACGATTCCGTAAACCCCGATTGTCAGTGCAAGCCCAATTAACGAAAGGACTATTGCTTGCTTTTCAAAAGGCTGATCAGCAATCGCCCCCAGCGCAATAATGATAATTTCCGCCGATAGAACAAAGTCGGTAACGATAGCGCCCTTGATTTTGTCTTTTTCAAACTCGACTAAGTCAACACGCTCATCCTCAAGCGCTTTGACAAACTCATCGGTTTCTTGCTGTTGTTCCCGACGGTGAAAAATAGCGTGGAGAATTTTTTCGCCACCTTCAAACAGCAAGTACAGCGCCCCCAAAATTAGCATAATGGGGATCATAAACGGCGCAAAGTAACTGCAAGCCAAAGCAGCGGGCACTAAAATAAACTTGTTTAGCAAGGAGCCTTTAAACACCTTCCATACCACTGCAAGCTCCCGATCTGGTTTGATCCCGCCCGAGAGTTGCTCTGCGTTGACGGCGAGATCGTCTCCTAACACCGGAGCGGTTTTGGTTGCGGCTAATTTTGTTAGCGCAGCGACATCATCGAGCAAGGCAAGTAAGTTTGCGGATGGCATAGCACACTCCTTTCGTTTAAGTTATTCATTAAGTGCGGTTGTCAAATAGCTGCTTATGTTAGCAACAGGCCCTAATACACAATATTTTTATCATAGGCCAAACATGATATTGCAGGCATGACCGCTTCAAGACAACTTAAATGTTGTTTTAATTCTCTCGGCTCGGTAATTTTTTATACTGGATCCAAGGGATCAAAGGCGTAGTGTCGCCCTGCTATGCCGTTAGATAAGCCTCATACCCTTTTATCCAATCACGACAACAGAAGCCGTTAGCAAAAGCAAATAAGGTCTAATTTCAACACTAAAGTTGCCATTAAAGATGCTGCTTTTTTTGTTGATTAGACCTTGATAATATTTGCACGGCAGCGGTTGGCTATATGCGCTCCCTTTTAGTACAACTAGCAACAGTCTTAACGCACGCTAATTGACACCGAAATAGCGCAGTGATCGCTGAGCATTTTCTCTTCAGACATATCCGCAAAAAAGTGTACGCTGGGGGCGAATTTTACCGTGTTTGCAAGTTTGTTGCTCAGTAATATATGGTCAATCGGCACAGGGTAACGAGGGTGACAACCTGTCAGCGTCTTAGTTGCATTTATCAAAGGTGTAGAGGCGTTATTTTGGTGCTTGGTTAACTGCTGCCAAAATTGATTGTCGCCATGGCTTAAACGATGATTAAAGTCGCCCAACACAATGGTGTTGCTATTTGCGTGTTTCTTCAACCAGGACTTGAGTACTGGTAATTGCTCTGCCAGCAATCGACAGGGTTTTTTATCCGATGTCGAGTAGTTATCAACAAAACAGCCGCTTTTAAGATGGACATTAAGCAGTGAAAGCTCACCAAACTGAGTATCTAAGGTCACAACTAGACCATGTCTTAGCCCTTCAACATCCACGCTAAGTTCGCTCACGTTATCCACTTTGCTTGAGGCAAGGCTATTTTTAATTGCAAAAGCGGTTTTCTGCTGTGTAGAGACGTTGCCACTTCCTCTACAGTCGTACGTCGCGCTATCAGCTCTACTTGAAATCAGTAATTGCCACTCACTACTTGGAAAGACCTGCTCTAATGCTTTAACCGATGCGACTTCTTGCAGCGCAATAACATCTGCATTAAGCCCTTTTGCATAATCGCGCAGTGCGCTTATCTCCTGCTCATCACGAGGCCTACACCCTGTGTTCGATGGATATGCTAAATGCTCCATGTTCCAAGTCGCGATTTTAAGCGGAGCGACGGTTGCTTGGCCACTTACCGCGGAAGTACCGATATTTGTAGGCTCTGACTGGCATCCCAAAAGCGAGAGGCTAAAAATAGCGCTAAATACAAATGCAGTTAATTTTGTTGTCATAATAAATCCAGTCTATGCGATAAAATCTAATGTCAGTAGCAATCGTTTTTCCCCTGTTACTACTGCTGGTGAGCGATGCACTAAGCCACGGCCTTCATTGCCTTCCCAACGCTCGCCTTTTAATAATGCCACATCCCCACAGGCTAGTGATATTGCGTCTGCTTCCGGGACAACAGTCAGTTTGTTGCCATCCCTTGATACATGCTGGTTTCTAAGCCACTCACTGCCAGCGCCTGCTAGTGTAGTCACCAGTCGTACAGGTACTTTATCAACATGAAATTTCGGGCACATTGCAGTCTCGAGCATTTTTAACCGTAAACCAACTATGCGAAGTTCAAATAAACAGCTAAACATATCTACTATTTCAATAATATGCGCCACCATCGCATCGCTAAAATTCATCTGCTTTAACGGATCACTAACTTCGCAAGTGATATTGCTAGTCGCAATTTGTAGCGCTAATTCTATCTCTTTTGCTGTTTCTAAGTAGTGGCCAAACTCTGCTTTCAAAGCAGGTGATAATGCATGTTGCCAAATCACAATATTGGTGTTGGACTCATAAATCTTGGTTAACACAGTTGCATGTTCTGACTGCTGATGATGCACTGAGTCCACGTCAAGCAACGGCTCTATAGGCATAAGGCTATTCATAGTAACTCCAAATAGGGTTTTATTTAGTGAAAATTGCGACGCAGCGCATAGTTTCGAAGATGAGCGTAGGTGATGAGCATAGAGCCAAGCACTGTGAACAAGGTTTCTCCGCGTTGTTCACCTAAAATAGTTGCTAGCACCAAGAATGTGCAGCCTACTAACCCCATGCCCACAACAAGACCTGACTTATGCCGCACATAGCCAAACCCAAGGGCCAAAACGCTAATAGGTATTACTGCTATTAGTAACCACTCGTGAAAAGCTTCATCAGAGAGCGCTAATAAACCCGCGAAGGGAGGAAGTACAAGTAATAAAAAAGGTAATATTAAACAGTGGACTAAGCACAACATAGATAACCCAATTGCTGCTTTGTCTCCAAGCGACTGTACTTTTACGTTCACGCTTTCTCCTTTGTCATGCTCGCCCGCAATTGATACAATATAACATACCAATCAAAAAAGAGTAAAACGTTGAAAGCCATACTACAAAAGAGTGTTCGATACAAAGCCCAACATATAAAAGTGACGTATATTTAAAGCACTCAGAGAGTCAATCTCTACTTGTCGTGATTTTTCTGTGTTGTAGCAAGTACACGCAAAGGCACTTTGGAAGGTGTTTGATAAAATAGGAATGCACTGAATTACAATTCATAAGTTTGAGATTCAGAACAAACCTATGAATTGATGAGTAATCGCCAACTATGGAGCAAGGTTACGCGTTACACCCCATAGTTTCACACTCTGGATACGCAGATGGACAATGCGTTGTCCCACAAAAATAAAAGTCTGTATAACCTCGATTATAACCACCAGCAATTTGCAAAGTGACATTTTTAACAACGTGGCTATTGTCTTTATTGAGTACTTTCATGTTCCTTTTCTTAAGGCTTAGTTTCATTTTATTTCCTTGATAATCATTGTTTAAAGTTTCCAAATCGGAAACTTACTAATGGCTATACTGGCAGCGGAGAAACAAAAAATCAATATATAAAACATTTATTAAATATATTAATAACGTGATCTCCAAGCCTAAACAATGCTGTAATGTGGCAAGCGCTAAAAGCCCCATGTATGAGCACTTTTGACTCCCTATGAATTAAATAGCTTAAATAGCTGATAGCTTAAATAGCTGACACCCATCACTAATTTGCACCTTCCTAAAATTCCGCCTAAGCTTAGCGTAAATAGCTGACACCCATCACTAATTTGCACCTTCCTAAAATTCCGCCTAAGCTTAAATTCTGCACTCAAAGAATGAATAAATAGCTGACACCCATCACTAATTTGCACCTTCCTAAAATTCCGCCTAAGCTTAAATTCTGCACTCAAAGGATTGAGGAAACCAAACTATGGCAACTGCCCGTAAAAAACAAATTAGTTTAACCGACACCAAATATTATCACTGTATCTCCCGTTGCGTGAGGCGCGCCTTTCTGTGCGGTGAAGATAAATTTACTGGCAAATCATACGAACACCGCCGTGATTGGGTTGAAGAAAAGCTCCTGATGCTGGGCTCCGTGTTTTGTATTGATATCTGTGCTTATGCCGTGATGAGTAATCACACCCACATTGTTTTATATGTTGATGATAAAAAGGCTAAGCGCCTGTCTGATGAAGCGATTGTGATACGGTGGCACAAGCTGTTTAAAGGCAACTGGATAACCCATAAGCTCGTTGAGGGTGAACCACTCAATGAATCGGAACAATTGATATTCGATGAGCATGTCGCCAAGTACAGGGAAAGGCTCGCAGATATTAGCTGGTTTATGCGAGTGCTTAACGAAGACATCGCCCGCCGAGCAAATAAAGAAG
>NZ_JAKGBF010000020.1:0-79336 GCF_021530695.1 Pseudoalteromonas sp. OF5H-5
AAACTTTTCTTGTGGGCCAGGTTCCAAATTTGTCACTATCGCGATTGTTATGTTGTGCTTATTTTTTTCTATCCAATGGTTAGCTTCAAGCGCTACTTTACAATTCATAATTCCTAGTTATCCTTACTAACTAGCAATTCGTTTCCTTACATTGGCTTTAGTGATCTTCTTTTGCAGAGCGTTGTCGGTAACATGGGTATAAATTTCCGTGGTTGAGATACTACTGTGTCCGAGCAACCGTTGAACGAAGCGAATGTCGAGGCCTGATTCAAGTAGTTCGCATGCCGCGCTGTGCCTTAGCATGTGTGGAGTGACTTTAAGTTGGGTGTATGCTTGTTGACTAAGTTTTTTGATTAGTTTGCGTAAAAATTGCGTTGAGGCGGGTTCCCCACGGCTATTAATCAGTAAATGATCGCAATGTGGTGCGCAAATAGCGCGGCTTTCAATATAGTTCTTGAGTAATTTGGCTATTTCTTGGTCTGTGAGATACACAAACCGTTCTCTGGCTCCCTTACCTAAGATTTTAATCTTCTTTTCGTTGATATAGATGTCAGTTAAACAAATTCCAGCAAGCTCAGATACTCGGATCCCTGTGCTAATCATAAGTTCTAACGCGATGAGTGAAGTAAATTCATTTAGCATGCGCTTTTGACTGACGCTATATGTGTTTGATGATTCTACCCATAAGCTTTTACAGTTTTTTCTGGCTTGTTTGAGCAAGCGTTTCAAGTCTGAGTGTGGTACGTTTCTTGGCAATCTTTTAGGTAGCTTGATGTCTAGCTGAAATTTATGAAAAGGATTAAGCTCGATGAATTCCTCTCGCTCAAGCCACTGGAACATAGCCCTTACACACGCCATTTTGCGCTTTATTGATGTGTTTGATAGCTCTGCATCAACCAGAAATTGATGGAACTGTGATAAGTCTACTTTGCTAATATCTTTAATGCTTTTATTTTCATCAAGTGCCTGCATAAACTGCTTTAGGTCAATTTGATATGCTTTCAAGGTGTGATCTGAGAGTTTACGTTTATCTTTACACAGGGAAATGAACTGTTGAGAAAGTTGGTTTATTGATTGCACTGCGATAAATCTACTTTTGCTAATACCTAATTTAGTGACCGTATTAGAACAGATTGTTGATAAAAACTGTATATAATCAATTGATTTAAAGGAATGTAGAATACAAGCGTGTTGTTAAATAGGCTCCAAGTCGGAGCCTCGGTATTATGACAATAATTGTTTATTCGCTAATCTGCATTTGTTCAAAGAGCGTATGGTAGTCTTCTAGATGCCAATTTTTAGTGATTTTCTCACCATCAACGTAGTAAACATCGACAGCTCGGAAATCAATGGCTTGACCTGCTCCTTGGTGCTCACCAAATTGGCCGCTGAAGTGTCCAAAGAAACGTAGTCGTACCGTGACAAATGAACCACTGACTAGTAAGTGTTCGACTTCTGCTTTCAGGTCTGGCACTGCGCGACGAAATCCTGATGAGGCTTCTAGCACGCCTTTCAAGCCTTGCTTTCTACCTCTTGGTAATGTCATATCAGTAAATGCGTTACTTAGTGCCTGTCTCGCAAACTTAGTGTCTCCACTGTGCCAAAAAGCAGCGTATTGCAATGCGGCATTCGCGGATATTTGACATTGTGCTGAGTCACAAATTTGCGCAACCTTTGCTACGGGTAACTCCTCATTGGGTGCCGCTAATGCTAGTGTCGCACTGACACTTAGCGCTAAAATTAAAGCATGTTTAATCATTACCTAGCACCTCAAAAACACACGTTCTGGGTTGGTTGGTACGTCTTGTTGCTTTAGAGTCCATTTGGCTATGTCTATCTTGCGCATAAACTTAACCTTTGGGTGCGATTTAGCGTAACGGATAAAGTCGTCAAGTGCTTTTACGCGAGCCGGGCTGCCTGCGAGCCTGTCGTGTGCACTGATAGACATCATCCGGCGCTGGGATTTTCCTTCTTCATAAAGCACATCAAACTCGTCCTTTAACTCTTGCAAATAGGCTTTTGCTGTCATTGCGGAACTGCCGCCATAGCGCACGATATCGTTATTTCTAAAGGTATAAGGCACCACCACGAAGGGTTTGCCATTGACCGGGGTAAACGAAGGCTCATCCCGAGATAGGTCATCTATATGATAGATAAATCCAAGGGACTGCAAAATAGTTAGAGTTTGCTCAGAATGGCGCATCCAAAATGCATTAAAGCCTTTTGGTCTTTGCCCGGTGATTTTTTCAAGCACATCTGCACTGTGAATATAAGATGCACGTTCTTCTTCGGGTGTCATCGAGTACTGTGGTGTCCAGTTTTGTCCATGACCTGAAATTTCATGCCCTTTTTCTGCCACCATTTTGGCAAGTTTAGGATTAAGCTCTGCAGCTTTTCCTACCATGTGGGACGTCACTTTGATGTTGTGCTTATCCCAAAGCTTAAGCAATCGTGGGATCCCTTCATTCATGCCATACTGATACCAAGTAGGAGCGACAGTGTCGGGGTAGCCCGCTTCTTGCTGAGGAAATGGCCCAGGATCGCTTGGGTCTTGCGCGGTTGCTTCAAACTGCATGGAGATAGAGATCACCAATTGAGCATCATCAGGCCAGTAATGGCCAGACTCTATTTCAGCGCCGTGGGCTGTGCCTGCAAGCAGGGCGGTTGCGGTTAGTAGCGCTCGAATACTTGTGGTCAACGTGGTACGCATGGTTATTCTCCTGCGGCTCTTGGGCCGGCATACACAGAAAGTGTTGCCTGCGCTAAGCTATGCTGGTGGATAAAAAATCCAGTAAGTGGTGCCGTTGCACCAGCTGGCACGGGGAGTGTATCTACATCTAGCGCATGCACGGTAAAGGTGTATTTATGTTTGCGGCCAATAGGCGGGCACGGGCCAAAGTATCCTGGCTTTCCTAAATCCGTATTACCTTCAATGGCTTGGCTTGGTAAAGTTTCTGCAAGCCTAGTCGTGTCTTTGGGCAAGTTATACACTTGCCAGTGCCAAAATCCGCTGCCAGTTGGCGCGTCTTGATCGTAAAACGTCACCGCAAAGCTCTTGGTTTGTTTAGGTGCATTTGACCAAACTAAGGTTGGCCGTGTGCTGTTTCCCTCGCAGCCAAATTGATCCCAGTATTGAAATGGTCGAATAGATTTTTCGGCAACAAGATCTGGGCTTTCTAGTGTAAACTCAGGTGCTGAAATTGCATTGGTTGCACCGAGTAATGCCATGGAGGCTAGGGATAAATTCAGTAATAATGGCTTCATATTGCACCTTTTGCTCTTAATTGTTGAAAATCTGCATAGTCGGTGTAGCCCTGCTCGCTACCACCAAATAAAGGCGCATCAGGGTTGATTGGACTCAAAGGTAATTGATGAGTTAGACGGTATACGAGGTCTGGGTTGGAGATAAACTTGCGACCAAAAGCCACAAAGTCGACTAGGCCTTGTTCAATAAGGGCTTCGGCTTGCTCTGGTTCGTAATTTCCCGCCACAATAATGGCGCCGTGGAATTTTCTTCTTAGTGCTTGCCTAAAACTCTCCGTCACGACCGGCGCATCATCCCAGTCCGCTTCTGCTAAGTGCACATAGGCAATGCCTAAGCGGTTAAAGTGCTCCGCGGCGAGCAAGATAGTATCAATGGCTTGTTCGTCTTGCATGCCACGTTGGGTAATAAAAGGCGCTAATCGGATCCCTACTTTTTCAGGTCCAATTGCTTGGCTAATCGCAGTGATAACTTCAACCGCAAAGCGAATTCGGTTTTCCTTCGAGCCACCATATTGATCATGACGTTGATTAGAGCTGCGGCGTAAAAACTGGTCAATTAAGTAGCCATTACCAGCGTGGATCTCGACGCCATTAAACCCCGCCATCATGGCATTCTCAGCCGCATGGACATAATCTTCGACTATGCTCTGTATTTCTTGGGTTGCCAGTGCACGTGGTGTTGGGCAATCGACCATTTCACCCACTCCTTTTTCATTGACCACCCACACTTGTGCGTCGGGCGCCAATGCTGAGGGGGCGACGGGTTGGCCATCTTCATGAAAAGTGGAGTGAGACATACGACCGACATGCCAAAGCTGACAGAAAATACGGCCACCTTTTTGCTGGACTGCATAGGTGATTTCTTTCCATCCAGCAACCTGCGAAGCAGTATAAATTCCGGGAGTAAATGAATATCCTTTGCCCTGACAAGAGATTTGTGTGGCTTCACTAATGATAAGCCCTGCCGAAGCGCGTTGGGCGTAGTACTTTGCCATCAACTGGTTTGGGATATCTCCCGGTTGTGTTGTTCGAGAGCGGGTCATTGGTGCCATCAAAATGCGGTTTGGTAAGATTAAATTACCGAGTTTTTTCTGCGTAAATAATAATGGATCAGACATAGTATTCTCCTAATTATTGGACAAGTGAGTTGATGTGGCGTGGGAACAGCACTTCAATTTTTAGAGATTCAGGTGCAAAGATAAAAACTTGATGCTCATTGCTAATAGGGACATCTCGTTCCACGTAGCGAACGCCAAAATGCTCTAGTCGGGCGATTAAGCCGGGGTAATCGTCAGCACGAAATGCAATATGATCTATGTTGCTAGTACTCATGCTTGTGTTTTGCGCAGAACCAAGGTATTCAGCCTGTGCTTGGGTATGTGGTGATTGTTCAACCAGATGAATGAAAGGTTGCTGTTGGTCGCCATAGAACCACTTTCCTGGAAATGGAAAAGGTGGACGTAGGCCTTCTTTAAGCCTAAGCACCTGCTCAAAAAAGGTCGCCATTTTTGCCATGTCATGTGCTCTAAACAAAAAGTGATCTAACTGCATGGTGTGTTACCTCCATTGGTGTTAGCGATTTATGCGTTGAGAACAGTCTATTTGTTTATTAATATTTGATAATTGGCTTTTATATAAAATTACTTTTCATAAAAGGTGAATAATGAAAAGCAAAGCAGACGATATGGCGCTTTTTGTTCAAGTGGTGCGCTCTGATGGCTTAGCTGCGGCAGGGCGAGTATTAGGGCTTTCTCCAGCGAGCATGACCGCACGGATCAATGCACTTGAAGCGAACTATAAAACCCGTTTACTTACTCGAAACACCAGAAGTATCAAACTGACAGAAGCGGGAGAGCGGTTTTATCAGGGCTGTGTGCGAGTCATTGAGGAGGTCGCGGCGGCGGAGGCACTACTGCAAGATGCCGATCCCGATTTGAGAGGCACACTCAAAATTGCAGCAAGCTCAGACTTTGGCCGTCAGTACGTGGTTCCCGCCGTTGCGGAGTTTGCCACGCAGCATCCACAGGTGGTGGTTAACTTGAGCTTAGGGGAGGGCTTGGTCAAATTAGTTGAGTCTGGCACTGATATCGCCATTCGTTATGGTAATTTAAATGATAGCAGTTTGATATCTCGGCCTTTGTTAAACAACCGCAGAATGCTGGTGGCTGCCCCAAACTATCTCGAACGGTATGGTACACCAGATTGCTATCAAGCATTACAGCGTCATCGCTGCTTAGTACTGGAAAGAGCAGGACAGGCGCTAAACGATTGGTATTTTATCGACAGAGACACGCAAGCAACCATCATTGAAACCGTGCCTACCTGTTTAGTGAGTTCAGATGGAGAAGTATTGCGAAACTGGGCTATTCAAGGGCTTGGGATCACCATTAAGTCATGGCTGGATGTTCACAAAGATATTAAAGCGGGGCGATTGGTAGAGTTGTTGCCAACTCAAACATTGGGATTTAGTCCAACGGACTCAGATAAAGTCGCGCTGCAAGCTATTTATCCATCTAGGCAGTTTCAACCTCGCCAAGTCAAAGCGTTTCTCACCTTTTTTAGCGAGTATTTACAACAAATACATGATTGATTTTATTTCAATGAAGTCTAACGAATTAGCCGTGCGTAAGTGGTAAAGATATGCATAATAAACGCTCATATTTAAACTAACTAAAGAGGTTCAAGGATGGCAATTGGCAATATTAAACACGTAATTTTTGACGTCGGTAACGTATTTGTGAGGTGGTCACCAGAGGAGATAGTTCGGCTTACCTTTGGCAACCAATGCGACGTTGAGAGTCTAGCTAAGCAGCTGTTCCACAGTGAGATTTGGTTTGCGATTAATCGAGGCGAACTGACAGAAGCAGACACCAAGGACGCTTTTATACGAACCTGTCACTTAACCTCTGAGCAAGCTGACGAACTGTTCTTTTATATCAAAGAATCGCTGATCCCACTTTATGGCACGCTTTCACTGATGCAGCGCCTAAAGGCGGCTGGATATAGTGCTTATGCCCTGACCGATAATGTGCACGAGATTGTGAGCCACCTAAAAGCGCGTCATACTTTCTGGCAACACTTTGACGGAGAAATTATTTCTGCTGAGCTTGGATGCATGAAGCCCGGCAAAGCTATTTTTACTCACTTACTGGAGCGCTACCAACTAGCGGCAGATGACTGTGTTTTTCTTGATGATGTCTTAGCGAATGTTGAAGGTGCAAAGCAGGTCGGATTACATGGCATTCAGTTCTTTAATGCGGCGCAAGCTGAGCGCGAGTTACGTGAGCTAGGATTAGTGTTTTAAGCAGGTCGAGACTCCAAAATAGGCCCAAGTACGGGCCTAAAAAGAATTAATCGCACATATACTGTCTATTTGTGAAAGCACAGTCGTGATCACCGTAACAAGAGATAGCACCTGTACGACAATCGTGGCGGTTAGTTGGTACACAGTCCAAATCAGTCAAACGGTTTACACCACCACCAATTTGGGGGGTTGCTTGTGGTGCAATAGCTTGAGCATTGTTTAAGTTTTTAAGCGGCTTTTTATTCAGTTTAATTTTCATTTTTCATTTCCTTTGGGTGGTAAGAAAGCGTATTAACAGCGAAGAGAGCCACAGTTATAGCAAGAACCAAATGCTTTCGTGTTGCATAACTCGGTTATTTCTCTGTCACAACCCGCGGTTAAATAACCTCCCGCGATGTTTGGTGTTTGGGCTTTTTCCAAGCCTGCTGTATGGTTCAGTTGTTTTATCTTTCTTTTTGTTAGAGTTAATTTCATCTTATTTTCCTTATTGTGAAAGCTTGAATTGTCGTACAAAGTCGTACAAAAAATAAACTGCATTATTGACGGTACCCAATATAAATTATTTGTCAAATATGTTTTTTAAAAGTTAAATTTGTGTTTTTCTTAATTGCTTTATTTCAACCCTGTGTAACTTCAACGCTCGATGACAAGCTGCTTTTTAGCCTGAGTTCAGCAACTGTGGTGTAACGTAAATTTGCACTGTCAGTCGCCCAACGCATCGATATTGTTTGGTCTTTTTAATCATGCAACACTGCAACATGAGAATAATTAAAAAACGGGATGAAGATGCGTAAATTAACAGCCTTGGTGTGGACTTGCTCTGTTTCCTTGTGCGCGGGTGTTGTGTTTGGTAACACGGCGCTAGCTGACGAGTCACCAATATTTAGTTCTAAAGCCACAGCACAGCCAATATGGGCTGAGCATGGCATGGTATCTAGCCAAGAGGCACTTGCCAGTCAGGTTGGGGTGGAGATTTTAAAGCAAGGTGGTAATGCCGTTGATGCGGCTGTTGCAGTAGGTTTTAGTCTGGCCGTGACTTTGCCAAGGGCCGGAAATATCGGCGGTGGTGGCTTTATGCTAGTGCATCTGGCAAAAGAGAATAAAACCATTGCGATTGATTATCGCGAAATGGCGCCGAGCCGTGCGCACAAAGACATCTTTATTGATGAAAACGGCGAGGTAAACCCAAAGCTAAGCCTTCAGCACGGCCTTGCCGTGGGCGTTCCCGGAACTGTTATGGGGATGGAGTTAGCACTCGAAAAATACGGCACCATGACACTTAGCCAAGTTATTCAGCCTGCAATAAAATTGGCGCGTGATGGCATTAAAGTGACCTCTGATTTAGCTAACTCGCTTTCTCATAATTATATTAAAGAACGAATGCTCGATGTACCGGCGTCTAAGGCCGTGTTTTATAAAAAAGATGGTAGCAGCTATAAGCCAAATGAATGGCTGGTGCAGGCTGACTTGGCTCACTCTTTGGAACTTGTTGCCGAAAAAGGCAGTGCAGGCTTTTATCAGGGCGAGACAGCAAAGAAAATTGTTGCTGCGGTAGAAGCAGCAGGTGGCATTATGTCGCTGGATGATTTAAAAGGCTACAAAGCGGTAGAGCGTGAACCAGTAAAAGGTACATATCGCGGCTACGACATCGTTTCTATGCCGCCTCCTTCATCTGGTGGTGTGCATATCATAGAGATGCTCAACATGCTGGAGCAATACCCTATTGGTGAGCTTGGGCATAATAGCGCTGCTACCGTCCATTTAATGGCTGAGGTCATGAAGCGTGCGTATGCTGACCGCAGCGAATATTTGGGCGACCCTGACTTCTACGACGTACCCGTTAAAGCATTGGTGGATAAGCAATATGCAAAGCAGCGTAGTAAACAAATTAATGCAGACAAAGCGACGCCAAGCCGCGAGATTAAGCCCGGTAAATTATTACCTTATGAGAGTAACCAAACCACGCATTATTCTGTGGTAGATAAGTGGGGCAATGCGGTGAGTAACACTTACACGCTCAATTTTAGCTATGGCTCAGGTATTGTCGCGGCTGGCACTGGCATTCTACTTAACAACGAAATGGATGATTTCTCGGCAAAGCCAGGCACACCAAACGGTTTTGGCTTGGTTGGTGGAGAAGCTAACGCCGTTGAAGGCAAGAAGCGCCCGCTGAGCTCAATGACACCTACGATTGTAATGAAAGAAGGTAAACCCTTTTTGGTAACGGGTAGCCCTGGTGGCTCACGTATTATCACCACCACGCTACAAATCATTATGAATGTTATTGATCATGGCTTGAACATCGCTGAAGCAACCGTGGCTCCGCGTATTCACCACCAGTGGTTACCAGATGAAATTCGTATTGAACGTAGCTTAAATGTGGATACTCGACGTCTACTTGAAAACAAAGGACACACACTTTCAGAGCAGAATGCGATGGGCTCAACCCAGTCAATCATGCTTACCGATAAAGGTCTATTTGGCTCCTCAGATCCAAGGCGTGCAGATAGCGCAGCGGTGGGGTACTAATACCAATTGAATTAATTCTCTAATCAATTTGAAGGGTGAAATAGCATATTAGCTTCGTTAAAAATTTCTCATTTAGAACAACTAAATAGCAAAATTTTTGCCTTGCTACTAAAGCTATTTCCCCGCTTCAAGATAGATCATTTACTTAATACAACTGGTATAATATCCTGATTTCCATTGAGTCTTAAGTGCAATTTAAATCGAGTAGGGGCGAGATGCCCCTTTTCTATGCGCTTTCTTTGATTAAATACTCTGGCAGTGGCCAATTCATGACGATGACTTCGCCTTGCCAAGTTTCAATCGTCAGCCAAACCTTGTCGTCTTTTGATAATGTTTTCTTTGCTAAAGCATGTACGTGTTGACCGTGTTTTGTGCCGTGAAGGATCCCGAGCTCATGCTTCATAAGCTGTGCAAGTGGCATCGCGTTGGGGCCGATATTGAGATAGCCTTGGCGCACAGATTCAACGTCACCTTTATTGAACAGTAGTAAGAAGTCTTTGACGTATAAGTTATCGTGGATGTATGGCGGCTTGTCGTCAAAAGGCATTGGTGTAATGCTGTACTCTCCAAGTGTTTGCTCCGCCAATGGAGCGGGAAACTCTGGATGTAATGATTGATAATAAAACCAAGCTGGCAACACCAGCAATAGGGCATTTAACCAATATTTATTGTGTTGTATAAAGCGTTTGACTGCATTCATGGCGATTTACCCTTGCTGTGCTTTTAGTTGTCTTGCATTGCTCCGTTCTTGGCTACGCGCGCGTTTGGTCCGAAGCTGATACATGATAAATCCGGTAACTGACATCCCGGATAAAATACAGCCAAAAATAAACCAGATGACTTTTGTCCAGATCCCTCCAATGGTGCCGTAGTGCAGTGGATCTGTGATGTGCATAACCGTTTGTAAGCCTGTCATTGAATCAGGGTTTGCATGATGAACGACTGTATCATTCCAAGTGTTGTAGGCAATATTAATGCTGTAATCGTCATAGAGTACGTAGTCGTTTGCGCCACTGATTTTAAGCGTATCGCGGTTATGCTCAGGTAGCATGATGTAACTTGGGCGAAAGTCAGTGTACTGTTGTTGGATTTCAGCGAGCGCTAGATCAACACTGGTCTCTACTGCATTCGCGTTTATTGTCGAGTTGGGTATATCCGCAGCATTTAATGTTTCATGATGTTCTAGTTCAACACCAGCATGCCACAGCACCGCTTGCGTTAAATACCACAGTCCGGTGAGGCTCATTACGGTCATAAACCAAAGCGACCATACTCCACTGAGTTTATGGATGTCAGCGGCAAGGGTACGACCTTCTTGTGATTTACGCAGCTTAAACTGAAAAAACGCTAACCAAAACTTTTTGTATACCACCAGGCCTGTGATCAACGCGCCCAATAGGATCAGTGACATAAACGCCACTAAATAGTAACCAACACTGTAGCCATTTTGCCATGGAAATAGCAGCCAGCCATGTAGTGAACGCATAAAGTTAATAAACGTATTGCCGTCATTTATTTCCTGAACAGCCCCTGTGTACTGGTTTACATATGCAAGCGCATAGGGCTTGTCGACGTCGGTAAACATCACCACATAGGTCAAATAGGGCTCTCTCACATTGAGCCCCATGACATCTGCACTTGGGTACTCATCTTTAAACGTGCGTAACACTGAGCCCGCTGACATCTCACTTACCTGACTGGGGTTATATGCCCGAGAATCAGGGTTGGTAAGCCATGTAAGTTCATGGCTGAAAACGGAAATGGTACCTGTGATACAAATAAAGCAAAACAGTAGCCATATTGGCAGTGAAAACCAACCATGCAACTGAAACCAAAACTTGTTGCTTATTTTCTTTGCCATTGTGTGTTCCTAGTTCTTTGAATGACGGCGACAAATGAAAGCTGAGGGAGTATTTGCGCAAAAATGTAAATAAAGTATATCTTTTTAAAAGTGTAAATGGCAATTATATTCATTTGGATGTGCGTTAAATAGCATGTTTTATTCGTTTAGCGGTTTATCTTTCTTGTTTCTTTTATAGGAAAGTTGTTTTAAATTAGTTAGTTACTTATTTTGGGAACGTTCCTTAAATCGGGTTCGAAACTGGTTGTAATTTACCTTAATGTTATTGCTAATGGTTATCATCTGCATTATGATCGTTTCGATTTTTACAATATTAGGATGAACCCAGTGAACACTCTGCCTCTCAAAACGCTCTCATTTGCTGTTATGGCAGCGCTCGGCACGTCAGCATTACAGGTGCAAGCAGCACAGCAAGATAAAGAAGAAATTGAAAAAATAGTTGTGACGGGAAAATACACCGTCAATGAAGTGATAGACACCGCAACTGGCTTAGGGTTATCACTTCTTGAGACGCCGCAATCTGTTAGTGTTATTACCGCTGCACGGATCAAAGAGCAAAAACTCGATACATTAACCGATACTGTGTTAAATGCGATTGGGGTGTCAGCGAAAGAAGTTGATAATGTTCGTAATACGTTGCAGTCACGTGGCTTTGACATTACCAATTATCAAATTGACGGCGTTCCTTTGTCATGGAGTTTGGCAGGTGATTCAGGTGAAACCATCGCGGATGTTGCGATATATGAGCGCGTGGAGTTTGTGCGTGGTGCGACGGGGTTATTAACCGGCGCGGGCGATCCTTCAGCTTCTATTAACCTAGTACGCAAACATGCAAATAGCACCGACCTCACAGGTTTTGCTAGTGTCTCTTTGGGAAGCTGGAACAATAAAGAAGTGATGGTGGACGTTGCCAATGGATTAACTAACGATGGCAGTGTGCGTGGACGAGTGGTCGCGAAGTATGAAGAAGGTGACTCGTATCTAGATCTCTTCTCTGACGAAAGTACCGTGCTTTATGGGGTACTAGAAGCGGATTTAAGCACGCATTCGACGATCCGCGTTGGTGCAAGCTATCAGCGTAACGACCCTACCAGTCCAACTTGGGGGGCATTACCTACTTTCTTTACCGATGGAAGTAAGACAGACTGGGAAGTCGAAAAAACCACAGCTGCAAATTGGACTGAGTGGCAAACTACTGGCACCAATGCTTTTGTGAACTTTAGCCACAACTTTGCAAATGGTTGGGAACTGGTCGCCAATTACAACAAGCTGAAATACGAGCAAGATACAGAGCTGCTGTATTTATTCGGCACATTGGATAAAACAACAGGTGAGGGCTTAGCTTCTTGGCCTTATAAAAGTACAGGTGAAAGTAACCAAGACAGCTTTGATATCCAGCTTAAAGGTTTTTATCAACTCGCCGGTCGTGAGCATGATTTCGTAACTGGCGCGCTCTACAGTGAGCAGAGTGCCGATACACTCACTTTCGCTGCGCTCGATAATGCCTTTTTGCCAGTTGGCAATTTTTACGAGTGGGACGGCAATTTCCCTGAGCCGACGTGGGGCACAGAAACCTCAGTTGCTCAAGATATGGATACCGAGCAAAAAGGGTTTTACGCCGCAACAAGGCTAAATCTTAGCGCTGAACTTAAAGTAATAGCGGGTGGTCGGTTGTCGAGCTGGCAGCGCGAAGGCGAAAGCTATGGCGTCATCACTGATTTTGGCGACAATGGCGTATTTATACCTTACGCTGGTGCCTTGTACGACTTGTCGACAACGCAGCGAGTGTATGCAAGTTACACAGAAATATTCCAGCCGCAAAATGCCCAAGACCGTAATGGTGATTTCCTTGATCCAATCAAAGGAAAATCATACGAAGTGGGGCTAAAAAGTACCTATCTAGACGACACGCTGCAAACAACATTGGCGATTTTCCAAATCGAACAAGATAACCTAGCTCAAGATGATGTTGGATACATAGTTCCTGGTTCGGTAAATACAGTCGCGCAATATGCTGCTGAAGGCACAACCAGTAAAGGCTTCGAATTTGAAGTGGTGGGTCAGTTAACTGACGGTTTTGATGTGCATTTGGGTTATTCACAATACAAAGCAGAAGATGCCAACGGCGTTGAAGTAAATACGGATAACCCAAGAAAGCAATTTAAGTTGTATACGACTTACCAATTTGTGAATGCTTTACCTGAGTTGACGATTGGTGGTGGCGTGAACTGGCAAGATGACACTTATTCAGTAACGGGCAACGATAGGCTAGAGCAAGATGCCTATGCATTGGTTAGCTTGATGGCAAACTACGCACTGGCAGACAATATGGCGCTACAGCTCAACGTAGAAAACCTCTTCGATGAAAAGTACTACAGCCAAATTGGCTTCTTTGATCAGTATCGCTATGGTGCGCCGAGAAATTACAGCTTAAGTTTTAGCTATGATTTTTAGCAGACTGTAAACTAACTAAGCGTGGCTAGTGAGCCACGCTTTTGTTCATTGTTTATTTATTGCAAGAACTGTACGCTTGGAGGCAATACAGTCAAAAAGGAATTTTGCAATGAATTTATCCCCTGCTTTTTTGGTCGCTGGCTTTATAGTAAATATGAGTACAGCGTCCGCCACACCGGACTATCAAAATGTGCTTAACCAGCTACCGCTGCCACCTAATGAACTTACCACTTTACTGCATGACCTAGCACTACATGGCTGAATTAATTAAGGGCTATAACCGATTACACAACAAACGGATAGAATGTGCCAACGTTGCGACTGTGTTGAAAAGGTCGCAATTGGACTCACTCAAAATGGATGTAGAGTACTACACCACTGTGCTTTTTTATGTTGATGGTTTGAACAAAAATCAGTGTGAATCTGCGGAGTTTGGCGCTTTTACAAGGACAGTCGCTATAAATTATGTGATGCATAAGAGCCCGAGGGAGCTTAAGCAGGTGAAAGCAATGAACGTGCTATCTTCTGGGCGTTACGCAAATTTTATTGAGTTTGAGGCTGAGTTTAACGCTTTACCTGAGACCGTTAAAACGGCCGCGCTAAAAGCGGATTTTCTTCGAGATAACTTTAATTTGTTTCAAAGCTTGGAGCAAGTTCACGGACACGAGTGATAAAAGGAATATTTGTGAAACCCCTGCTATTAGTTTTGATATTGTTTGCGTTTGCGCCGCAAACTAACGCTGAAACAATGTCAGTAGATCTTACGCCGACTATTGAATATCCAGTCGAACAACTTGAACCAGTTCAAAAGACGCTGCTTAGTGAGCTGTTAAATAGCGTAACACAACTGGGTGATAGAGAAGCGGCATGCGAAAGTGAGCGTGCTATTACAGAAGAGCAATTGCGCAGTCTTAATATTACCTCGCAGCAGCGAGGTATCGTTTTATCTTATTTTTATATTCACCAAAAAAGGGAATGTGAAGCCGAAGAATATGGCGAATTCGCCAGACTTGTTGCCGCGAATTTAGCGGTGCAAAAGCAGTCAGAAGTCTTAAGGTTCGTGAATACGCTAAACACGGTAAGCTCCAGCGTTTATTTCGATTATGTTGAAACGGAGCTGGAGTTTAACCAGCTACCAGAAAGTGTTCGCAATAAAACCTACCAAGCCGAGTTTTTACAGCATCCGTTTAGTCTTATGCATACGCTAGAGCAGTTCGAATGATTCGGCGCGTTGTTACTGATTAAGTAAAACCTAAGCTAACATAATACGGTTTAATAATTCGTATGCGGTACGTTTTGCATCATCTACGGCTTGATCGGGTACTTGATGATTTGCAATCCAAAGTGCGAGACTCGTTAATCCACCATTGATAAATTGAGCGCTGGTTTTATGCGCTTGAGGACTCTGTTGCGGTGCGATTGCACTTAGTAACTGTGTGATTGATGCCACACACCCTGAAGCTGCTTTTTCGAGTTGTTCAGGCTCTAATACCGACTGCGCATCACGTAATATGATACGCTGTATCTCGGGCTCCGTAGCCATATCCAAGTAAGTTTCTGCACGTTTCAAAAGCGCTTGCTGAGGTGAGGTTTCACTACGTTCAATATCACGGAGTCGGAGATCCATTTCACTATCTAATTGCTGTACTACCGCGTAAAACAACCCTTTTTTGTTGCCAAAGTGATGATACAGCGCTCCTCGAGTGAGTCCTACGTCCGCTGTTAGCTCTTCTAATGCCGTCCCTGCAAATCCTTTACTTGCAAAAAGCACTCTGGCTTGGGCCAATAGCTCGCTGCGGGTTTTCTCCATCATGCTGCTTCTTGTTGTCATTTTGCGATCCTTATTAAAAAACTACGCAATTTATAATTGACATACATTGTGTATGTCAATTATTTTCACATACACATTGTATGTGAAAATAACCTCAAGGAGAGATCAATGTATAATCCTTACTCTGAAATTTTTAAGATAAAAGGAACTAAGCATTTTAGCTGTGCTGGTTTTATTGCTCGTATGCCGCTTTCTATGATGGCGATTGGGTTAATCACCATGCTTTCGCAACTCTATGACTCATATTGGATTGCAGGTTCCATTGCTGCGCTATTTACCTTTACCATGGCATTTGCTGCGCCGCAGTTGTCGCGACTGATTGATAGGGTAGGGCAACGCAAGGTTGTGATCCCTGCGGCCTTGTTTAGTGCAGTATCTGCGCTGGCATTGTTGCTATTAAGTCACTTGCAAGCGCCACTTTGGAGCCTCTATGTTTTAGCCATGTGTGCGGGCATTATGCCAAGTGTTCCGGCTTTAGTTCGGGCCAGGTGGAGTGCGATACAATCAGATCAAGGCTTACTTAATACGGCATATTCTTTTGAGTCGGTACTGGATGAAATTACCTTTGTGATAGGACCTCCACTTGCGATTGCATTGAGCAGCTTGCTCTTTCCTCAAGCCGGTCCGTTGCTAGCGGTTATTTTGTTTGTGATAGGCAGTATTTGGTTAGTGTCGCAAAAGGACACTGAGCCAAAAATAGAACAAAGTGAAAATCAGACCCGAACTTCCGCACTGGCTAACTCCACGGTTAAGTTGCTTAGTTTGGTGTTATTGGCGCTCGGTGTAATAGTTGGTGCTATCGATGTATTAAGTATCGCTTTTGCTCAGTTGCAAGGGATGCCAATTGCGGCCAGCTTAGTATTGTCGATGTACGCGCTTGGTTCTTGTATCGCTGGGTTTGGATTTGGGGCCGTTAAGTGGCGTGTGTCTATGCCAGTACTGCTTGTACGTTTTGCGATATTTACATTGATCGCGAGCGTACTATTACTCAGTGTTAACCACGTTTATGGCTTGGCAGTAGTGATGTTTATTTCGGGACTCGCGTTTGCTCCAACCATGATCATTGCCATGGGGCTTGTTGAGCAAAGCGTACCAAAACGCTTACTCACTGAAGCCTTAACTTGGCTAATTACCGGGCTTGGTGTGGGGATTGCAGGTGGGGCTGCGTTGACCGGATGGGTCGTTGAACACTTTACTGTGGATCTTGGATTTGGGGTTGCAGTGGTCGCTGCTGCTACTGTGGTGCTACTCGCCTGGTATCAAAAACACGATGATACAAGGCGAGCAACTCAAGTTGTCAGTGATTAGGATGTATAAAGTCGCGCTTACTTCGCGCGACATACCGCTTGTTTATCTGTAGTTTTGCTGTTGCAGGTTAAAAAAACGGCACTACTTTCATCCAAAAACTCTCCTTGCCACGCGCCATCTTTGCCAAGCTTAATGGATAAAAAGCCGAACTTACCTTGTTCGTTAACGATTGCGTTTTGGCTATCAAGTGCATAATCAAATTCGCTAAAGGCATTGGTATCACTGAGGCTGACGCCGCTATTGCCGACAACGATTTGCGCAGGACGCGCGGTACTGGCAGCAAAGGTGGAAGACTGATATATATGCATATGTCCAGCGAGTGATAAAGTGACGTGTTCAGGCAACTTACCTTGTCTGGTGTTCTTCAGCGCGGTTTGCAACATCACGTTTAGTGTGTCTTTGGTTGTCGGGTCTTCAACGCCCCAGATGGGTCTGTGGCTCATAATCCACATGGGTTTGGCTTTGAGTAGTTCGCTTCTGACATTAAGTCGTTGATATTGCTGTTGGTAGACTTTTGTTAGGCCATTGTCTGCACTGGCATCACAGGCATTGGCGCTATCCATTACCCAAACACTGAGCGGTTTTAAGTTGATGGTATAGGAGTTTTGCACAATGATATGGGCACTTGCAGATTGCGGCGGTTGATTATAATCCCCTTGAGATGGACATTGCTGTTGCTCAACGGCATCAGGAAGATTGGCTCCCGGGCCAAAAAAGTAAAACCAGCCAATTCCTGCGCGGCTACAAAGTTCATGATTGCCTCGTGCAAAAATCCATGGTGCGGTTGCTGAAAGATCCGTTGTTGCGGCAAAAAAGTCGGCTTGCCAGTTGCTCCATGTATCTGGTCTTGGGCTATTTATCGCGTTTTGACTGTAGTAGGTATCGTTGAGACCGCAGCTAGTACCACCATATCCACCATCGCCTGCGTCATAAGCATAGGTATCACCGGAAATCGCACCTCCGGTACCTCGATAGTTGAAATCCCCCATATGGAGCAACAATTGTGGTTGTTGCTTTGCCCCTTGCTCTGCGAGGGTTTTAAACGGCTCGGCAGCAGTGTTGTTTTCGCAAACTGATGACTTACAGCCAGTGTCGCCAAAAACCGCAATTTTATTCGGATCGAATGTCACGGGCGCTAACGAGAATTGACTATCACTGACGGTATAAGCCGTGTTTGGGGAGATTTTCGCTTCGCATACAGAGACTGGAAAATGTGTTTGGTTCGGACGCATTGCTCGCAACTGCATCGGCATGGATTTTTTACCAAAGAGCAAGCTTGGGCATTGGTTGGCGTCGCTGAGCACGTCGTCAACAACGACGCGCGCGTAGATATTTGGGGCTTCTGTAGTAGAAGGCGCGAACATTGAGTAAGCGCCTAATACTTTGGTATTCGCTTGTTGGACTGCAAACGTGCTGCTACAAGCAATTAAATTGAGCGTCGCAATAGCGATGATGATGCGCATGACTTCATTCCTTTTTGAACAGTTGAATGAAGTTTAATGCATTGTTAACAATTTGCGAGTTTCGAATACGAATATCTTGCTTCTGCTGGTTATTGGTGGCTACAGCGGTAGAAGCCGGTGACTGTGTCTTGGCTAAAGCGTGTGCCGTTAACATAGGTGTCTTGGTTGATTTTACCAAACTGCGCTAGGTTAAATTGCAATCGTGCAAGCATTTCAGCACTCGAGGCCTGTTCAAAGGTTTCTGTTACCGGTGGATCGCCAACAAAGTTGGTATACCAAGGAAACCAAGAATTATCCTGCCCACTGACTGTTTGGTTCGGATAATAATTCCCTCCTTGCCAACGGTCGAAGGTAAGATCTTCGAGGCTAAATAGGCCAAAACCTGGCTGTGTCATACAAGCATCAGCCGCCTGATACTCAGGGTAACCTGAGCTGGCAGCAAAATGATTACAAACATTATGTGGCAAATTACTGCTATTCGCTGCTTGATATTCCACCTTTCTAAACATCACAGGATGTGCGGGGCTTCCTGATGGGTAGACGATATTTGCCGCGACAGGTGAACCCCAGCGATAATGGTACATGGCCACAGCCAATCCTAAATCTTCCTTACTGGTGGCAACATTATCTGGATGAGTCCACACTCCACCCGGATCGGTTGGCGTTGCCCCATTTTTAAAAATAATCCCATATTGATTGTTTTCTAATTGATTCATTAGATTTGGCGTTGTGTTGTCAACTACCGTCGTTGGGATCATTGTGCTTGCGGCATTGGGAGTATAGGTGAGTGTTGGGTTATTTAATGCCTTCCAGCATAGCAGGCCATAACCATAGCCACTGGCTATCATCGGGCAGCCGGACATTGCAGATGCCGATTGATTGCTTTCATACGCATGTGTTGTTGAACGTGCCGCAACTTCGCCGGAGCTAACTAATATTCCCCAAGCATTGCGAGTAATGCGAATATCAGCAAACTCGGTGTCAGGAATAAATACCGTTGTGGCCGAAATAACCTGTAGCCCTAAATCTAGTTCTAGTAGAGAGGTGGCAACGAGGGCGTCTTCATGAAGCTTTGGATACTGCGTCATAATCGTTTGCTGCGATGGTTTAATCACAGCGTCTCTTGGTGATAACCCTAATAAATATAAGCGATCATTATCAAGATAGCTTGCCAGTAAGCGTGATAGCTCAAGTTGCGCGATTGGACGCTTGGCTTGTATATTTGAGTTGTTATCCGTGAGGGTGAGGTCGGTATTTTGAAGCAGCAACCAGTGCTTATCACTTAGACCCACAACCTGAGTTTGGTTAAGTATGTGACGAGATACGCTATCAGCTTGGCGAGTAACAATTAAACTATCGTCATTCAACGAATAGCTAGACTGTGTGGTGTCATTGTGGTGATGACGCAGCGCCGGTGGCTGATATTGTCCGATTAAGGTGGTAAGTTCAATGCGAATGGCGTCGCGAGTACTTTGAATAAGCCAATTTCCGGTTTCATTTCGAACAAAAGTAGCCGGACTATATTGGCCAGATTTATCCACGCTAAATGCTTGCCAAGTGGTATTACAGGCTTTGGCGCAGGAGGGGAAACTTCGAGTAAGGGATGACTTATCATTTGCCAGAGATTCGTCATAGTTATCATTAAATACAAAGGGTAACTCAGCTTTACCCGACGCGAGTTGTAACGTGAACAGTAAGCGCCGTTGATTGCCGCTGGCATAGAGTCTGTTTTCTTTTAGATAACCGAGCTGGAGTTGAGAGTAACTCTCTAACTTTTTCATGTTTCCAGCTTCACCTTGATAGCTGGGCTCATACGTCTCGCTATTGAATGGTGCAGTTTGCTCTAATTGGGGAAATTGCAGCGTTTGTTTGCAGGCATCTTCTGCGCATGTTTGTAAGGTGATCCTTTGGTTCTGATACTGAAAAGAATACCAAGGTGAAAGGGCTTGATAACCTTGTTGTCCTGCGTGAAATAATAGCGGTAGGGTTGATGTATCGTAGTGCTCTGACTCTGCTGAGGCGTTAACACTCAAAGACAAAGCCCAGCAGGTAAGCGTGGTGGCGATGAACTTATTCATAATCTTTCCTTATTGGAGTAGGGCAGCGCATGGCCACCCTTAGCAAAACCTAGTGAATGATGCCTTGGCGTTGGCCTGCATTAACGGGTTTGTTGAGCTGCACAGAGAGCCAGTTTTCAACGTCACTACGTAACGACGCGTCGCTATCAGGACCGGATTGTGACGAATAGAACCATAACCCTGTTGGTGCTGGAGCATTGACATTGCTGCCGCAGGTAAAGTGATTTGCCGCATACATCACCGCGCCTGAGCTACCATATTCGTAATGACTGTCCGAATAACCACCGTAGCCTCTGGCTTGCACCCGACCTTTTGAATCAAGGGTAAAGTGATACACCTCATTGGGTTGCAACAAGAAAGGGCTGACATCGGACGAATCGAAGCGCGCGCGCATTGTGGTGGTAACACTGGCTTGATTACCCGAACGCGTGATCATGCCTGCCAAGTTGGTGATAAGCGCATCGGCCAATTGACCGTCAAGCAAGCTGCCAGGGTTGCCATTAACGATTGCAGAAGTAATGCCAAGTGCGGCTTTGACGACTCCTATGGTGGAGCTTAAATTCCATGTGGTGTTGTATCCCATGGCTGCGCCACCGGCTTTATTGAACAAGATGACTTCAGGTGCAGCTCCTGGCAAATCGACCGCAAACTTTGCGCCGTCAGTTGCATGTGAGTTGGTACCTTTTGACCAGATTTTTTTAGCTTGCCCGGTTACATGGTAGCGAGCTGAATAAGTGCCTCTGACTTCTAAATTGCCCGAACAGGCATTACTTTGATTACATGCAAATCCCCCGGTGTCTGCACACAACATTTTGACGTGGAACTCTGTCGAGTTATGGGCTGAGGTGTTGTCGAAACTGAGCGCTTTATTTTTTGACCAACGTTTACCCTTAGCGGAGTGAAAGGCGCCGTAGGCTGAGGTATTGACATAAGCATGGTGCTTAGAAAAACCACTACCATCGTTGGTCGATGTGCTCCAAGGCGTTTGGGTTGATGGGTAGTTAGTGACCACTTGGCCTGTGCTGGTTGAAGGGGTCACCATCTGACATGAACATTGTGACTTAGGTCCGAAGATGGGTTTTTTAGTCAGCAATTCTTTTAATTCGGCAAGAATACCTGACGGTAGCGTCCTATCGTATTCAAGTACCGAGAGCCCTTTACGTTTAGGAGCTGCGTATTCCTTATGCCAAGTGCTGTAAAGCTGCGGTGCATTTCGCTCTAAATGTTGGCTGAGTGTTGGCACTTTTTGCTGTTGTGTCCATTTTTCGAATACCGTCGGTTTAAATTGAATAAGATATCGAGTAAAGAAAAAGTTATCTTCAGGCGTTTGCTCGGTAAAAGCATTTTCCCATGCTGATAACACGTTTTGATCTAAAGCTTTTGCTTGGCTTAGCATCTCTCCATCTCGATAGTCGCGGATCAAGCTATCGACATAGCGGTCTAATTCATATTCTTCGTCGTTGTCGGAGATATATTCAAGCAAGGAAACACGGTCTTGAGACCAGTTTGAAATGGCTTGCCACGCTTCTGGGCTTACTTGAGAGGGGGCCATTTCTCCATATTCTTCTGCGGCTTGTAGCGAAATACTACCCAGTAACAACGTGCTGGTAACTAGGCTGACTAATTTTGGGGTGAAATTTCTCTGTTTCATTTTTCTATTCCTTCATCGTTGTGCTGAGTCAACATGCCTCATGCATTGTTAACTTGCCTTGTGATGTTGGAAACTTTTTCAGCGATTGAATAGGAGGTTGTAGGGCCAGTTAGGGTCAACTTGGGTAAAACCTTTGATATTAAACGGACGCATTGGGTTAGGTAAGTTTTGATATCAAGCTGTGGTAAATAAAAACTTAAATATCAAAGGTCTGCTTATATTTTTACCCGAATTTACCCAATTGCCCCGTAACTTTTGCTGCAATCAATATTCGCTTGAGGCAGGATTTTGCTATCGCCGTTATTGGAGTCTCAGCGTGAGTACATTCGCAATCGAGTAACGGTGTCATAACCAATAAGGAGACAGTTATGAGACGAGTAATAGTAGTATTGGGAGCAACTTTGATTGTGAGCTTTGTACAAGCCCATAGCCCAGAAATGATAGCGCAGCTCGAAGTTGCTGATGGGGCGAAATGTCCAAAGCGGCAAACGATTTTGCTAGGTAAAATGACATTAACTGCTGGAACCTTTAAATATTTACATAGTGAAGGAAGTAACGTTTGTACCAGTCCTAAGCAGAGTATTCCTGGTCGTATTATACCACGACTAGATTGTGGCCAGTTTGATGATTGGCGACTTGCTTATGATATGGGTAATAAAATGTGTCAATCTCTACATCATAATATGAAAGGCTTTAGTAATAGCCTAAAGCCTGATATGACAGTGTATCCACGCTTTGAAGGACCTTTTGAATTCAAAGGAGACCATCATCACCAAGAGTATGATGCCGGTATGGGCGTGACTTTAGCATGCTATTTATGTGAGACCGCGACGGATAACTAGAGAAGGGGCAAAAGCCCCTTTGTTGTATACATCAAGTAGCGTTGGAGCACGCTATGATTTGCTCCAGTTGTGCAACTTTTTGAGAAAGGGGCGCAGTATCGAAATTAGCGTCTTGGCATTGAGTGAGTACATATTGTGCCGTGGTAACAATATTTCGAATACGCGGCTTTTTGGGCAGCGTTTTGATATTAAGATAGCGTTCAAGAGTGCGCACTCGTAAGCGACCATCATCGATATTCACTTTCCACACTTTGCTTTCTTCCGCTAATTCGACACGAGTTTTGCCACTACTTTGCTCCCAAAGCGTCAAAGTGAGTGTCATTACCTCAACCATTAACTGTCTAGCGGCCTGTTCATCAATGCTCGTATGTTTACTGTGCACGCCATGAGTATCGGCGCGGGCGGTATTGCGAATAAAGCAGTAAGTAACCAAAACACCTGCTAAAAATGTGATAAACCCGACGAGTACATGAGACAACATGCTTGTCTCTGTTTGGCGCTTAGGCGCGGTCAAGACGTTAGCGCTTTGAAGGCGAAATTGATAAAGGTTTTCACTTTGTACACGACTAGTTTTAAGCATGTCATTATAACGCTGTGCGGTCTCTACCGCTTCTTTATAAGCGTGTGTTTGTAGTTGGGACTGCAATAAGGCAATGTAAAATAATTCGGTAAGCTGACTATTTTGCTGATTATGTGCTTCAAGCCCCTGTTTAAGTAACGTTTGTGCAGTTAGGTTATCGCCCTCAAGCTGCTTGAGTTTGGCTTCAATAAGCAGTGCTCGCTGATCCACTTTACCGTGTTGAATTAGTTGCCGAGTGCGTTTGAATGAAGCAAGTTGCTGTTGTGCCTGAGCGATATGATTTTGAGCAATGGCAATTTCGGCCAATAATAAATAGGCTCGAGACAATTGGGTATAGGCGCCACTTTGTGTCAAAGGTTGAAGTAAATCTTCAATGATTTCAGTTGCTTTGTTGTAGTCGCGCTTTTTGTAGAAGACTTCCGCTATGCTTAGCAAGGTGTGGTTCGCTTTGACCTGGTCGCCGGCTTGTTGGTGGAGCGCATGGGCTTGACGAAATGAGAGAATGGCATCATCCAACTGATTAATATCCCTCGACACATTCCCTAAATTATTAAGTGTGATCGCTTGTCTCTGCAGGTCATTTGTTGCTTTCGCTATTTGGTAGCTTTCTAAAAATAAAGTAAGGGCGGTATCTAGATCTCCGAGTGCCTGATAAGCATTAGCTAAATCGTTTGCCGATTTACCCAGGAGTTCGTTTTGTTGCAACTTAGCCGCAAGCGTTTGCGCTTCGTGGAAGCTCTCCAGCGCTTGAATATAATTGCGCTGGCGGTAACGATTAATACCACTTTGTCTTAACACCTGAAAGCGCTGAAGTGTGGTTAACTTCCATGCCATCAACTCATCCAGTATTTGATTGCTGAGCTTTATGTCACCCGCTCGACGATACAAGCTCACAAGCTCAAGATGTGCATCAAAAGCTTGAGCACCGTTGGGTTCAAGCGTTTCAAGATGTTGCTTACAAGACAAAATTTGGCTTGTGAGGTTAGCATTATTAGCACTTGGGCATTCTGAACCATGCGCCGGTAACACAACGAGCAGTAATGCGAAAAACAAAGCAAGCAAAGGCATAAATATTAGTCTAGATACATTGTTTTTACATATTAATATAGTGGTAACAAAAAGTCGTGTCTGCCTTTAATAAATCTTAGGTAGACTACTTTTTGTATTTTGTCGCTGCCTAGCTGCTGTCGCTTAACTTTGCCAGTACGATCAAGTCTCGATTTGTTAATATTGTTAGTTTAATGTGTTTTTGGTATGGTCTTGTTGCTAATTAAGGCCCAGCTGAAGAAGCTGGAAATCAATCCATAAGGAAATAAAAATGAAGTTAAATACAATGTGACTAAAGTCACTTAGCGTCGGTGTCGCGTTATTTGCACCATTAGTGAGTGCCGCTCCCCAGCTTGATAAAGCCATATTTGAGTACAATGCTGGATTAAACATCCAAGAGGAATTTAATATCTTTGCCGATGGCAACGTGACTGATCCAAATTATCCAAATAGTGAGCTACGTATTCAATTGGATAGTAGCAAAAGCTACGATCAAATTGGCTTTTATGACAAAGTTTACACTACATACGGTCAGGCGGTTGCATACAACACATTAGACAGACGTTGGGTTAAATTTAAGGGTAAGGTGCTTTATTTCTCAGGCGAAGACAACGGTAACCAAAAGATAGATACGATTTCTTTTCGCGTTGTTAATCCTGCTGGAGAAACATCGGAGTGGGGAGAGATCAGAGTTAGCTTAGACCAAGCGTTTGGTGGTAATTACGATGTGTATCCGAGTGATGACTTGGCACAAACCGTTGCTGGTCAACCTGTTGATGTGTACGTTAAAGATAACGATAGTGGCGTACCATATTATTATGGTGTTGAGATTTTTAGCTCACCAGCTAATGGTACAGTATCTGTTAACAGTGACTACTCCATTACTTACACACCAAAAGCTGGGTTCATTGGCCAGGATTCGTTCCAATATCGCATTAAGGGTAACAACCTTTATGATATTACAAGCGCGCCGGCGACAGTTTCTGTTTCGGTAGCAAATTAACCCCAAACTCAGGCCAATACGCACACATATTAAGTGTGATATTGGCTATCCCTTTAGCAATAAAAATACTCCAGCCAAAGCAATTAGGCCTCCAAACATCATAGACTTAGTAATAGCTTCTCTGCGCAGTAGTCCAATTGTCATCACCATGAGCGGTGCCGTTGCAAAGATGGTTTGTGCGATAGCGGGATCAGTATGATTAACGGAAATCAACTGTAGCCACAGTCCAATAAAGGTGCCAAAAAACACTGCAACGAATAACCAGTTTTTACCGTCGATTTGTTTAAGTGTGAGTGCTTTAAACAGGCTTTGTGATTTCAAATAAACAACAATAAAGGCCACAAATAGGGTGCCGGATCCCAAGCGGATAAGTGCCGCCCACAAACTACTAATGCTTTCGTTATTTAGCGCACCTTTGGAAAGCACCATACCTGCAGCTTGGCAAATGGCAGCCGTGAGTGCAAAGCAGACTCCCAAGAGATAATGTTTTTTGTCTAATACTGGCTGGCTTCTACTTGGCTTAATCGCCAGCATCACACCAACGGTTGTCACTGCAATGCCGAGCCAAGCGGATGCGCTGAGATAAACACCAAGGAGCACAATGTTTAAGATCCCCGCGATGGCAGGTGCAAGACTTTCAATAACCAAAGTGCGAGCAGGACCTATATTTCTAAGTGCGGCAAAGTAGGCACTGTCACCAATCGCTATGCCCAGTACCCCACTTGCTATCAGCCAGCCCCAGCTCGAGGGTAAGGTCGGGTACATTGCATCACCTGCGATGAGCAAACACAAGATCATCAAAGCTGAAGCGATGACGCCTTTGCTGACGTTCAACTCAAATGGACTAAGGTGATGGCTAAATCGTTTGTACAGTATGGTTGAGCCAGCCCATACCCCAGCCGCTGCAATCGCTGCTGCTTCGCCAATACCAATCATAAATCTCAAGTTTCTTGTGTTTATTAATATGGTGGCAAGTATACATAAATTGAAATAATCAGTGAGAGGTAAGGAATCAAATTATTACCACTAATGTTTAGACGTCCATACATCTAGAGGTTGAAATTTTCTAGTTTTTGTCCATAATAATGCCATTCGATTAGTCTGGAGCAGCGCATGCCAATCACCGTCACCGACGAACTCCCAGCCATTGCCCAATTGCGTCATGAAAATGTGTTCGTGATGCCACAAAGTCGTGCATCAACTCAAGAGATCCGCCCAATGCGGCTCGCGATATTAAACTTGATGCCGAATAAGGTGGAGACTGAGGTGCAATTTATCCGATTACTGGCAAATACCCCTTTGCAGGTGAATGTTGATTTGTTGCGACTAGACACCCACCGCAGCTCTGAAAACTCAGAACAACATCTAGATATGTTTTATCGCTATTTTTCGGATGTGAAAGATCAAAACTATGATGCTTTGATCGTCACTGGCGCGCCGCTGGCGCATCTTGAATATGACGATGTGGTGTATTGGCAGGAATTGCAAGCATTTTTTGATTGGGCTGAGCACCATGTTACTTCAACCCTGTTTTCCTGTTGGGCCGCACATGCTGGCTTGTATCACCATTATGGGTTAAAGCGAGCGCTCAAAAATGACAAACTTTGCGGCGTATTCAAACACCACTGTTACTTTGACCACGGGGCGCTCACTCGTGGTTTTGATGATGAGTTTTTGGTGCCACACTCACGCTACGGCCACATCGACATCGATAAAATTAATGCGTGTAAAGACCTAGTGGTATTAGCAGGCTCTGAAAAAGTGGGCGCTTACTTAATTAAAAATCACTCAGGCAGCCAAGTCTATATTACCGGTCACCCTGAATACGACGCCGATACGCTACAAAAAGAATACCATCGTGATTGTGAAAAAATGGCCAACGCACCGCAGCCTGAGAACTATTTTCCTGAGAATGACACCAGCAAACGTCCATCTAAGACATGGCAAAGCCATGCATTCTTGTTATTCTCAAATTGGTTAAACTACTATGTTTACCAAACCACACCTTATGATATTAACTTAGTTAGCCAAGATGTAAGGACTAACAATTATGCCGAATAATGTAGCCGTAAACGGTGAGCAAATAGCAGAGCAGCTTAAGCAAGCAATGCAGCAACGTATTCTGATCTTAGATGGTGCAATGGGAACCATGATCCAAAAGCACAAATTAGAAGAACAAGACTATCGTGGTGAGCGCTTTAAAGATTGGCATGTCCTTATCAAAGGCAACAACGATCTGCTAAGTTTGACGCAGCCTGAGATAATCAAACAGATCCATCGCGATTATCTAGCTGCTGGCGCAGATATCATTGAAACCAATACTTTTAACGCCACCACCATCTCGATGGAAGATTATGACATGGCAAGCCTAAGCCGCGAGATTAATCTTGAATCGGCGAAGCTTGCACGTGCGGTATGTGATGAATTTACCGCCAAAGATCCCAGCAAGCCTCGCTATGTGGCAGGTGTACTTGGCCCAACGTCAAAAACCTGTTCGATTTCTCCAGATGTAAACGACCCTGGTTTTCGCAATATCACTTTTGACAAGTTGGTTGCAGCCTATGTCGAATCAACGCTTGCCCTTATTGAAGGCGGTGCGCACCTTATTTTGATTGAAACGATTTTTGATACGCTCAACGCCAAAGCCGCGTCTTACGGTGTAGAAGAAGCGTTCGAGCAAGCGGGCGTCACTCTGCCTGTTATGATCTCGGGCACAATTACCGACGCTTCCGGTCGCACGCTTTCAGGGCAAACCACCGAGGCGTTTTATAACTCCATTCGTCATATTAAGCCAATCTCTATTGGCCTCAACTGCGCGCTAGGCCCAGATTTATTAAGACAGTATGTAGAAGAGCTGTCACGGGTTTGTGAGACCTTTACCTCTGTACATCCAAACGCAGGGCTTCCTAACGAGTTTGGTGAATACGACCTAGAAGCCGATGACATGGCAAAAGAGATTATCGATTGGGGCAATGAAGGGTTTATCAATATTGTTGGCGGCTGCTGTGGCACCACGCCCGAACATATTCGCGCCTTCGCGAGAGGCCTTGAGCAAACCCAGCCGCGTAGCTTGCCTAACATCGAAGTGCGGATGCGTTTGGCAGGTCTTGAAGCCTGTAACTTAAATTAGGAATTCACCATGACACAAACAGCAGTATTTACCAATGTCGGTGAACGTACCAATGTAACGGGATCGGCAAAATTTAAGCGCTTAATTTTAGAAGAAGATTACGAAACCGCGCTGGATGTTGCCAGAGAGCAGGTTGAAAGCGGCGCGCAAGTGATCGATATCAACATGGATGAAGCCATGTTGGACTCAAAAGCTGCGATGGTGAAGTTTCTTAATCTGATAGCGTCAGAGCCGGATATTTCTAAAGTCCCCATCATGGTCGACTCGTCTAAATGGGAAGTCATTGAAGCGGGTCTGAAATGTATTCAAGGTAAAGCCATTGTAAACTCAATCTCCTTAAAAGAGGGTGAGGCACCATTTATCCACCAAGCCAAAATCATCAAGCGCTTTGGTGCTGCTGTGGTGGTGATGGCATTTGATGAAGTTGGTCAAGCGGAAACCGCAGAACGAAAGTTTGAGATCTGTCAGCGCTCTTACAAAATCTTAGTTGACGAGCTTGGGTTTCCGCCAGAAGACATTATTTTTGATCCGAATATTTTCGCGGTCGCTACGGGTATCGAAGAGCACGATAACTACGCCGTAGAATTTATCGAGGGCACGCGCAGAATTAAACAAAACCTGCCGCACTGTAAAGTGTCAGGGGGCGTATCGAACGTCTCTTTCTCTTTTCGTGGTAACAACCCGGTGCGTGAAGCGATCCACTCTGTGTTTCTTTACCATGCGATTAAAGCGGGCATGGATATGGGGATCGTCAATGCGGGTCAGTTAGCCGTGTATGACGATATTCCAAAAGAGCTCCGTGATGCCGTTGAGGATGTGATCCTCAATACCGACGCCGGTGCTGGCGAACGATTGGTTGAGATCGCGCCTAAATACTCGGGCATGGCGCAAGCCGAAAAGCAGGAAGATTTAGAGTGGCGTTCTTGGCCGGTTGAAAAACGCTTGGAGCACGCCTTAGTTAAAGGGATCACCGAGTTTATTGACGAGGATACCGAGGCCTGTCGCCAACAGTTTGATAAGCCAATTCAAGTGATTGAAGGGCCACTGATGGATGGTATGAACGTGGTTGGCGACTTGTTTGGCGCGGGCAAAATGTTCCTGCCTCAAGTGGTGAAATCTGCTCGAGTGATGAAGCGCGCGGTTGCCTATCTTGACCCTTACATTGAGGCTGAAAAAGAAGAAGGCTCTAGTAACGGTAAAGTGATCATGGCCACGGTTAAGGGCGATGTACACGACATTGGCAAAAACATTGTGGGCGTGGTACTGCAATGTAACAACTACGAAGTCGTGGACTTGGGTGTGATGGTGCCAGCAGAGAAAATTCTGCAAACGGCCATTGACGAAAACGCTGATGTCATTGGTCTGTCTGGCCTTATTACGCCATCCCTTGATGAAATGGTGCATGTTGCGAAAGAAATGACGCGTCGCGGCTTTGATATTCCTCTACTCATTGGTGGTGCAACCACATCGAAAGCGCATACGGCGGTTAAAATTGAACCTCAGTACGACAAAGGTGTGATTTACGTCAATAACGCCAGTCGTGCGGTTGGTGTGGTATCTAGCCTGCTAAGTAAAACCCAAAAGCCAGAGTTTTTAGCGAAAACAGCGGACGAATACGTCAAAGTACGGGAGCAGCAGGCGCGCAAAAAGCCACGTTCAAAACCGGTTACCTTGGCGCGTGCTCGCGATAATGCGGTAAAATTTGATTGGCAAAGCTACACGCCACCGGTGCCAAATAAGTTGGGGATCACCGAGTTTAAAGACGTGAGTATTAAAACGCTACGTGATTATATCGACTGGACGCCATTTTTTATGACCTGGTCATTGGCCGGTAAATATCCACGTATTCTACAAGACGAAGTGGTTGGTGAAGAGGCGCAAAAACTGTTTCATGATGCCAATGCCATGTTAGATCAGTTAGAACAAGCGGGCACTTTACAGCCACTGGGTGTGATTGGATTGTTCCCTGCTAACCGCGTGGGTGATGATATTGAAATTTATACCGATGAGTCGCGCAGCGAAGTCTTGGTTACGTCATGTCAGCTGCGTCAGCAAACCGAAAAAACCGATTTCCCTAACTATTGTTTGTCGGATTATATTGCACCTAAAGGCACACCTGATTATTTCGGTGCATTTGCCGTCACTGGTGGTCTTGAAGAAGATGACTTAGCAGATGCATTTGATGCCAAGCAAGATGACTACAACAAGATCATGATTAAAGCGGTCGCAGATCGCTTAGCCGAGGCATTTGCTGAATATTTACATGAGCAAGTGCGTAAAGTGTACTGGGGATTTGCAGCGGATGAAGCGCTAAGTAACGAAGAACTTATCCGTGAAAACTATCAAGGGATCCGTCCTGCGCCAGGGTATCCAGCGTGCCCTGAACACACCGAGAAACAAAAAATTTGGCAGTTGTTAGATGTCGAAAACCGTATCGGTATGAAGCTGACTAGCTCATACGCCATGTGGCCGGGAGCGGCGGTGTCGGGTTGGTATTTCTCACATCCAGATTCTAAGTACTTTGCCGTTGCCAGTATTCAAAGAGATCAAGTAGAAGACTATGCTGCGCGTCAAGCGATGTCGCTAGAAGAAGCGGAGCGTTGGCTTGGTCCTAACTTAGGATATGAAACGGCATAATAGCTGAATTGGCATCCAGCTAAACCTAATCTGAGATTAAGTTTAGCTGGGCTTTTTATTGCTTTCATTTCTTGAGTTTTAACGTTTATTAGCGGGCTGATAAATTTCAAATCCAAATTCATTAGAATATGTTGTTTAGTAGTTAACAGAGCACGCTAAATTCAAGTATACTGAGTTGAATAACTGTTAATAATAAGGCTTTACTCAACAATGAAGATGAAGTGGCTGTTTTCACTCCTTTTTATTTCCAATCTCTGTTGGGGGAGCAATCAGCTGGTTGTTGACATTATCAGTAGTGAAAATTTCAGTCAGCGTTATGAGCACTTTCTTGCTGGTCGTGACGTCTTAGACGTTGATTCTTTTTTTCCAACCACCAAAGGTTCGCATATTGAAATCATCGAAATGGTGTTACTACAGCAGGCCTTGTTTCTTGGTGGTGAGACGCGCAAAGTTGTATTTAATCCAAAACCTTCGGTGAATATTTTAGAGTTTTCCGATCTGATCGCTGGGGAAAGTTTAATCCTTGCTCGCAGTGTTTGGCATGAAAATATCGTGGACTATCGCGGCTCATTATTTATCTCAGATCCGCTTGTTGAAGTAGGAGATTACGAAGCTGGGCTTTACGTCACCAAGCGTAATGTCGCACTGCAGCAAACGCCGCTTTCACAGCTTCGGCAGCTGAATGTGGTATCTAACCCGCAATGGGAAGTGGATTGGCGTGCCTTGATGAATACAGACTTACACATGGTGAGCTTTATTGGCCCGTGGGAAACCATGTTGGCAATGGTAGAAAGTGATGTCGTCGACACTATGTTGATTAATTTTAGCGTGAGTGATTCTTTAACTTTAAATTTTGAAGGTAAAGAATATGTCCCAATCGAAAATATTAAGGTTGTCTTGCCAGACTCTCGGCATTTTGTCGTCAGTAAAAATCATCCTGAAGGCATGCAAATATTTGCGGCACTCAATCGTGGGTTAAAAATACTTAAACGACGAGGCGTGATCAAACGGGCGTTGACAGAATCTGGTTTTATCAACAAAAAAGTGGCGAATTGGCAGGTGGCTAACGCTGAAATGCTGGTGGGAGGAGACTAATGCAGCCAGCTGTGGTATCGCTTTGCATATTGGTAAGTGCGCTAATTACATTTTGTGGTTTTGCTTACGAATCATCAGAACAAATACAGCGCAACTTAAATGCGCTACAAATGTCGGCTGAACAAGATTATGACTTGTCTTTATTACCGGACATCAGAGCACTTCGAGAGCAAGCGCGTGCGCAAGGTAATAAGCCGTTGCAAATCAAAGCATTACTGTTAGAGGGTAGTATAGTTCAACACTTTGGTGAGTTTGAGGATGGTCTCGACTTGCACCAACAAGCGTTGCAGTTGGCCGAAGCTGATAACAATACATTTTTAAAGGCAAACACCTATCTCGCCATTGCTCACCTTGATATTGACTTAGAGAGCTATGAGTTAGCGCAGCGCTATTTAGATAAAGCGTCAGTACTGGCTGAGCAAATTGATGATAATGCCCAGGTAAAAGCCGATATCAGTTTATGGCAGTCGCGCTTGAATATGGATAAGGGCGCTTATCGTTTAGCGCTTAAGTCTTCTTTCGTACCAGAGATTTCAGGCATTCGGCAGGAGACGCTTGCGCAGTTAAAGCTGACGCGTTCTTGGGCTCATTTACAGCTCGGGGAATATTTACCAGCCAAGCAAATTCTAGATGAATTAGACAATGCGGGTTATTTGGTTCAAAACCAAAGAATGCGGATTATGTCGGCAGTGCAGCGTGCCAGAGTGGCTTTACAAAGTGGCGATTTTGCAACTTCAATTGATTTAGCTCAGGCTGGGCTGAGAGATACACTCGGCACACGTTTTTTACTTTTTCAATCTCAGTTGCAGTGGATACTGGCCTCAGCCTATGCTCAGCTTGGAGACTATCAGCAAGCGCATCGTTATTTAAAACGCTATGCCGTTACCGAGCAGTCACTGAATTTGCAAAAGCGTAATAACAAACTACTTAAGCTAGAAGCGCAATATTCTCTTGCCCAACAAAAGCAGGCACTTAATGAGCTTGAGCGAGACAATGCCCAGCAGGCAAAGCAGATTATGGCGCATCAGCAACAGATAGAAAATGCAAGATTAAGCCAGCAGCGTTGGTTATTGATAGTCCTGCTTGTATTTACCTTAGCGCTGGTCTTTTATTGGCGTTGGCAAAATCGCCTTTACACCAAGCTGTTAGAAAGTCAGGTTGCGCAGCGTACTGAGGAACTCGCAGAGCGAAATAAGCGGTTACAAACCCTTAGTTTCACCGATAGCTTGACCGGTCTGAGTAATCGGCATCATTTTTTTAGCGTGATCGATGGCACCATTGAAGTGTACAGGCAAAAGTGGCAAATTCCGCAAACACAACAGAATGCCGATCTAATTTTTGTGATTATTGATATCGACCACTTTAAAAATATCAATGATAGTTTTGGCCATGCCGCAGGAGATATCGTGTTGCAAGACTTTGCTGAAATCCTCAAGCAATGCACACGAGAGTCAGATATATTAGTGCGCTGGGGTGGGGAAGAGTTTTTGTTGGTGATGCCGGATATGGACAGAGCGGCTGCGCACGAAGTGACAGAACGGATCCGTCGCCAAGTGGAGAGCTATCCATTTGTGGTGAACGATCAAACTATCAACTGTACTTGTTCAATTGGCTTTGCTCCATTCCCGTTTGACCCAACACAACCAGACAAGCTTAACTGGGAACATGTGTTAGAGTTAGCCGACGGTGGCTTATATCTTGCGAAAGAATCTCATCGTAATGCCTGGGTTGGCGTGCACACTGGAGACGAGGAAGTACAGAGTCCGGCAGAGCACATGGTGCAAAATCTACGCTCATATTTACAAGCAGGCAAACTAAAAACGTGGTCAAATCTATCCGATCTTATTTATGCTTGTAATACTCGTTAAGCGAATTCTGCTGTTTGGAGACATCCAGTTTAGGTGTATCATATTGAACAAGATAGAATAATAAAGCGCTATAGTTTTGCTGCCGATTGAAGCCTTCATCCCCGAGATTATTTCCACCTTAAACAATGATAACCGTCTGGTATTACAAGCCGAGCCCGGCGCAGGTAAATCGACCTTAGTGCCGCTGCGTTTACTGCAAGCTGATATTTTTTCCGGTAAAAAAATTATTATGCTTGAGCCACGTCGTGTGGCTGCAAAATCTATCGCGACCTATTTGGCCAAACAGCTGGGGGAATCGGTCGGTGAGCGAGTCGGTTATCAAATCCGAAACGAGCAACGTGTTTCATCCAACACCCGCTTGGAAATCGTCACCGAAGGCGTATTGACTCGCCGTCTTCAAGCGGATCCCGAACTCAGTGATGTTGCACTTATTATCTTCGATGAATTCCATGAGCGTTCTATTCATGCGGATCTAGCTTTAATGCTCGCGTTTGAAGTGCAACAAGCGTATCGCGACGACCTCAAATTACTGGTGATGTCTGCAACGATAGACACCGAGCTTTTATCGAATTATCTGGATGGTGCACCAAGGTTATCTTGCCCCGGTAAAACCTATCCTGTTGAAATTGAATATGTCGGTAAAGCGAGTCGTTACTTAGCGGAGCATGTATTAAGTGCGCTGCGTCACGCTTTCACTCTACAAAGCGATGGTGATGTATTGGTTTTTCTTCCCGGGCAGGCTGATATTCAGCGCTGCATTGAGGCGTGCCAAGAGCTTGACCAAAGTAATATTGAGCTTCTGCCTTTGTACGGCGGGTTACCCTTATCTGAGCAAGAGAAAGTACTCAGTAAAAGCGCCAGCGCATCAAGACGTATTATTTTTTCGACCAATATTGCTGAAACCAGTTTGACTATAACCGGGATCACTATGGTTATAGATTCTGGCCTTGAAAAACGCTTAACCTATGACGTTAGAAGCGGTCTCTCGCGGCTCGATACGGTGATGATCTCAAAGGCATCAGCAACACAACGTGCAGGGCGTGCGGGTCGTCTACAAGCGGGCCATTGTTTACGTCTTTGGCGCGAAAGCGAGCATAATAATTTAAGTGACTTTCAGCCAGAAGAAATAACCACCACTGACCTTTCTGACTTAGCGTTAGAGCTCAGCGCGTGGGGCGTGACACAATACAAGGACGCGAATTGGCTAACATCGCCACCGGTGCAACATTTTTCGGTGGCCTGTCAATTGAATCAGTCGCTTGGCTTGGTCGATGCGCATAATAAAGTGTTAACTGCTGGGCAGCGTGCACTACAACTAGGGGTTTCGCCTCGTCTTGCCAGCATGCTACTGCGATGTGAGACGCTAATTTCGCAACAACTTGCTTGTTTTTTGGCGGCAATATTGAGCGAGCGCGATATTGTAGTACAAGCTAACACAAGTGATGTATGTGAACGAGTATTGGCATTGGTAGAGTTTGTGCAAGACCGTACCCGTGCCGCCAAAGCATATCGCTTGCACAGAGCTGCCGCAGAGCAGGCCGTAAAATTGGCCAAATCATTTGCACACAGACTGGGAATTAGTCTCAAGAGTGAAGCAATCACCCTTGTAGATATTCAAACCTTAGCACCTACTTTATTGCTCCATGCCTTTCCTGACAGAGCTGCACAAAAACGTCCTTTAGGGGACAACCGCTACTTACTTGCGAATGGTCGGGGGGTGACATTACGTGACGGCGATCCGCTGCAAGGTCAGGCTTATTTGATTGTTTGTGATGTGGATGGCAAAAATAAGGATGGCTTGGTATTTCTAAGCTGCGCAATCGAAAAGAGCACATTACTTGAGCAGCTAGCGCCATATTTGAGTGAGGTGGTGCAGTATCAACTGGATAGTAAAAAAGAGGCGATTCAGGGCCGGCAACAAGTTAAATATCATGCTCTGGTATTAAAAGAGCAAAACCTGAGTCAGATCCCCAAAGAAGCGTTTGCCCAATGTGTGAAGGATATTCTCACATCGGAAGGACTTGGTTTGCTCAATTGGTCGGTAAAAAGTCACGCTTGGCTCGCTCGAGCTAAATGGTTAAGTGAACAATTGAATACCTTCCCACAGATATCTGAGTCAAGTTTGATAGCGCAGCTTGATACTTGGTTATTGCCCTATTTGACGGGCGTAAACACTATCAAACAACTGAAGCAACTGGATATTTTTAACCTGCTTCAAGCGACACTCACTTGGGAGCAGCAACAGCAACTCGAAGCGCAAGCACCTGAGTTTTATGTTACGCCAAGCGATAAGCGAGTCGCGATCCGCTACGATGAGCACCAAGGGCCAACCGTTTCTGTGGTGTTACAAGAAATGTTTGGTCAATTGACGTCGCCAACGCTCGCCAATGGTCAAGTCGCAGTGCGATTTGAGCTGTTATCTCCAGCGAAAAGGCCAATCCAAACCACCAGTGATTTAAGCAACTTTTGGCAAACTTCTTATTTTGAGGTGGCCAAAGAAATGCGTGGTCGATATCCAAAACACCGATGGCCAGATAAACCGCTTGAGGAAAAGCCCGGCCGCTCCATAAAAGCGAGAGGAAAGTAGGCTGGTGGAGCAACAGGCTTGTAAAGAAGTCATAATGGCTATAACGTGAACAGTCTAATGTAGAAAGGAGTGTGAAATGCGGTCTATTACGGGGTTCATCTTATTGGGCTTAATTGTTGCTCAGCCAACTTATAGCGGTGAGTTTGAAGTGCTTTATCAATCTGACACAGCAAAAGTCGTTAGAGATAAAAGTTATGGCACAAACATTGGGATCTTTGCAACGAAAAGGGGAGTGGTGATCATTGACCCCACAGCTGAAGATGCGGATTTGCCAAAGCTCAATGATTTGATACAGAATAGCTTTCAGACCGAGAAAAAATACCTGCTAAATACGCATAGTCATTCGGATCACACTGGTGGTAATGCTTTTTTCCAACAACAGGGTTTTACACTTATTGACAGCCCACAAGGGTTAAAGGAGCTTGGGGTGATAAAGCATACTCAAGCCGTTTCACATACCGCCAATGACAACATTCTCTATCACCCCACGAGCAATATTTTATTCACCGGGGACATTTACACCACAAACTGGCATCCAACATTTTATGCTGGGGGCTTAACGGGTTTTAATAAAGCGGTAGACTTACTTTTATCGATTGGCGATCAAAATACGTTGATTGTGCCAGGTCATGGCAAACCTACATCGAAAAGAGAACTCGAAGAACATAGAATTCAAACATTCGCTTTGGTTGAGCGGGTGAAGATTTTGAATCAGGCGGGTAAGTCGGTTGAGCAAATAAAGAACGATGAGGAGATTAAGCGCTTATTATCACAGTTTAATCTTGAAGGGCGACAACCCTTTCTTCCAGAGCGGGCGCTGAATACATTTGTAAAGCGGACATTATCTGTGGTAGCCAATTATCCAGAAAATCACAAGTAAGATCAGTTTTAGTTAAGCTTTGTTCATCAATACTAAACCTTTAGCATTCTAGGTGTGTATGTAGATGGTCTGGGCTAAAATAGGTAAATTTGTATTACTTACTATCTTGGTGGTATTAAGTTGGTCATCAGCTTTCAATCTCACCATGACGGAGTTCATTGATGGAGCGCTGCTACAATCTTCACTCGTCTATGCTTCAGCACGTACAGTAAATGGCGCTATTTCTTTGTTGCAATCTGCCGAGGTTGGGATTGGTGTTGCAAGCATTCAGCCTGCGCAGCTACTCGATCCTATCAATGATTTAGCTGAATACATTTCTGATGTGATGCAACTAGCCATTGGCTCTTTGTTTATACAACGAATTCTCTACACCATTTCTACTCATGTATTGTTTAGTGTCGCTTTTACTGTCACGGTAATTGGATATTTCGTGTGCTGCTATCTAGGGCTTTGGCAAACGGTTAGAACTAAAATATTAGCCACGATGCTATTGATCCGTTTTGTGGTTCCCTTTGTAATTCTATCGACAGGTCTCACTAGCCAACTCTTACTGGACCAAGAAATAAATAAACAAAGTGAAGTTGTGTCGAGCAGTGTTGATCTCTTCCAATCTCAAGCAACAAAGACCAGTGCGCAAAGTGCAAAAATAAAGGCCCAAATCACCGGTCAAAAGCAAAGCCATAGTGAACAAATAGCGTTATTGACAAAACAACAGATCCGTCTTCATGGTGAAGCTACCGAGCTACATGCTGAAATTACCGCGCTGGAAGGTGATATTGAAGCGGCTCAAGCAAACCGTAGTTTATCCGAGTGGCTAACATTTACCAAAAGTGAAGAGGCTAAGCCACTGATTGAAAAGCAACAACGATTGGCTAGTGATAAGGCTAAAATTGATACTCAAATTGCACTTATTAATAGAGAGAAAGATCAACATCAACAACAAATAGAAAGGCTCAATGAGCAGCTACACGGTAGTAATGAGGGGACGTTAAGTCGAGCAATTAAAGCCGTTTCTAGTGGTATTAACGATATGCTCGACGCTGCTGAGTCACTCTTTATCGACTTCTTAAACGTGGTATCGCTTTTGCTACTGAAGTTAGTATTGATGCCGCTGTTATTTTTCTATTTGGCGAGCAAAACCTTTAAAGCGATTTGGCGATTATAGTATTAGAGTCTAAGAATACCTCCACGTATATAGACATAAAATATAGTTCAATAGGGCCAGTGTTAATATGATTAGCATCATTCTTAAAGACTTCTATAGAGTTTTAGAATTCGGTGGTCGGTGTTAAATAATTGACATTGGAATTGAAATAGGTACGATTTAAAATTAGTCAGTTTTTATTGCTTTTAAGTTGTTTTAGGTAATTTCTGAGCAGGTTGAAATGTAATAAGGGCTTGGCTGTTGCGGTTGATATACCCGTCTTAACATGTAAATGAAACACCCCATAGGCTTTGTGGGCTGAATAAAAAGGAAATTAAAATGATAAAATATATTTTTTCAGTTTTGCTATTAGCACCTGTTTTTTCAATTGCTGCTGAAGCGAATAATGTTGAAGTAAATAACAAACAAGCAAAAACTTACGACTCAACAAAGTTTTGCTACTACGCAGATAAACAATTCTCTGAAGGCGCAAAACACTATATCGGCGATGTCGTGCAGCGTTGTGTTAGACGTGGGGACAATATCTTGGTCTGGAAGACACTCTAGTTTGCTGTAAACTTCGCGACCTATCATAGGTGTGTAGCTTACATCGGTTATACACCTCTAACTATGACCAAGTTAAAGCGTAACTAAGAGTTACTTTCTAGACTTCCAATTCATTATTTACTTCAAAAATTCCCAGAAAAGCTCTGCCACAGTCCCACTGTTGGGAAAGAAACACAAACAAAAAATAAAAAAGCACAATAAATCAATTGCTTAACTTTGGCATGGATGTCGCTTTTACGTATAAAAAATTAATACAGTGAAGCGATGGATATTAAAACGACTCTGACAAAACCACCTGTCAAGGCTTTTAGGTGGCGATTAATTGTGACTGTCACCCTAATTATACTCTTTGGTATGTTGTTCTTACCGGACAAGCACCAGCTAGATGTAGAAACACTCAAGTTTGCCTCTATTCAATCCGGGCCAATAGAATTTAGTGTTAAAGGCTATGGAAGGTTACGCTCAAAGATCAGTAGAGAGATCACGACCGCATTTGCAGCTCAAGTTGAAACCATACTGCATCTTCCAGGCAGTAGGGTAGAGCCAGACACCGTTATTTTACAGTTAACCAATCCTGAGTTAACTCAGCAACTCCACCGAGAAAGACTAGTACTCGCTAGGCAAAAAGCCAATGTTGAAGCGTTAAGGCTAAGCCAAGAAAGTGAGCGACTAGTATTGAAAGGACAAAATACCCTACTCAGCAGTGAGCTTGAAAATGCCAAATTGCGAGAACAGGCTGAGCGCCAATTAGTTACTCAAGGCATAGTTTCAAGCTTAGATCATCAGCGCTCAATCTTAACTGTTGCTCAGTTAAGCGAGCGAGTAAAGCTCGCTCAGCTGCAACTTAGCCAAACCAGTGCATTACACAAGCAAAGAATTGAGATTGAACTAGAACTATTAAAAGAATATGAGCTGAGCTATCAGGTCGCGCTTCAGGCGGTGGAGCAATTACAAGTCACTGCGGGGATCAGCGGCATGTTGCAGCAAGTACATGTTAGTCAAGGTCAAGCAATTACACGCGGGCAGGCGCTAGCTGTGGTGGGCAGTGAGCGAACTTTGGTAGCCGACTTACTGGTGCCAGAGCGAGAAGCAAGCGAGATTATCTTAGGTCAACGAGCAGTAGTAGACACCTTTGTTGGTCAGGTTGAGGCAAAGGTTAGCCGCATTGTGCCCATCGTACAAGACGGGCGTATTGCGATAGAGCTGGCATTGCTTGGGGAGCTGCCAAGCAATGCTCGCCCACTTTTGACTGTTGAAGGGCAAATTTTTACAGCAAAAAAGACCGCCGCACTTTCACTTATTAAGCCACCGCGTGCAACTCCACAATCTCAGAGTCAATTATTTGTTTTAGATAAACAAAACAACATGCTTATCAAAAAAAGTTTCAAGTTTGGTAAACTAGCCGGCAATGCCATAGAAGTACTCGAAGGCGGTGTATCCGGTGAGCAAGTGGTGGTGTCAGAAATGTCTGACTACCAGCACCTAGAAAAAATAACAATTAAATCACTCAATCGGTAAAGGAAGAACAAATGGACAAGACAATTTTGGCATTGCATCAAGTGAGCAAAGTGTTCTTTGGCGAGGATGTTGAAACTCACGCCATTAGCAACATTAACCTTGAAATTGAAATGGGCGATTATGTTGCGATAACTGGCCCGTCAGGATCGGGAAAATCCACTCTATTGAGCATTCTTGGACTATTAGATGACATCACGTCGGGCAGCTATCGCATCCAAGATATAGAAACCAGTACGCTAGACGCAGACACGCAAGCAGAGCTGCGTAATTTGCATATCGGTTTTGTCTTTCAGTCATTTAATCTACTGGATGGGTTAACGGTATTTGATAATGTGGCTTTACCGCTTCAGTATCGAGAGCCTGCGCTTGCGACTGACGAAATTGAGCGCCGTGTGATGGGCGCGCTTAAGCAAGTTGAAATGTCCCACCGAGCAAAACATAAACCAAACCAACTATCTGGTGGACAGCAGCAGCGAGTGGCTATTGCGCGTGCGCTTGCAGGCGAGCCAAGTATTTTATTAGTCGATGAACCAACTGGAAACCTCGACTCCAAAAATGGGGATGCGGTAATGGCCTTGTTGGGGGAGTTGAATAGGCAAGGCACAACCATTTGCATGGTGACGCACGATATTCGCTATGCAGGTTATGCCAAGCGGCAAATTCAGCTTTTAGATGGTGTACAGGTTTCATCAAGCGTTGCAAAACGTGATATTTGTACTGCTGCGGAGGTGGTGTAATGGGGTTTTTGCAACTTCGGCGTCAATTAGGGCTGGCAATCAAAAGTTTGCTTCAGGTGCCGAATTTTTGTATCACGCTAGTACTGACTTTGGCACTCGCGTTAAGCTGCTTTTTTGTCGCATTGAGTCTGTTTAGTGGCTTTTTTATTAAGCCGCTTGAGATTGAAAATGAATCGCGATTTGTGGTGGTAGAACAAAAAAACGTATACCAAGACAGGGCGTCTGAAGGGCTGCAAAGCTTTCAAAATATGCTGAACTGGTATCAAAGCCCCTCCATGTATGAAAAACGAGCTTTGATCAGTAGCTTTTCCGATGTGGTTGAAAATCTAGCTGGCAAGCCAAAGCTTACGCTGACTTTTGCAAGTTCGGATTATTTTAGTATGGTGAAAATGCCACTAGCACTGGGGCGATACCTAACGCCGACGAAAAGCATTAGCCAGAAAAATCCAGAGGTCATTATTTCTTATAAACTTTGGCAACAATACTTCAATGGTGATGACAATGTGCTTGGGGAGAGTTTACGGATTGTTGGCAGACTGTACACCATCGTCGGTGTTGCTGCACGTACGCATGGTGATCCTTACTTTTTAAGTGAAGGAAATGGGGCGCTGTGGCTTAGTTTCTCTGAAGATGAGCGATTTTTTGGTGATCAGCGCGGCGAGTATCACCCGTGGAGTAGCAGGCTAAACAACTTGAAGTTACTGGCGATATTACCAGTCAATAGTGATCAGGATATCCTCGCAGAGCAGCTATATCAAAATGTTCAACTGCACCAAAGCGAATGGAAATCGGCTGACGAAGCGTTACTTGATATTGAACCTATAGTACGTTCGTACCGTGACGTAGAACTGGCGGGACATGACAAGCTTGCCATTATAGTGTTGTTGAGTGTGTCATGCTTGGTACTCATTGCAATTTTTAATGTGAGTAATTTGTTTATCTCTCGAGCTCACACCATCCAGCAGCAACTGGCCTTACAAGCTATGCTCGGTGCGAAGCGTAAGCTGTTGTTTCGTGGAATTTTGCTAGAAGCGCTGTTATTGGTGTCAGGCGCTGTGCTGGTGGGGTTATTTATTGCGGCGTGGGAGCTGAGGTTGGTTAAATCGCTCACCAGTGGTTATTTGCCGCTGATTGATACCTTAACCTTAGATACCACTGTACTGCTCAGTGCTATCCTAACCGTACTGTTATTGGCTTTATTGTTTGCGTTTGTAACTTCACGCATGATTGATTTTAGCCAGCTTAAGCAAAGCATGCAGTCGTCAGGTAAAGGCAGCGTAAAAGCGGTACGCATAGCGACGACAAAAACACTGGTTGCGGTACAGCTGTTTTTTACCACTGTGTTGGTGCTTGGGGCGACCTTAGTGTTGTGTAAAAGCGCCGATACCTTGCTTAGACCGCTCGGAACAAAGTTGGACAATATGTATAGCGTGATGCTACATATTCCCGCAGATCCCACTCCATTTCCCGCGCGTTACGCCAATATTGAAAGATTCAAACTCGCGCTGACTAACATTTCGGGCGTGTTAGGCGTAGCCCATGGAGAAAGTCCATTACAAAGCGATGTCCCTGTGGTTGCTATGCAAGATATGGCGGGTGAATGGACACCGAGCATGGTTAGAGGTAACGTTGGGCCGGATTATTTTGCATTAACTGGGCTTGAGCTCGTTGCCGGGCGCACTTTTAGCGAAGCTGCAATTCGAGGCGAAAAGGAAGAGGCTATTGTTTCTTGGGCTGCGGCACAGGCGTTAAAACCAGATGGGGATGTGATTGGTGAAACGTATTTTATTTTTAACCCAGATGTACCTGCTGAAATCGTAGGTATTTCAAAAAACTTCAATTACCCTAAACGTCATCATGAACTTCAAGGTAAAACCGTTTGGCTACCCGCGCTGCCTTTGGGTTATCCATTTATGATAGAAATGGAACCGGGAGCATCACTTACTCGCGCTCAGATCCAAAATGCCATCAGCGCCGTGAATGGTCAGGCGGGAATATGGCGTTTTTTAAACTTAACAAAGACATATCAGAGCATTACCTATTTGGAGCGCTTGACTTTACTGCTAAGCTTTGCGCTTTGTGGTTTTTGTTTGTTGTTATCTGGGGTGGGCATTTACGGTGTGCTTAACTATAGCTTTCAACAAAGACGCTACGAGTTTGGGATGCGAATGGCACTTGGTGCCAAACGACACCGCTTATATCGGTTGTTATTGTCAGATACCATCGCGCCGATGCTAGTGGCGATGTTGGCTGCCATTATGGTTGTTGCGGGATTTTATATAAGTGTTTCGTCAGATTGGTTGTTGGCAAAATCCAGCTGGTTGTTTGTAGTGATTGTTACCATGTTGGCTTTTGCGTTAGTCACGGCGATTTACCCAATGAGACAGTTAATAAACTCGACACCAATGCGAGCATTAAAACATTAAAGTTTGGGCGTAAGCCCAAACAGAATATAAGTAGGAAGTGATGACGCCAGTTTTAATCATCGACGACAACCCTGACGTGCGAATGTCAGCCACCATAGTGCTACAAAGTCATGGTTTTATGAGCCTTGAAGCCGCACACCCTGATGAAGCTAAAGCTATTTTATCGCAGCAGCCCGTTGCGCTTATTTTGCTTGATATGAACTTCAATAGAGATACAACCTCAGGAAAAGAAGGGCTGCAATTTCTTAGTTGGCTGAGACAAGCGCAAATGAGTGTGCCTGTGGTTGTTATTACTGCGTGGGCCAAGGTTGAACTTGCGGTCCAAGCAATGCAGTTGGGCGCATGTGACCTCATTGAAAAACCTTGGCAAAACCAGCGACTGCTGAACACCATCAGACGCTACACCAAAAGTGATAAAGCGCTATCGTCATCACATGAACCACACACGGACAATAACGCAACCACTCAGTTGTTTCAGCAAGCTCAGCGCGTTGCAAAAACCAATGCTAACGTACTTATTTTGGGAGAAAATGGCTGCGGAAAAAGTCAGTTGGCTAAATATATTCATGATAATAGCGGTCGCTCTGAGCACGCTTTTGTGAGCGTGAATATGGCCGCTATTCCAACGGAATTATTTGAAAGTGAGTTATTTGGCCATTGCAAAGGCGCATTTACCGATGCAAAAGCAAACCGCACTGGACGGTTTGAAATGGCTGAAAATGGCACTTTGTTTTTAGATGAAATCGGCAGTTTGCCGTTGTCACTTCAGGGCAAGCTATTACGCGTGCTCGAAACGGGTGAATATGAAGTCGTGGGAGATTCTGAAACGCGCCGCAGTAACGCGCGGATTGTTTCTGCCACTAATACGGATTTGTCAGAAGCGATTAACGCCGGGCAGTTTCGTCAGGACTTACTCTATCGCTTAAATACGGTGGTGCTAAGGGTGCCACCACTCAGAGCGAGATTAGCAGAGCTTCCAAGCTTAGCAGCCCATTTTTTAACAAAGCACACCCAGCGCCATGGTAATGATACTGGACGGGAGCGCTCGCTAACTGCTGCGGCGCTAGACAAATTATTGAGTTACAGTTGGCCTGGGAATATTCGTGAGCTATCTCATGTCATTGAACGGGCCGTGATCTTAGGACTTCAGCCTGAGGTAACCGCGGATGATATCGAGCTTGAGGAAGGTGTACTAGAGCAAGAGCTCCCACTTTTGAGCCTGGAAGAAGCCGAAAAACGCATGATTGCAAGAGCGATCCGCCATTTCGATGGTAATGTAGTGGCCGCTGGAGAATTTTTAGGTTTGAGTAAATCTGCAATTTATCGACGCCTAGAAAAGTACGATATTAGCCCAAAGGCAGAGCTTGATGGCTAAGCTGGCATCACTTGAGCACAAGTTACTTGTTGGCTTTGCGATACCTATAATCACACTTGCTATGCTCGCGCTTGGGTTGATCTGCTATTTTGAGCTTACGTTGTTAAGTGCAATCACTTTGTTGCTCGGTGTGATGATCCCCTCTGTATTAGCACTGCGTTACGGCTATCAATCAGTAATGCAGGTGCTTGAAAGTTTGGCGGTCCAGTTGGACGGTGTAACCAATGAAGAGTTTGGTGTATGGCAGTTAGCGCAATACCGCAAGGGTCGGGTTGAATTGCTCAAGGCTGAGCTCAAAGAAGCTGCCAAGCGATTACAGCAAAAGCGTCAAGAATATGGTCAGAATGAAGCTTTTGTATTTAATTTTATGAGCGAACTCACCCTGCCAATTGTGGTACTTGATGCGCATCATCATGTGTATTTTGCCAATCATGCCATGAATACAGTGTATCCAGAACAGGTGTTACATGGTGCACATGCTAAAGCTCTGGCGCTTCAGTATGTGGATGAACAATGGCAGCATACGCAGCACATCTCTCGATTTAGCATTGCGGCTCATAAACTATATCGGGGGCAGCGAGCCTATCAATTATTGGTGTTTTTCTCGGTGGAGCAAGCGCTGCGAGATAATGAAAAGCAGGTATGGCAAAAGCTACTATCGGTACTCAATCATGAAGTGCGAAACGCCTTAACTCCAGTGTACTCAATGGCGCAATCCCTGCAACAAGATGGCAATATCATTTCACCTGAGATGCAGCAAACTATGCTCGGTGTAATAGAAAGTCGTGCAGCTCATTTACAGCAATTTGTTGCAAACTACGCACAAGTAGCGCAGCTTCCACCCGTTGATATGCAAAACATTGAGGTGGAGTTGCTGGTATCGCGCTGGCAAGCTTTATTTCCCAGTGTTGAGATAAAGGCGCTTAATAAGGGCTTGGTTTATTGTGATGAAGCTCAGCTAACGCAGGCTATGATCAACCTTGTCAATAATGCTGAGCAAGCAAATCAATCTGCGGGGAATGATGGCATAACACTAACCATAGATAGACCAAAAAATTGGCGCTTTACCCTAGAAGATAACGGCGCTGGTATCGCCAATCCAGATAACCTTTTTGTACCATTTTATTCTACTAAACCAAAGGGATCGGGTATCGGCTTGGTATTGAGCAGGGAGCTTATTCGTAATCAGCAAGGGGAGTTGCATTTAGCGAATTTACCGGACAATAAAGGGGCTCAAGCTGTGGTTACTTTGCATTTCTAGTAAATTTAGAACAACTTCGCAATATTTGAATATTTATCTTTGTTTGGAATTTGTAACCTCAGGTTAAGTAGTTTTACCTTGCCATATTATGGCAACTGAGGAGTAGTTTACATGAAAGATAAAAATCAATTAGGGCTCGTGCAGCTCGCCGAGATGCCCATATTAGTGCTGTTTATTCGAACCTGTATTCCCATTTGTATCGGTTTACTCGTTGTGGGTTTATATGCCTTGGTTGACGGCTGGTTTATTAGTCGCTACGTGTCAGAGATGGCATTTGGTGCCGTGGCTATGGTTTACCCGCTGCAGGTGTTAATGATAGCGCTAACCGCTATGGTATCTGCAGGTATGGCGGCCACAATGACAAGATTAATCGGAGCAAAGCAAGTAGGTAAAGCCGCAGAGGTTATCGGTCATGGACTGATAATTGGCGGTATAGTTAGCGTGGTATTCTTGGTACTTGGTTGGCTTTATCCACTTGAGCTCTTATCACTTTTGCAAGTGGAAGCGGTTTTTGTAAAGGATGCGCTTAGCTACATACAGCCGTTATATCTTTGTGCCATTACCGGAGTTTTATTACCTATCGTGGCTGATATGTTCCGTGGTCAGGGTAAACCGCAGTTGATGATGCTGTTGTTATTAGTCTCGGCTGTGCTCAATATACTGCTTGATTATCTATTTATCGCGCAATTTGGTTTGGGGGTTGCAGGTGCGGCATATGCGACAATCGCAGCGCAATTGGGGGCATTGATTATTGCGCTTCAGCTAAAAAGAAAGCGTACTGACTTGCTTGCGGTTAAGGTGTGTTGGAAACCTCGTGCTTGGCTACCGATCCTCGCAATCGGGATGCCTATCTTGATCACGCAATTTTGCCTTGGCGTGCAAACTGCGGTGGTTAACTGGCAGCTGTTGTCTTTTGCAAACGAAAATTGGGTAGTCGCCCACGGCATGCTGGGACGTATCATTAATTTTGCAATTCTACCCGCGATTGCAATGTTGATCGCATTTCAAACTATCGTCGGCTATAACTTAGCGGCAGGACATAGTGGGCGAGTAAGAGCGTGTACGCGAGTTGCTTTTTTGGGTATGACAGGATTTGCACTGCTATTGACGCTAGGGTTGATGGGATTGCCGAGGCTATGGCTGAGCCTGTTTACCGAAGCGAGTGAATTTCTCGAAATAGGAGAGCGCGTTTTTCGCTCAGCCCTTTGGGGGATGCCGCTATTTGGCGTGGTAATTTTAGCATCTGGATTTTATCAAGCAAAAGGTGATGCCAAACGCGCTTGTTTTTACAGCGCCTTGAAGGTGATGTTTATTCTAGTTCCATTAATCGTTATTGCACCGCACTACTTTGGCTTAAATGGTGTATTTATGGCACTTGTAGGGGCTGATTTTATAGCCGCAGGGTTAACATTTATACTGTGTTGGCGGCACTATCAACAGGCTAAGAGCCAATCGGGAGAGATACAGCTTGCATCAATCAACTGAGCAAAAGTTAAGCGCTGAAGAGATATATTTAGGGCGGTTACAACCTGTCATTGAGTGGGTGCATAGTAATCCAGAGTCGCCGCTTTCGTTACAGCAAGCGGCGAGCCTGAGCCATTTTTCTAAGTTTCATTTCCAGCGCATTTTTGCAGCTGTGATTGGTGAATCTTTGAGCCAGTACACTAATCGCGTGAGGTTGGAGCGCGCGGCCAATATGTTGTTGCTAGCCGAAGAGTACAATGTGACAGATATTGCGCTACAGTTTGGTTTTTCTGGTAGCGCAAACTTTTCGCGAGCGTTTAAAGAGCACTTTGGTGTGACTCCTTCAAGTGTGCGAAAAACAGAACAACTACGTAAATTGGTGACAAAAAATAACATTGAGCCGGCCCTTAACACGACACAACTTACCCGAATACACGCATTAAGAGCTGAGCGACACAGTGTTATCCAGCCGGTTAAACTACACTCCATTTCACAGCTACCCTTATGTACATTACGCGCGTCACAAGGCTACCAATTGCAAGGAATTAGCGCCTGTTGGCAGCAGCTTGCAGCGTGGGCTAGTGCACATGGACTGGATTATAGCCAAGTACAAAAGTTTGGTTTTGGTCATGATAACCCCGTTTTTACGCCACTAGATAAAGCGCGTTACGATGGCGCAATTGTGATTAACGACGAGTTAAAATCTGCGGTGACTCGGCCATATCAACTCAATGTGCTCAGCGCGGGAATATACGCAATTTTTGATTACCGTGGAGCAATTAAAGACTTGTTGAGTTTCCAATTAGATATTTTCGCAAAGTGGCTGCCACAAAGCGGATACGAGCCAGAAGATGCGCCCTTAATTGAACATTATCCTGAAGTAATTTCACAAGAAAATGGAGGCTCGCCAAGTGAAAAGGTGATTGCGCTGGAAATTTGGTTAAAGGTCAAGCCGCTAAAATTTACTAAATCAATCTAAAAACTTCACAATTCGCCCACAAACTTTAAGCATGATCAACCGTACACCAAGCGGGAGATTAAAAAAGTGGTTGAACTAGAGTTAATTCGAGTTGATAAATACAGCGAGCAGACTTTTACACATTTGCTAGAAGCGAGCCATTATCAAAAGCAAGTGGGCTCGTTTGAACTGTGTAGCGCAACCAATATCGCTTATCTTTTTTATGCAGATGGTAAGTTGGTTGGCTTTACCGTAATAGGTATTTCAAACCGCCGAGAGTTTGAAGTCTGTGCGCTTTATATTACTCCTGCCGAGCGCAGAAAGCGTTACGCCACCGAGTTTATGGCACACATTTGGTCAGTATACAAAGGTCGTTGGAAAGTGCGTATGCAAGATAAGCTTGAAAGCTCGTGCGGTTTTTGGCGCAAAACCTTGGCTGAGATGACCAATCAACCGCAATCGCATAGACGAGAAAACGAGTTTGAACACGCTTTTGCAGTGTAGCACCTACGTTAGTACCATTCCTGTTTTTCTAGCCAAAATGCACGGCCAAAACCGCCTACATATCGAACCCTAGCCACTTCAATTCGCCATAGGTGAAAGTCACCGAGCATGGCATATTGCTGAGCTTTTTCGTGCTTTATTACGAATTGTGCAATCAGGCTTTCGCTATCCGCTCTTGGTAGTTTGTGTGCATGCCCAAGAATAGTAACTCGCGCATTTTCAACGTCTTCAACCGCACCATCACCGAGCACCATAAACGAAAGTGCCGGGTGCTTGGCTAAATTCTTGGTGTGCTGGGCGATATCACTAATAAAGAAGTAAAAGTGATTATCTTCAAGAAAAACATATTGAGCGATAGAAGAAAAAGGAAAGCGCTTTTGGTTGTTAGAGAAGGTAGATAAAAATGCGCTCTTATGGTTTTGGCATAAGGCCTTTGCTTCGTTGATTGCGGTTTCTCTCATCTTGTTATGCTCTTAAATAATAAAAGACCTAACCGCAATGATCGCTAAAACTAAAAATAAAATCAAAAACTAAGTAAGCAAAACCGCAAATTGAAGCTACCTTTTTAAAAGGTATGTTGGTAATTTTTAGAGTATTTACTTGGTTTTTTATCCCATTTGTAACATAGTTTGTTTACTCAAAATAGAGCAATGACATTATGCTAAGTAAACTAACAATAAAACAAAAAATTACTTTAGGCTTTAGTGCATTAGGTGTGCTGCTGTTACTTGCATGCGTGCTTGCCTATTTAGCATTGGCGCAAATAAAGTCCGCTAATCAAAATATGGGGCAAATTACTTTGCCTATTCAGCGCAGTGCCGACGCCTTGCAACTTGAGCAGCTTAAGCTCAGCAAGTTGGTTTCTCAAGCTTATACCCTCGAAAGCGAGCAAGATATCAATCGGGCTCGACAGCAATTTACCACACAGCAGCAACTGTATGTTGAGCGCCAGCGGCACTTAACGTCATTGACGCAAGCCATGCCTGAATTTGTCACACCATTAAAGCAAACTCTGGCGCTGGGTGAGCAGCTCAGTCGTGCCGCAGAACAAATGTTGCAGGCTAAGGCTGATGTTGTACAAGCGCAGCAACGGATCCAATCACAATATCAAGCACTTAAACAGGATAAAGAACAGGCCAGCAATGCCATGCTGGATCTTGAGTTAATCGAGACAGACAAAACACGGCAGTTGGAAGAAATGGTCGGGACTGGCGTTCGTATTGATGACATGTTGTTTACACTGGAAAACAACAGTCAGCGGATCAGCGGTTTAACGCTAGAGCAAGTAGATCAGCACCAGCAAGATATGTTGTTTTTGTTAGATAATATTGAAAATAACCTAACGTTTTTGAAGCGCCAAGCCTATGGCATGGATGCAGATGATTTGTTAAATCAGTTTAGTGAGGGCATGACTAAGCTCAGGGAAAAGCTGGGTGAGCCCGGTCATCTTTATGTCGCGGTACAAGAGAAACTGCGTCAGCAACAGCAAGCTGCAATGTTATATAAGCAATCAGAGCAGCATGCGTTTGCCATTTTAACCGAGCTTGAGAAAATGCAGCAAAGCGCTAATGCGGCGTTTAATCGTTCTCAAAATAATGCTGAAACCCTTATCGAGCGAGCGCAAAATACCGCCATTTTATTGGTGATTGTCTTTATTGCTTTAGGTGCGTTTATCTCGGTTTCAACTAGCCGGGCAATGCTTGGGCCGTTGGCTGCGGTGAATAAAATGCTCAAATACCTTGCTGCTGGAGACTTTTCGAAGCAAATGAGTAAGCGCAGTGATGATGAATTTGGTCAGTTAATTGATAATATTAATCAGGTGAAAGACAATCTCCGTGCTTTGCTAGAGTCAATCAATAATCAGGTTCATGAGTTAGAAGGACTATCGGAATCATCATTAAGCGAAAGTAAACAAATAGCCAATAATGCGACTGAGCAAATGCGCCGCATGGATAATGCCAATCGCTTAGCACAAAGTATTTCAGCTAGTGCTTTGGCGGTTTCCGAACGCTCGTCAGATAGCCTCGCGAGCATCCATACCGCTAACCAGCATAAAACTGAGGTCAGTAAATACACACAAGACAATAAACAACATATTCTATCGCTCAGCACGCGCATGAGTGAAGCGGTAGAGAGCATGACCAAATTGACCACACATAGCGAGAATATCGGCAGTATCTTGGATACCATTGTTTCTATTGCTGAGCAAACCAATCTGTTGGCGCTAAACGCAGCAATAGAGGCGGCTCGAGCTGGTGAGCAGGGAAGAGGGTTTGCGGTGGTCGCCGATGAGGTTAGAACGCTTGCGTCTAGGACGCAAGAGTCGACTAATGAAATTAACCAAATGATCGCAGCTCTGAGACAGGATACACATAGCGCCTCTGAGGCCATTAACTCCGGCCAACGTGATGTTGCCTCATGTGTTAAACAAAGTGAGGCGCTTGCCAGTGCCATGGATGAAATTGCCAACGCTATTTTACAGGTTACGCAGCTGAGTGAAGAAGTCAGCCAAGCCGCTGATCACCAAGCGACGGATTGTCAGCAAATTGAGCAGGTGATGCTAGATGCACAAAGTACCGCAAATGAGAATGCTCAGGCGATGCAAAGCTTGGCTAAAGGCAGCGAGTCGCTCAGTAGCTTCTCGCATCGTCTAGCAACACTGGTTGAGCGTTTTAAATTATAAGAATGTAAACTGGTATTACACACGCTTTGATGGTCTGGAATAAATATAAGACATTACTGCGATCTTTATACTGCCAACTACACAGGCCAACCAGGCTGCTGGTGAGAGCAAAATAAGTAAAGCATAGCTCGCTGTCATGCCCACTGTTGCCATGACTTTGGCCTTGAGCGGAATAACCCTGTATTGCTTCCATTGCGTTAATGAAGCGCCAAATCTTGGGTGATTTAGCAGCCACAAGGCAAGCCTAGGAGAGGCTTTTGAAAAGCACGCCAAAGCCAGAATAAAAAACACAGTGGTTGGCATGACGGGCAAAACAATACCAATAACACCGAGGGCTACAAATAGATATCCGCATAGCAGTAGGGCTATTTTTTTATAGTTGGCTAAGGCGGCTTTAAACATCATGAATAAACGTGTGCCTGGAATGCTTGGAAACGGGTGAATGCCTGACGAGCACCTTCAATTAGCGCCTGTTCTTGCTGTTCGCTCAATTCAATTGCGTCTATGATTTGCACAAGCTCTCGCCAAGCGCTGCCGCGACCGGCTCCTGGGCCTGCTAAATATCGAGCGCCGTGCTGCGCATCAAAATTGAGCTTGGCCCCAACTTGTTTACCCAGCATGGCTGCACCGACCTTTGAGCCCTCAACCACATATAGCCAGCCGAGCGCTCTGGCGACGTCGGTATTATTGGTTACTTCTGGCATTAAGTAGGGAGTAGGGATGGTGGTTTCAAGGTCGATAAAGTCTTGCTCAAGCAAACCTAAGCGGCGGCGCGTGGCCAAATCAGGAATAAGCGCTAATAATTCTGGGTGTTCATAAAGAGCGCTCACATCTTTTAAAAAATAAAACTGTAGTCGTAAGAAATCGAGATAGCTTTGTGTATTGGCGAATGGGTCTTGCGCCATAATGGATTTGTCTACATTGTCGTGGGTATCTGCAGTTGCATGTTTTAAGTTTTGCGCTCGAGAAAGTGCAGAGGTAACGGTAGTCATTGATGCTCCAAGGTGATGTAAAAATATAGCGCTGTCTTTAAGCAAAAGTACAGCGCCTAAGTGTTGATTAAAGTTTGAGTTCTAAGCCAATCGAAATGGTTTGGCCAGGTTCTGGCATCGCGACGATTGAGCCGCTTGAAACTTTATACTGATCGGTCAAGTTGGTGATCGCTAGGTTGCCTTTGATGCTGTCGCTAAAGATATAATCAAGATAAAAGTCGAGCTGATAGCCTGCTGGAATATACTCAAGCGCAGTTACTCCAGTCCCTGCCAAAAAGCCGCCCGGGTGATGTTTCTCAGCGTGTTTTTTGTAAGTAAAACCCGTATCAATTGTGTCGTTAAAGAGTGTCATACCAAGCGTTGCGATATAGCTTTTTTCAGGAGGCACACGAAGTGGTGTTAAACTCCCCGCAAAGCCGGTCGTATTACAAGTATCGACACCTGCAGCCTCGGCCATTAAGCGTGAGCACATTTTGACGTCGGTGTACTTTGTGTAAGATAACCTGCTGTAAAATAAGTCGCTTTGGTAATGAAGGCCAAATTCCGTGCCGGGGAGTTCAAACTTATCATAGTTGGTAAAGGTGAACTTTTGATCCCATGAAGGTGCGTCGGGTTTAGGCAAGAAGCCTGTTGCCAACATACTTTCAATATTGGTGTAGAAGTACTCCGCCGAGATAATTAGCTTATCCCCGTGGCTGAGTAAGTTGCTAAAGTCACTCTCAAAGCCAATATCATACGATTTCGTTTTTTCAGGGGTGATCGGGTAGTCACTAGAGTAGGAAAACACCTCATTAGAAACTGTTGTTTCGTACAGGTTTGGCATTCGATATGCGTTGCTATATTTGGCTTTAATAACTGTATTATCAAGCAGTTGATAATTTGCTTGTACAGTCACATCCGCTTTGGCATCAAATGTAAGTTTTTCGCCTGTTTGATAGTCCTCGTTGACCGAGTCATGAAGGTTTACGTTCAGTGCAAACTCTACAGGCGCAAGATCGATATTGGCATTGGCGAATAATGCACGTTTTGTTTGTTTGCCATGTCGTGAAGTGGCTTTTAAATTGAAGTCAGCAGGGTACCAGTCTCGATTAAAATTATCTTTCCAGTCTTTATGAGGGCTTAATTTTTCAACCTGCCAGGATAGGCCGTACGTCAAAGTAATCGGTGTATTTGCCAACGATAATGCAGAGGTATTGAACGCACTTATCCCATGACGCTTATTGTTATAACGGTGAAAATATTGCCCCGCATTTGCTCCTAGGTTACTGCCAAGCGCATTATATTGCTGTAACCTTGCGCTGGTACGCCAAACGTTAACACTGAGGTCGACTAATGAGTTATTACTCGGTAAAAAACGGTATAACGCACTGGCACTGTTTACCAGAGCAGAGCCTGGAGCCCACTGCGGCATGGTTTCTACGCCTTCTGGAATTTCTTCGGACATCCATTGTTCTTGGCCATTTTCATCGATCACCTTCCAAAACTTGGTGTCACCGGCTCGTTGTTTGTACCAGTAGGTGGCCAGCATTTCTCCCGCTTCTTGCTTATGGTAACGTGTATTCACCTCTAATGATTGTTCGTCCGTAAACGCATAAGTTAGTTTGGCAAGATATGAGTCGCTTTCAAAGCTTGTATTGACGACTTCGCCATTTTGGTTAACTGGAGGTGGGATCTGGTCGACTACTGTTACTTCGTCATATTGCCCCTCATGATCAGTTGAAGGCACCCAACGTACATACTCCACGGTTTCAACAAAGTCGTCAAAGCTATTTTTACCAGCGAAGTAGTTACCAACCTTTTTCTTACTATAAGCGAGTACTGCTTGTAAGTTATCCTGTTGATAAGCGGTTGCTAGCGTAAACCCACCGCCTGCAAAGTCGAGTGTGTCATTGTGGTTGCTGATTTCATAATAACTTTGCAGGCCGAAGCTCTCTGGTACTTCAGGTGTTTTATTGTTGTTATGCGTATTTACCTTAACTAAAGCGCCAAAATGCTTACCGTCTTGGAGAATATCTTGTGTGCCCAATGTTCGGATATTGACTGTTCCGCCGATTGCACCTGAGCCGAAAGGTGATGCTTTGGCCGATGCGCCTTTTTCGACATTAACCGAGCTTATCAAGTTTGAATCGATATAGGTTCTGTCAGACGAGCCCATATAGCCGCGGTTTGTGTGCGTTGATTGCAAACTACCGTCGATGAAAATCGGCACTCGACCTTCGCCTTGCACGCCGCGAATACCAATATCAAGTGCGCCAGCTTCGTTTCGAATATTGTTTGCCTCTATACCAGAAAACGTTGAGAAAATATCCGAGTTAGATAAACCCTTGGTTCGAGCAATCTGTTCACGATTAAGATTGAGTTTATCGCCTTTGACCGTGATAACTTCAATATTATCTTGCGGATTTGGTGTTTGGCTGTGCTTTGCCTTTTCCTGAGTATTATTGGTTTTGCTTTTTACAGGCGCTGACCCGTTAATCGCCGCTTTAATAACGATGTTGTTGTCGATAATGCTCGCTGTTAGCTGGCTACCTTTTAGTGTGCGTTCTAGTGCCTCGGTTAAACTTACCTCTCCTTTAAGTGCTGGGGCTTGCAGGCCATTTAATAGTTTCGCATCGGCAATTAGATTCATACTCGCAGCTTCAGCTACCTGCGTTAAGGTATGGCTAATAGGTTGCTGCGTAAGATTAAATTGATATAAAGCAACATGACTCTGCGCGGTTGCAGGCAGGCTCAGGCTAAGCCCGAGTGCAAATGCTAAGGGAGTGAGTCTTGTGTTTAAAACAGAGCGAGTTCTCATTGTTATGCGTCCAAATAAATTACCTAAGATGAAAACGAATGAGAATGAGAACTCCTCAATAAAAATTTGAATATTTTTATCTCATCATCGAGAATTAACTATAACTATATGATTGTTATACTCTTTAACTTCTACAGGGAGAACATGTGGAAGTAAGTTTAAAAAGCTTTCGAGCTCTGATGCTACAAAAGTACCCGAAATAACCAATTGCTCAGTTGATTGAGCGCTTAAGGTGTAACTTATCGCATGATGTCGTTTAAATTCCTCAAGTGCTTCGTTAAGTGGTGTATTGTCGAACACGAGTCGTCCTTGCTTAAACGCATCAACGAGATTGAGGTTTGGATCAAACTCAGCCTTGACAATGCCGTCACTGTCCACGACCGCCATTTGACCTTTTGTCAGCGTTATTTGCTGATTTTGGCTTTGCACGTTTACACGGCCATGATCCACCACAATGCGAACGCTATTGGGTTTTTTATCAACAGAAAAGCGGGTACCTAATACGGTAATTTTTGTGCTACCGGCGCTGATAACAAATGGACGGCTTTTGTCACTGGCAACGTCAAACAATACGCGTCCACTGAGTAGTTTATTACTACGCCGATTGCCATCAAAATCAATAGCGAGGGAAGTTTTGGCATCTAAGGTCAGTCGAGATTGGTCGGGCAGTGAGATATTGCGTAATTCGCCTCGTGCTGACTGATAGCTGGCGTGAAAGGTGTCTTTGTTTACTTGAAAGAACCACGTTTGATAGCCAAAGAAACTCAACGCAAAAAGTGCAAAGCATGCAGCAATGGCGAAGTACCGCTGAGTTGTCTTTGATTTAAGCTTCGAGTGTGTAATTGGATTCTCTAATTGTGCAATGTCTTGATCTGAAAATTGCGATAACAGTCGCTCAATCTGTTTACTTTCTTGATAGGCTGTTTGGTGCGCACGGTTCTCACCAAGCCAACGATTGAGCGCTTGCTGCTGCGTTTTACTGAGCCCTTGCCTTTCGAGTTCCAGCCAGTGGTTTACTTGCTGCTGTATTGATACATTATGACGGTCCATTGCGATTCTCTTATTGTTTTTGTAATGCGTTACGGCAAGCGAGCATGGCAGTTGCCAAGTGTTTTTCGACCATGCTGACAGATATCCCCATTTGCTCTGCTATTTGTGGCTGGCTTAAGTTTTTAAATTTATAGAGCACAAATGCTTGCTTAGTTTTTAGGGGTAAGGAGTCGATACTTCGATTAAGTAATGCCAGTTGTTGTTGACTTGCAAGCTTAGCCTCAGGCTCATAATAACTTGGCGCGACTAATTCGAAGTCGTCGGGCTCAGCAACGGTTTGATTTTTGCGATACTGATCAATCACAATGTTTTTTGCGGCTTTAAAAAACAGCGCGCGCTCTTGCGTGTTATCCTGCTTTGGATTGCTGCTTTTATAACTTAGTATTCGGGTATACGCCTCTTGGACTATATTTTGAGCCTTATCTTTGCACCCCACTGAACGAGCGATATAACTTAATACTTCTGAGTAATAACGTTCCAAAATACACCAGTTTGCTTTTCAAAAGTCGCGCATACTAGCATTAAAAATTGTTATTGAGAATTGTTTTTGTTTGCGTTTGTCGACTTTTAACTGTTCGTTAATAGGTTTTATGTTTTTAGTGCTTTTACTTGATGGTTTTTTATAAAGCTTTGAAAAGTTTGGGTTTATTTTAAATTTCTTTGAGTCCAAACACTAAACGAAGTGCTTATTAAGGCGTAGGAGCGATACCTTTTATAATGCGTTGGCAGGCGCAGGGATCCATAAAATGGGGCACCGGATAATCTGGATGTGCTTCTTTTAGCGCCAGCTCTGCGAGTAGCGCGGCATCATCAGGAAGTACTTCGGCGAGCGTGGTTTGGATCTGTAAATCAAGCAATAAGCGCTTGATGTGCTCCAACAGGTCATCCGCTTGGCGTTCGACGGGATAGTCTAACGAGGTTAATCCACAGTATCTGGCGATGAGCGCGAGTTGCTGGTTAATGCGCTCGCCATACCAGGTTAGCACGGGCATGAGTAACACCGCATTGGCAAGCCCGTGTGGCGTACCATATTGAGCGCTCAATTGGTGTGAAATTGCATGTACGTAGCCGACAGAAGTTCTGGTAAAAGCTTGTCCTGCGTAATGGGAAGCGAGTAGTAGTTGCGCCCTTGCTTCTAGATTTTGTGGGTCTCGTTGTGCTTTGGGTAAATATTCAAAGATGGCTCTACAGGCCTCAAGAGCACGGCCGCGGCTAAACTTAAGACAGTTAATGCTCAGTAGTGCCTCAATGGCGTGGGTTAGTGCATCAATTGCCGTAGTCGCGGTGATATGTGCAGGCATACTTGTGGTTAATTCCGGTAATAATACGGCATGGTGCGGCACTAAACAAAAATCAGTCGCGGCATACTTGGCGTGATTGCTAGGATCGTTAACAACGGCGGCAACGGTGGTCTCCGAGCCGGTTCCTGCGGTTGTTGGGATCGCGATATTCGGCGGTAGGCGTTTTAAGACTTTAAACAACCCTTTGAGTTTAGTCACCGGTTTGTTCGGCTTGACAGCCCGAGCACCGATCAGCTTGCCCGTGTCGAGTACCGAGCCACCGCCAAGCGCGATAATTGCTTTACACTGATGCTGTTGGTAGACCTTTAGACCATCTTCAACGTTTGTTATGGTTGGGTTGGGTAAAACATCTGCGTAATAATGCGTGACTAACTCTGACTCACGTAGTGTGTTTTCCACAACCTGATGCAAGTTGAGCTTGAGCAGCACTTGGTCGGTCACGACTAAGACGTTATCTCCATTTTTTAACCCCAGCGCCTTAATGGCGTCTAACAGCCCCGTTTTTCCCTGATGTAATTTGGGATTCGGGATCCCGATAAAAATAACAATGCACTTTAGGGCAAAATGGTAAATACGGTAAAACCAACTCATTGCGATCCGTCTAATTTTGTTTTTGTATCATTTAAAAAATGTAGACGGATCATCACTGAATTGCTAGCAAATTTTCGGCTAGTTTGTAGTGATTTGCTGTGAAACTGGCTTTTCTTCTTTAATTGGTGCTTTGGGCTTGTCCATCTCAAATGCTTCTATCATCAGCAAAATATGGGCCGCGCTCCATGAAAAGTTCGGTGCACCTTGCTGCTCGCCGGTGAGTGGATTGTAGTTTTCGCGAATAGGCGCGTTTTGCAGCAGACCATCCGCATTTTGCATAAATCGATCAAGCAAAGTGTTCGCTTCAGTTTCATAACCATAATAACTTAGTCCCATCAAGCCAAAATACAATTGGTCAAGCCAGACACGACCACGCCAATAGATGTTTGCACCAAATGCAGGGTTGGTCTGGGATGCAGAGCCTAGAGGAATATAGGTGTTGAATTCACTGGGGCTGAGCATTACTTCAGAGACGCGTTTAGCATGATACGCTGTTGCGACCTGATTAAAGAGCGGAGCCCAACCTTCCGGGCCACGACCACGTTCAATGATTGGTTTCCCTGCACAGCCATTTTCAAGCGGTGATGCGGCAATGCGAATATCGTAGTAGTATCCGCTGTTATCGTCGAACATGCAGCGGTTTATATAATCGGCGATTTGCTTTGCTTGTGCTGAAAAGGCTTTGGCTTCCTGTGGCTTAGCCAAGATATTGGCGATGGTACTCAAGTTTTTGGTGTCAGAATAAAAATAACTGGCCCCATCAACCGACTCTTGCATCAAAGAGTAGCCTAGCAGATGGCCTTGGGCATCCATATTGCTAGCAAATTCGACTTGCCAGTCTTTAGCATCGCCACCTTGTTTCACATAGATCTCAAGCTGCTGTGGTGAGATAAAACCAAAGTTAGCAGCATCGTCTCTTCCAGATTCCCATGACGCTGCGGTCTGTGCGGGAATACTTATCTGTTTACCCTGTGCCTGCGCATCGCGATAGGCTTTTAGCCCAAAATGGGCATGCTTTTGCTTTCCTTCATGTAGATAAAATAACAACTCACCCGCTTGATTATTATGGTGTTTATCTATGGTTGCACCAAATTCTGGAATACCATTTTGGTTGTGATCACGGTTGCGCAGCCACCAATCACGATAGGCGACAAGTTTAGGGTAAATTTGTGCAAGCCAAGCTTTGTCTTTGCTGGCATGGTAGGTATTCAACACCGCCCAAGCGGCCAGCGAGGGTTTTGAATTCCGTTCGCTCCAATTACCCCCATCGCCACCACGTTCTGGTGGCAGGTTATAACCAATTAAATCGGGTAATAAGCCTTTATCTTGGGGTCTCACAGGATCGTTAGCTGCTATTTGATAGGAAAATACGGCATCAATGTTGGCCTTGGCTAAATCTGGTGCAAATAGTCTCAGCGCTGACGCTTGTTTCCAACTGTCCCAAGGCCAAGTTAAATTGCCGGAAAACCAGCGAGCAGTGACCGAAGGCGATACGGTATCAAACACGATTGCCCCTGCAGGAGATCGCCAGTTACCAATGAGGGTTTCAACGGCTTTTATCGCCAATGTTTGTTTATCTCGTGGTAAGGTTTGATAGCGTGCTAAATAGCCCATCCAGCGAGCTTTAGAGCGTTGCCAATACTTAGCTGGGGATGAGAGAATTTCGGCAACGGCCTTTGCTGTTTGTATGCGTTCCTGTTGATTATGGACATAACTTATGGCGGTATAAAACTGCAGATCACCAGAGATTTGTGTCTCGCTATAATAACGGTCATTTTCCACCACATTTTTGAAAGGGATTGTGCGGGTGATTGAGTACTCGTTGCTACCAGAGGTCAGAAGCGCCCACGGATCGCGAACACGACCAAAAGTGGTACTGATCCCACTTTCGCTGGCAACCATAGTTGGTGCGAGCTTAGGGTATTGTTGGTCCAGTGCTTGTTGTTGATTAAGTTGGTGGAGTAATTTGCCGTCCAATTTTAAAGTAAGTCGTTGCTTAGTATGAATAGTGGTTTGAATAAGAGAAGTGCGCTCGCTAACAAAGCGTAAGCGGATCGTCACCGTCGCGAGCTCATGTCTGAGCGTTTGTACCAGCTCTCCTGGTAGGCTGTACTGCGCTGCATCAAATTGCAATTTGATATCACCGTGAAAAACCTGTAGACGCTCAATACGTTCAAATAAATAGGTTAAATACTCTTCGGTGATAATCGCGTTACCCGTAAAACCACCAAATTCCGCCGCGCTATCAGGAAGTAAGTGACCATGCCATGCGCCGTTGTCAAACAGTGGTGAATAGGGACTATGGCCAAACTTGTCTGCGGGCTTCATCACCTGAGGGTGGCCAAAGCGTGAAACTGCGTTGATGATCTTTGGGCTTGCGTGTGTTTCGCATGCTACAAAGAGCACGAGTAATAACATTCCTGTGAGTACTTTCATTTGTTGTTTTTTGAATAAAGTATACAATTTTGAAAATGCTATCACAGCGACGTACAAAGTTCAGTAGCAAACGATGAATTACTCGTCAATGGGGCAGCCGACATCAACCTTTTTGCGTTGCATCTGCACCCGTTCAGCGGCGGCGCGTAGCCGATTTATATACTCTGGAGGGGCGCTCGGGTTGGCGGTTAAATAGAGGGTTTTACTTAACTCAGGGACTTCTAGAACTTTGTCCCATTGCTCCACTAAACCCATTCTAGCAGCCATTCTATCTACAAAGTTTTCGGCACCAAAAATAAAGTCTATTCTGCCTCTTTCAAGCAGCTCACCTGCACGACTAAAACTGGTTACTGATAGCATATTCTTATCGGCGACAAAGCCTTGTGCTTTTAAATAGTTTTCGGAGAGCTGATCAGCCGCAACAGCGACAACATGTTGTTTGATTTTCCATATTTCCCACACCTGCTGATCGGCAATATCAGCACGCTTATAAAAGGCGACCTTTAGCTCACAAAGTGGCGCAATCCAGATATGGTTTTCTTCACGTTGCTCCGTTCTGGCGATCGAGTAGAGCAATGAGTAGGGGGATTTTTTGGAGAAGGCTTTTGCGCGAGTCCAAGGCAACATATAAATTTGATAGCTTAGCTCTGCTTCCCACATAATGAGGCGCACGATATCAGTGGCAAGCCCAGTAATGGTGCCGTTCTTTTGCTCTATCTGGTACGGAGGAAAATGCTCGGTATAGATATCTACTTTTGTTGGTGCTGCGGCTAAGGCACTGAATACACTAAATATCCCTATAACGCTCCCAATTATATACTGCATACCACATTCTCAAGATCGTTTTTAATAGTATAACTCATAATTTGTTATTGGTTTTAGTTAAATTAATGTACCGATTAAAACTTCAAATTGGTGCTTAAATGGCAATTATTATATGGTCTTTTGGTGTCTTTTAAGAATTAAATAACGGCGTAGAATTGCTCTTGTTGTAGAGGAGTCGTTATGCGCTTAGTTTTATTCTTGCTTATGTTGTTTGTGTCTACTTACTCACATGCTAGTGAAGTTGCAGTTGATTATGTGATGGGAGAGGGGGATGTAAAAGGACTGCGGCTTGGGTATCGTCCCTTGCATTATAGTTTAGCGGATTATGGTTTTGGAGAAGGTGCCTATGTTTATTTTGAGCTGAGCACCAACTATTGGGAATACGGCAAACCAAAACGCTCAGACACGACGTTTGCTATTGCATTGTCACCAGTGCTTAGTGTTCCACTGAATGAGTTTGCTGGAAAGCCGGTAAATTTTGAGTTTGGAATTGGCATGACCTACGTCAGTGATACTCGATTTGCGGGTAAAGACATTGGTGTTCACTATCAGTTTGAAGACCGCATTGGACTTAGTGTTAATTTGAACCCCAGTACTAAAGTTGGGATCCGATATCTACATTATTCTAATGCTGGTTTGAGCGACCACAACCCCGGTCTTGACTTTTTTAATGTGTTCTACGTTAAGCGGTTTTAACGCTTAATTTCATTGAGTTAGTTTTATCTCCCTTTGTGATTTCAAGGATGAAATTTTTTCTTCATAAAATTCCAGTATCCAAGATAATAGAATGCAGTTAAACGCTTGACCTAAACTAAGGTTTAGGAATTAGGGTTCTGTGTAAACCAATAATAATCAAGGAACATCAATGGAGAATAGCTCTGCAATTGAGCGGTTAAAGCGCTTTACACCTTTAGTTTGGGTAATGCTTGTTGGTAACTTTTTCGTTCGCGCTAGTTACTACATGGTATGGCCTTTTTTGGCTGTTATTCTTTACGAAAATTATGGACTGAGTGCAACAGAGGTCGGTTTATTGCTGACGGTGTCAGCGACTTTCGCCGTATTTTTGGGGTTTTATACGGGGAATCTCGCTGATCGCTTTGGTCGCACCAAAATGCTCTACACGGCAGTGTTTGTTGGTGTGATTTCTTTTTCTCTGTTGGCTGTGGCTGAGTCGTTGTGGTTGTTTGCAACCTCAGTGTTTTTAGCTTGTCTACCTAGGACGCTTTGGGATGCGCCTAGTAAAGCGTTACTTACTGAAGAACTTGCCGACGCAAAAGACAGAGAGCTTGCACTGCATTTACTCTATTTTCTCGTGAATGTGGGAGCGGCTTTAGGACCATTGTACGGGCTATGGGCGGGGCTTAATGGTGAGCAGTTTAGCTTTATCTATACTGGCATTTCGTATATTGGTTTGTTGCTCGCGCTGCTTTACTTTAGACCTAAACTGAGTGAAGCGCAGACTTTCGCTTTGCAGTCTGCCGCTCAGTCGGTACCCAAGTTTGCAAAGTGGCTGAGGATCTTACGAAAAGATAAAGTTTTTTTAATTGTGCTCATCGCTACAACTTTAGTGTATTTGGTTTATGCGCAATGTGACTCTAGCTTAGTGCAGTATTTGACGCGTGCAGAGGTCCCCGATCTAGCTTGGCTAATTTCTAGCTTAATCATCGCAAATTCTAGTGTGATCATCGTTTGTCAGTTTCCATTACTACATCTGATGCGTAATTGGCGCATTGAAAATAGGCTTTATGCGGGTGGTGTGATATTGATTATTTCACAAGTCATGATGGCCTTGAATGATGTACACAATATTTGGGGATGGATTGCAGCCATGATGGTGTTGAGTCTGAGCGAAGCAATTATGTTTACTAACATCAATGTCTATATTGACAGGTTGGCACCAGATAACCTGAAAGCTAGCTATTTTGGTGCTGCTGGCTTATGTTCATTGGGGTATGCATTAGCGCCCATTTTAGGTGGGCTTATTTTAGATTTTTACTCCGGTATGATGCTGTTTATCATCATGACCTTAGTATCTATCACCGCACTTGGTTTTTATCGTATTGCTGAGCTAAAGCCCAAGACGACGGCTGAAGCGATATAGCTTAGCTAACTCGGTGACCTAAAAAGGGTCACCGTTTGTTTTTATGCTAATTATCCGAATCAAAGGTTAGTTACTTTACTTACCTGCCATTTTTTGCAAGTAACCCAGACGTTGACGCTCGGCAGCCGAGGGCTGATATGGGCGCTTCTCCAGTGCGTCAAAGTAGAAATCAGTGATGTGGTATTCGGTTATTTTGCTATCACCAAACTGCGCAAGCTCTCCCGGCATTGGCGACATTCTCTCAATCACAAATGTCTTTAACGTGAACTGGGATGGGCCGGATTTAGCTGAAAAAGGAGCAAGCACCGACTGATGTGCTTTTAAGTTGAATACCTGTTTCCCTTCGCTTAACTTTTGCTTTTCAACCAAATGACTGATTGGTGTGCCATCGGGAGTAAATAGGTTTGCACGGATACGATAAGTACCACTTTGCTTTACTTCAAGTTGCAATGGAATTATCAAGTCAGCTTGCTCGGGGTAAGGTTCAGCAATGGCGAGCAGTGTGGCGCTGGGCTGGTAATAGCGGATACTTGCTGTTAATGCAACGGCCTTAGCCGAGTTTGGTTTAGCACGCACAACAACATTCAGCTCTTGAGGCCATGTTGTCTCGCCATCGATTGCACCAAGCCAAATACCATTAGACTCTTTGAGGCGGGTGGTAGATAAGGTTTGCTGCGATGTAGGGTCAAGTATCGTTGCGGTTGCATTAGAAAATTGACTACCAGATAAACTTATCTCGATAGTAGCGGGGTGTACAAAGCGATATTGATTCAGCGACAAAGACACTTGTTCGTTGTTTTCTTCAATTGGCATTTCGATGGCATAGAAATGATTTGGATTGAGCCTATCAAAATCACCTTTGCCAAGGGGCTGTGAATAAGGCGGTAGAGAAATAGTATATTCATAGTGTGCCGCAGCTGATTGCGCAGCTTGTGCCAGTGGTAGCGATTCGATCAGTGATTGTTTTTGTGTTATCGCAGTTTTAGGTGTGACTGGTGGTGTTGTTGGTGGTGTCAAAATAGGTGTGGTGACTTGTGGTGTTGCTGCTAACTCAGGTGAGGGCAGAGCTTCGCGCTGCAAGGCAAAATATCCTGCAGTGATACAGATCACAATAAGAATGGCGCTAATCAACAAAAACTTTTTCATAGCAATACTCGGTTAATATAAGGAACTGCATGGAGCAGTTCCTTGGGTATAGAAATTAGCAAAATAACCGTTAAGTTACAGTGAGTTTAGTATTAACTGTGAAAAACTTTGTGAGTTAGACTCGCTAACATAACGGTAAGTTTTTTTCCAAAACCAGCTACCCGTTGTTTCTTCATAGGTGTTGTAGCTAATCGTTTTATAACCCGCGTTAAACTGAGTACGAGCCGCTGTTACTTTGCCTTGGTATCCAGCATCTGGCAGGTTACCGTGGCTATATTCCGCGCTCATTAGTAGTGGATAGTGATATGGCATAAAGCTAGTTACTGCATCATCTTGGGAGGCTAACTGACCGTTGATAGCAACGCTTGTACTACAACTACCAAAGTCACCTTTTGCTGATGCACCACAAGAAGAGTGCGTTGATACAACACCATCGTCGTTACCTGGTAAGAAGCCTGAAGTTAGGCCGTAATAGTCGCTTGCATCAGCAACAAAGCGTAGGCGAGGCGCATTGTCACTCGGATACTGAGCAACTTGTCGCGCATTATTTACTTTTAAATCCCACATGATACCAAACTCTTCAGGCATGCTGCCCAGCCATGCCTCAACTGCTTGGCGAGTTAGTTCACCTACTACACCACCAGAAGTCGCAGCGTTGATAGCTGTGTCTGCGAGTTCGCTTCCGCCACCCGCGCCTGCAAGGTCAAAAGTAGCAACGATATTAAGTGGTTGAAGGCCCGCATTTTCAAGCCAAGTTGCTTGGTTATCTAAGATATAGCGCGCGACTAAATCACCCGTTGAGTGGGTAACAAAGACACAGCCAGGATTACAAGTGCCATTTTCTGCAAATGCTTTTAGCTTTGGCCAAATATAATCTGTTGCGATTTTGCCTTGCAAACGCTCATAAGAAGGCCAATCAATACGCTCATCAGCGTGGTTTATCCAAAAAGATGACCAGTATTCTTCACCTTCAAGTTCGACATTGGTGCTGTTAGGGCGGTTAAGTTGGTCCGCTTGAAAGCCATGAATTAGAATTGTTTTATATTCTGAGGCCTGTGCGGGAGTTGCAAGTGCAGTGCCTGTTAATAACGCTGAAAGTGCAGCAGTGTATACAAAGTTAGTTTTCATTGTCTAAGTCCTTTAAAGCGCCAAGTGCCACATCTATGGTCGGCCTACAACAAAATTTCCCACTTTGTTTAATCGCAAATAAGGGAGACTATAGGCATCGCACAACTACTTTCACTACTACTGAAACGCATCTTTGTTAGTATATTATGTGGCGTGAGAAGCTATTCCCACGCCGGTCTCAAAAGCTAAAATCACGCCATTTCAGGGTTGTTATGGAGATCAGATAGCAAGTTCAAAGTTTTCTCGCTGCGGTTCACAAATGGGTTAGTCTCATCCCATACATAACCCGCAAGCACAGAAGTGATTTGGCTCTTAATTTTTTCAGGCTTGTTGTTTGAGAAAAATAAACGGCGCAAGCGCCCGTCGTACCAGCCTTCAATATAGGTGCGCATGACAGCAATCCCTTTAAGCATATGCGCTTCATATTCTTGCTGCCAATTTGCTTCTTCGCCATTTAACTGCGCAACAATGAGATCAGCAGCGCGTGCGCCTGACTCAATGGCAAACATAACACCGGCTGAAAATACGGGGTCAATAAATTCGCTGGCGTTACCGGTTAGGACAAAGTTTTTACCAAACAGTTGTTTGATACCTTTAGAGTAGCCTTTGATCTCCTTTGGTTCCATACACAGCGCCATTCCTTCCAACATTGCAGAGGCATGTTGATCGCGAGCAAGGTAGGTTAAAAAGCGCGCTTTAGCATCGCCTTCTGCACTTTCCAAATACTCAGGGTTACCAACAAAGCCGACTGAAACACGACCGTCAGAGAAAGGTATTAGCCAAACCCATACATCCTCTTCGTGAACCAGAATCGTTACTTTATTGTTTTCAGCCCCAGTTTCTATGCCATCAGCTGGTTTAAATTGCGCGAACAAAGTTGCCCGAGTCGGTGCTGACGAAGGTTCATTTAAGTCAAGTAGATTTGCTAGTACTCGGCCATAGCCGCTTGAGTCAACAACAAATTTGGCTTGGATCTCCTGCTCGTCGCCAGCCTCATTGACTACCTTAATGATAGGTTTTTCTAGATCCATGTTGGCATCGACTACGGAAGTGCCAAATTCGATGGGGGCACCCATTTTTTGCACTTCTTCAGCCAGTACATTGTCAAAGTCATCTCTTGGAACTTGCCATGTCCATGTCCAGCCGTCGGTGTAATTTTTAGAGAAATCGAAAAACTCTTGGAAGTCATCTTGTTTAAAATTAGCACCGATTTTCTTTTGGTAATTGCGTGCGACTAACGCATCCATAAATCCAGCATCTTCTAAATGCTGCATACTTTGTGGTAGAAGACTTTCACCGATAACATAGCGTGGAAAGTGGCTACGTTCAACGATCTTCACGGTTAACCCTGCTTGAATTAGCTTTGCAGCGGTCATTGTCCCAGCAGGTCCAGCGCCGATAATAAGTACATCTACATTTTCCTTAGCCATTTTGTAATTCCTTAATCATATATTGTGAGAAAATGTGGCAATTAATTAATCCTAGAGTGAAGAGGGGAGCTCCCTTTAATGCCTCACTCTAGAAAATCTAATTTAACATTATATTAACGAATAAAATGTTAAAGAGTGTTCATAATTTCTGACATTTTTATTAAGTCTTCCGGTGTTTTTACCCAACTGTTGTGCGACCCTTTCATGGTGAACACTTGAACCTGACTGGGTTGCATTGCTTCTTCGATAAGATTTTGATTCTTATCAAGGTATCGGTTGATTATATGACTGGAAAGTTGCAACTCTAGGCTATCCGACTGAGCCACTTCAACCGCACAACCAGCACTAAATAGCGTCACCTTTGCGGTGCTAGAAAATGCCGGATCATTTTGGTAGTGATAATTAATTCTATCGGGCTCAAGATGACTGAACTCTGGGTGTAGAGCAAAAACTTCATCATGCATCGCGGCATAGTCAAAACAAGGGTCGACGAACACCAAGTGTTCGACTGTGTCCCCCTCATTTTGCAGCAGTTTGGCAACCTCAAGTGCCAGCGTTGCGCCAAAACTCCAACCAAAAATCCGATAAGGACCACTAGGCTTTAGCTTTTTAAGATGAATAGCATACTGCAACGCCAATGTTTGGAACTGATAATAGTCATAGGCGAGCGAGCCCTTTGGTTTTTCCTGTGCGGCATAGATGTTATTGAAGCAATAACAAGGCGCGGAAATCTTGGGAGCAATGGATTGCAAGTAACTCTCAGCACCACCGCCACCCGGAGGGAAGAAAAACCATTCAATAGGAGCATCGGCTTCATTCACCAATACGCCGATCTCAATATCGCTTAGGGTTTTTATGCCTTGGGGGCTTGCTGCTGTAATCGAATGTGAAACGACGGCTCGAAGGGCAGCATCGAACTGCTCTATGAATGCGGTGGTTTGCGTCTCATCTAACTGACTTGCAATGCTCACTTGCAGTTTCATTTGACGCACTTCGGCATTAACGATGAGTGCCATTTCATCCTGATTATCCTTGCTACTGGCATCGCCTGAGTGTGCATTTAGCATTCGTATGCCCTGATCTTGTGCATCATTGTTGCTATCAAGTTGTCCCAAGTAATTAAAGCTAACTTTAGGTAATTGGCTGAAGGAAAATTCCCCACGTCTGACCAATTCGCTGAAGCCTAAACCTTTATCTGGAATGGCACGAAGCGTTTCTTTGCTTTGAATAATCAGCGTCGATAAATCCGTGTCATTTTTCAGAGCAACCGGAAACATACTAGTAAACCAGCCTAGTGTTCTTGACGTATCAATATGGTCACTCAGATGTTCTCGGCCGTGGCCTTCTAACGTGAGGTGGCAATAGTTTGTAGCAAAGGTATTGCACCAAGCCCGAGTAAACGCACTCATTAAGAGATCATTGATTTCTGTGTTAAATCCAGCAGGAGCAAGGCGTAGCAATTGCTCAGTAAGCTGAGTATCAAATTGATGCGTAAGACGCTGTTGTGATTTACCGTAAGGTATGTTTTGTTGTGTGCTTAGCACGTTTTGCCAATACGGTATTTGTTGTTCAAAAGGATGCTGGGCCACAACGTCTGACCATTGGCGATAACTGCTGGTTTTGTCGCTTAAGGTGTCGCCTTGTAGCAAGCGGCTTAAGTCTTCGACCAAAATACGCCACGAAACACCATCAATCACAAGGTGGTGAACGATAAGTACGAGTCTAGTTAGCGGCGTATCATCGCTGAGTAAAACCGGTTGCCACAAAGCACCTGAACCGAGTTCAAAACGGGCGTGTATTTTGCTCAACGCCAGTCCAGTTTGCTGCTCATCAAGCCCCAAGGTGTCCAGATGGATAAGCTTTGGTGCTGGGCACGCTTCAATACTTTGATATTGGGATTGCCAAGTCTCGGTTTTGCTAAACTGAGCACGCAACATGTCATGTTGTTGATGCAGCTGCACGAGTGCACGCTCCAAAGTATCTAGCGCGGTATTGTGCGGAAGTGCGAGCATGACCGACTGATTAAAATGCGCTTTATGACGGTAGTGGGAGTTGAGGAACCATTGCTGGATAGGTAATAACTTGATTTCTCCGCTGAGCTCACCTTGTTCAGCCACAATTTCTACCTGTTCATTATTTGCCAAAAATGCACAAAGCGCTTCTAGGGTTGGATACGTAAATATGTCTTTGGTCGACAGCGAATAGCCAGCACGTTTGAGAGCCGACATGAGCTGAATACTCATAATTGAGTCCCCACCGATATGGAAGAAGTTATCTTCCAAGCCAACCTGCTTAATCCCCAAAACAGCACACCAGATTTTAGCGATATGCCGCTCCAGTTCTGTGTTTGGAGCATGGAGGGTCTCAGTTTGGCTAAAATCGGGCTGCGGTAGTGCTCGGGCATCAATCTTGCCATTAACCGTAACGGGTAGGGCGTCTAATGTGACGTAGGCACTTGGCAGCATATAACTCGGCAGCATGTGAGAGAGTGTTTGCTTGAGCTTCGCCTCATCCAGTGACTCAGTATTTGCCATGACCAAATAGGCCACGATACGTTTAATCCCATCTTGTTCATTCACGTTTACAAACGCAGTATGAATTTGCGGTTGTTGCTTAATTGCAGTTTCAATCTCGCCAAGTTCGATGCGGTAACCACGAATTTTCACCTGGAAATCATTACGACCAACATACTCTAATAAGCCATCTTCACGCCATTTAACCAAATCTCCTGTTTTATACATTTTGTTCCAACCGCTTGCGAGATACCTATCCGATGCGAATGGATTAACTAAGAATGCTTGTTCGGTTAAATCTGACCGGTGTAAATAGCGTCTTGCCATACCCGCGCCGCCAATATAAAGCTCTCCTGCCACGCCCGGTGGAAGTATTTTGCCAGCAGGCGACAACACGTAGGCAGATTTATTGGCAATGGCACGGCCAATAGGTGCTCCGTGATTTACAGTGTTGAGTAAGCAGCAAGTAGCATAAACGGTGGTCTCTGTTGGGCCATAGGCGTGGTAAAGCATCAGCTCTGGCGCTTGATGCTTTACTCGCTCAACCATAGCTAAGTCGACTGCCTCTCCACCAAAATTAATCTGTTTAAGTCCGGCGTGTAAGAAGAAGTCTTCGTTAGCTAAACGATTAAATAGCGCAGTGGTTACAAAACACGTATCAATCTGCTGTGCTTGGCAGTATTCAATCAGTCGTTCTGGATCAAGTTGAGTCTGTTTATCTATCAGGTGTAGTGCTGCGCCATTACTGAGTGTGACAAAGCAGTCAAAAATAAACGCGTCGAAGCTAATACTCGATAAGCTAAGGACCTTGCTCAGTCGTGTGGGATCGATAAAGTGGTCGTCAGTGGCATAGTTTAATAGTGCCGCATGGTTGATTTCTACGCCTTTAGGGTTACCTGTGGTACCAGAGGTATAGATAATATAAGCCAAATCAGACGTGCTCACCGATACCGATTGGTCTAAGCTTGTTTCCTCCATTGATGCATCGCTGAGTACATGTGTCAGTGAGGCAAGTGTTGTACTCGCAACTCTATCCATTAATCCCGATTGGGTGACCACAATTTTCGCACCACAGTCCTTGGCAATATATTCAATTCTTGAGTCAGGAAATTCCGGTGATACAGGAACATAACCACCGCCTGCTTTAAGAATAGCGAGGATCGCAACGATAGAATCCAACTGTTTTTCATGCAGTAATAAGACTGGGAAATCACCTTGATACTCGTTGCCGTAAATCTCAGCCTTAATCACCAATAATTGCTGGGCAAGCTGGCAAGCCTGGCGGTCGAGTGCTTGATAGCTTAGTGATTCATCTTGCCAGACCACAGCGGTTGCATCCGGGAATACGGCGACTTTTTCACTAAATAAGTCGTTGAAGTTCTCGAAGCCACATGACTCGAGCTCGGTTTCATTCCACTCGTTGAGAATACGGGCCTTTTCCACTGTATTGGCAATTTCAATGTGTTGATGAGGTAAGAGAGTATTGTCAGCGACTTGCTTGAGGATAAGTAGCAGTTGAGATTGCAGTTGTGCGGCACGTGCAGGCGAAAGCAAGCTGGCGTCGTACATCAGCTCGAGTTGCAACTCTCCTTGCTCCTTTGCTATCAATGCAAGTGGGTATTCAACTTGCTCTGGTGCTGCGTCAAACTGCCAGCGAGCTTGTTGTGCCTCTGCTTGTTCATTTTCAAGGCTTGGGTAGTTTTCGAAAACGACTAGGCTTTGGAATAGCCGATTACCACCTTGTTGCAGTGACGCGAGTGACACATTCGCATGGCTATTTAAGTCCAAAATGGCAGTTTGGATCTTCTCGAGTTGTTGCGCGATGGTAGCATCTGTAGGCCAATCAAGATAAAGCGGTAGCGTATTGATGTAAGCTCCAACACTTTGCTCTATGCCGTCAATTGGTAAGTCACGACCTGCGATAGTTGTACCTACTAAAGTAAATTCGTCGCGAGTATAGATTTGGATAAGCTTATGCCAGGCAAATTGTACCGCAGCATTGAGCGTGACAGAATGTTGCTGACACGCTTGCTGCAACTTACTTAATGTCTCGCTTGGTAGAGCAAAATACAGCGCCTGCGGATCATGATTATGACGGAGCGTTTCTAAATCTGTTGAGTGACTAAACAGGGTGTTAAGATCGTTTGCTTGTGATAAATCAGCGACATGATATTGCCAAAATGCTTTGGTGGCGGCCTGATTATCTCTTAGGTAGGCATGGGCATCTAAATAGGCGTTATCCACCTGTAAAACAGGTTCTCGACCTTGTAGTAATTGCGTATAGTTCTGGTGAACGGTCTGCATAACTAACGGGCCACTCCAGCCATCACAAATGCTGTGATGCTCTGTTTTTATTAGGTGATAATGCGCTTCACCGCGTTTTACCAAATGCAGTGTAAATAACCCCGGTCTTGCAAAATTAAATGGCTGATTTAGCACTTGGTTTGCAAGCTTTTCTATGTGTGCTTGTTGTTCTGCTTTTGAATATTGACTGATATCAATCACGCTAAAGTTATCTTCATCAACACAGGTGTGATCCACGATAAGTTGCAGCATGGTTTCTTCAACATCAAAAGCACAGCGCAGCGCTGGATATTGCAGCGAGGTTAGTTGCCACGCACGACAGTAAAGCGCAGTGTCAATTTTATCGAAATACTGCATCTGTGACTGCACCCGATAGGCGGTATCTTCTGGACTATTAAGCTGGTGGAAAATAAAACCTTGCTGCAAGTTTGTTGCGGGATAAACCGCGGCTAGGTCGTAACGTGTGCGCAGTGTATCTAAGTGGGCGAAGCTGACGCCTGTCAGGTTATAGTCGCTCGGCGTTTGTTTGGCGCCAAGCGCTTTGGTATGTAATGCCGTGTCCAGCACCGCTTGTAGACTGGCAGTGAACTGACTTTGGAATAGGGCAAATTCGGTTTCAGACAATGCCGTGGTGCAATTTAAGACAAGCTGACCATGAATAATAGCCGCGTTGATATCAAGAACGTAATGGCCATTATTTTCGCTTGCGACTGATTGACCTGTAATGGCTTCGGTCAAGTAGAAGTCACCACTGGGTTGCTGCGTTTTTGTGCCACCGATTTGGCCTAAATAGTTGAATGCAACGGTTGGTAAAGTCCCCGTCACTTGTTTGGAAAAATAGAATTGACCAAAACCAACGCCATTGTCTGGCAATTTACGCAGCTGCTCTTTGGCATTGACTATAGCGCTTTCGAGACTAGAACCCGCATGGAGTGCTAGTGGATATAATGACGTAAACCAGCCTACGGTGCGTGAATGATCTATATCTTCGGCGATGTGTTCACGACCATGTCCTTCAAGCGCAATAACCTGATCATTACTACCAGTGATATGAGCTAGAGTTAGGGACAGCGCGGCGACGACAAGGTCTCGAGGCTCTGTGTGATATCCTTGATTAGCGTCAAACAGCAACGTTTGTGTAAATGCAGAGTCAAGTTTAATCACTTGGTTTGTCGGTGTGTTCTTCGCTGTTAAGTGTGTTTGACAAGTATCAAGTACTTCTTGCCAGTAATCGATTTGTTCGGCTTGAACATGTGCATATTGGGCTAAGGTCTCAACCCATTGACGATAGCTTGAGGTTTTTTGCGCCAATTTTTTGCCTTGATAAAGGCTATTTAAATCCTCAATTAGGATCCGCCAAGAGACAAAGTCAATGATCAGGTGGTGGAAGGCCAGTACCAATACATCTTGGCTTTGGCGTTTGACACGAATTGGCTGCCATAAAGGGCCTGAATTTAACTCAAACTGTGACTGCAAGCGAGTTAATTGCTTGGCAAGCTCGTCGTCACTAAGTGTGTCTGCATCAAGTTTAACTAGAGGTGCCATGGTATTATTTTGTTGGTACTGCTGGGTAATGTGCGCCGTCTTTTGATTGAAAACAAGGCGTAGCACATCATGTTGCTCAGCAAGCTCGGACAATAGCTCAACTAATCTCTCATCACTGATTGCGCTTGGCATTACAGTGGCAAAAGTTTGGGCAAAGTGTGCGGGGTTAGCAAACTGATTTGCGAAGAACCACTGCTGGATAGGCAGTAGATCGAACTCGCCTTCAAGCTGGCCTTGTTCGGTTTTTATCGTAACCTTCTTGTCGCCATTCGCACTGATAAGCTTTGCCAGCCGCGCGGGAGTTGGGGCGGCAAATATTTCTTTAACTTGTACCGTTAATCCTGCTTCTCTTAAGCGTGAAACCAGCTGAATACTGACAATTGAATCGCCGCCGATTTGGAAGAAATTATCCTCAATCCCCACTTGCTCAAGGCCAAGTACCTGTTGCCAAATCTCACAAAGTTGGGTCTCTAAGGCATTGCGCGGTGCCACATAGAGGTTGTCGGCTTGAAGCTCTGGCACGGGGAGTGCTTTGCGGTCAAGCTTACCGTTACCCGTGAGTGGAATATGCTCGATTAGAGTAAAGTGACTGGGCACCATGTATTCAGGTAAAGCAGCACTTAGGGCGAGCTTTAACTCGGTAATTTCAAGGTCAGGCTCTGCGACAAGATAAGCGGCCAGCGCTTTGCCTTGCGGTGCAGGCACGTCAATCACCACAGCGTTTTGTACGCCTTGTTGGTCGACAATAGCAGCGGCAATCTCGCCTAGTTCGACACGATAACCACGAATTTTCACCTGCTCATCGTTACGACCGAGATACACCAAGTCGCCGTTGTCTAGGAAGCGGGCAAGGTCACCGGTTTTGTACAGCTTGCTATGGGCGGGGTCGTGACTAAATGGATTATCAATAAAGCGCTCAGCATTGAGTTCAGGGCGGTTTAAGTAACCCCGGGCAACCCCAAGACCTGAAATATATAACTCACCCGGCGCACCAATGGGCATGGGCTGCAGCGACTCAGACAACACATGAAGATTAACGTTAGGGTAGGCTTTACCTATGCCTTGATGAAGGCGAGGATAGGCCTGCGCGAGCATCGCACCGACGGTGGCTTCCGTTGGGCCATATTCATCGAAAATAGCGTTCACATGGCCGCTTAACGCATCAATGGCCTGGTCGGTCAACGCCTCACCACCGAGCATTAGGGCATCGACTTGTGCGTCGCTGCCAGGCAATAGCGCCATGGCAAGACTCGGTGTGGTTTTCACAAAGCCAACGTTCGCGGCATGTAGGTGAGCTCTAAAAGCGGCGGCATCAAGAATATCGCCTTCATAGACACACACCGTTTGTCCAGCAAGGAGCGGGCATAAGGTGGTGGTCACCGACAGGTCAAAACAGTAGTTAGAAGAAAAGTCGATATTACGATACTTGTCACCTAACTGGCGGGTTAAGGCGTGAAGATAGTAAAGCACATTGTGCTGCGTGAGCATCACACCTTTTGGTTGTCCGGTTGTCCCTGAGGTGTAGATGATATAAGCCAAGTTAGCCAAGGCCGTTGGACGCACTAAGTTCTCATGCTCCACCGCAAGCGCATGGGTGTTTACGCCGAGCGCCTTCACGCCGAGCGCCGCCGCTTTTCCAAGCACAGGGTTAAGTGATGGCAAGTGGCTTTCCTGGGTTAGCACTAAGTCGGTGTTGGTGTCGGTTAAAATAAACTCAACCCGAGCTTCGGGGTAATCTGGTGAAACAGGCACATAGGCACCACCGGCTTTGAGCACGGCCAAAATAGCAATAAGCATCTCGCTACTGCGAGAAAAGTAGAGGGCGATAGGGGTATCGGCAGGCAATAGGCCAGCTTGGGCTTTGGGGTGCTGAGCAATGATTTGCTTCGCAAGGGCATTAGCTTTACCGTTCACTTCGGCATAAGACAGCGTTTCACCGCTGCTGGTTAACATGGCCGCTTGCTCTGGGGTGTTAGCGGCGTGCTGCTCTACTAAGCTGGCCAGATCTTTGTCGGTAGCAAACGACTCGGCGTTGTTGTGCCAAGCACGGAGTGTGTCAGTCTCAGTTCTATTTTGTAGGGCTACTTTTGCAAGTGGCTGTGCGGTTCTGGCGATCACCTGATCGATAATATTGATAAAGCGCTCAGCAAGAGTTGCGATCCAGTCACTTGGAAATAGCGCGGTGGCATAGTTAATATCACCAAATACTTCTTCGTCACCATTTTGTAGCAGTAAACTAATGTCGAACTTAGCCACTTTATGTAGCGCTTTTACTTGTGACTCATCCACAGGCGTAAACAGCTGTTGGCTGCTGTCGTCGCTGTTATTTTTAAATTGCTCAAGCGCAAACATCATTTGAAATAGCGGGTGGCGAGACGGATCCCGTTGTAATTTTAGGGCGTCGACCAATTTATCAAATGGCAGATCTTGGTGCGCCTTTGCCGCTTTTAAGGTTTGGTGCACTTGTTGGATTAAGGTATTAAAGTCGAGTGCGTTATCAATATGAACTGGCAGGGCTAAGCTATTGACCAAAAAGCCAATAAGATTTTGTGTCTGGCTTAGGTGACGGTTGTCAGATGGCGTACCTATGACTAAATCTGACTGACCGCTGGTTGCTTGTAATGTCAATGCCCAGCTGCTGAGCAGTACTACATAAAGACTGGTTTGTTGCGTTTTGGCTATGGCCTTGAGGGCTTCGCTTCGTTCCTGACCCAAATGAATACGGTGGTCGGCACCGTGATATTGATATTCATTTGGCCTTGGTAGTGGCGAATGTAATTCAAGCTGCTCAGCACCTGCAAGTGCATCAGTCCAGTGGTCTAAAAGCTTAGTTAAGGTATCGCCGCTGAGATACTCGCGCTGCCACCTTGCGTAATCTTGGTACTGTAACTCAAGCGCTGGTAGCTCAGGCGTTTTGCCTGAAGCTAGCATAAAATAGGCTTGGTGTAGCTCACGCATAAAGATTTCGGTGGACCAGCCATCAAACGCAATATGGTGCCACATAAATAGCACGTAACGTTCAGCGTCTAATGTCCAACAGCAAACCTTGAACATAGGCTCATTGGCTAAGTCAAATGGTGTACTGATCGCTTGTTTAACAGCCGTATTAAGCGCAGCTAAGTCAGCCACAGGGCTAGGCGTAATCTCAATACAAGCGCTCAACACTTCTTGATAGTCGAGGCCTTGCTCGTCTTGACGATAGACACTGCGAAGGATTTCGTGCCTATCTAACACGATATTCAACGCCTGTTCTAAGTGTGCAAGCTCGGTGTGCTCAGCGAGTTTAACCAAAAACGGAATATGATAAGCGTTGGTGCCATTTTCTAACCGTTCGATAAAGAGTAAACGCTCTTGCGCAAACGAAAGCGGATAGCGGTTTAATTCTGGCAGTGTATTAAACGCATCCTTTGAAAAAATTGCTTTTGCTTCAAGGTAATCCATTAGCTGCGTTTTGTTTGACTTTAACTTTGCAACAAGCGCAGCATCTGGCGCTTGCGCGCCAAATGACAGCTCTAGTCCGCCGTCTTGCAACCAGATTGAGAGATTGTGATCTTTCAGTTCAGCGAGCAATGACAACATGGTTAAATCCTCATGCTATTAGTTTGTTCTTGTTGTGATCCGGAGTCTGCTTTAATCTCGATATCCACGCTCAGCGTCTCTAAGTTGTCGACGATTGCGGCAATATGGGTATGCTCAAACAAGGCTGAAATTGGGATGTTTAAATCCAGTGCTTTATTACACGCATTCATCAACCGGATAGCCGAGATAGAGTCCCCCCCGATACTGAAGAAATTATCTTCAATCCCCACTTGTTCTAGGCCAAGTACCTGTTGCCAAATCTCACAAAGCTGGGTCTCTAAGGCATTGCGTGGTGCCACATAGAGGTTGTCAGCCTGAAGCTCTGGCACGGGGAGTGCTTTGCGGTCAAGCTTACCGTTACCCGTGAGTGGAATATGCTCGATTAGAGTAAAGTGACTGGGCACCATGTATTCAGGTAAAGCAGCACTTAGGGCGAGCTTTACCTCGGTAATTTCAAGGTCAGGCTCTGCGACAAGATAAGCGGCCAGCGCTTTGCCTTGCGGTGCAGGCACGTCAATCACCACTGCGTTTTGTACGCCTTGTTGGTCGACAATAGCAGCGGCAATCTCGCCTAGTTCGACACGATAACCACGAATTTTCACCTGCTCATCGTTACGACCGAGATACACCAAGTCGCCGTTGTCTAGGAAGCGGGCAAGGTCACCGGTTTTGTACAGCTTGCTATGGGCGGGGTCGTGACTAAATGGATTATCAATAAAGCGCTCAGCATTGAGTTCAGGGCGGTTTAAGTAACCCCGGGCAACCCCAAGGCCTGAAATATATAACTCACCCGGCGCACCAATGGGCATGGGCTGCAGCGACTCAGACAACACATGAAGATTAACGTTAGGGTAGGCTTTACCTATGCCTTGATGAAGACGTGGGTAGGCCTGTGCTAGCATCGCACCGACTGTGGCTTCCGTTGGGCCATATTCATCGAAAATAGCGTTTACATGGTCGCTTAATGCGGCAATGGCCTGCTCAGTCAGCGCTTCACCACCGAGCATTAGGGCATCGACTTGTGCGTCGCTGCCAGGCAATAGCGCCATGGCAAGACTGGGTGTGGTTTTCACAAAGCCAACATTCGCGGCACTTAGGTGAGCTCTAAAGGCGACGGCATCAAGAATATCGCCTTCATAGACACACACCGTTTGTCCAGCAAGGAGCGGGCATAAGGTGGTCGTCACCGACAGGTCAAAACAGTAGTTAGAAGAAAAGTCGATATTACGATACTTGTCACCTAACTGGCTGGTTAAGGCGTGAAGATAGTAAAGCACATTGTGCTGAGTGAGCATCACACCTTTTGGTTGTCCGGTTGTCCCTGAGGTGTAGATGATATAAGCCAAGTTAGCCAAGGCCGTTGGACGCACTAAGTTCTCATGCTCCAACGCAAGCGCATGGGTGTTTACGCCGAGCGCTGTGGCTTTTCCAAGCACAGGGTTAAGTGATGGCAAGTGGCTTTCCTGGGTTAGCACTAAGTCGGTGTTGGTGTCGGTTAAAATAAACTCAACCCGAGCTTCGGGGTAATCTGGTGAAACAGGCACATAGG
>NZ_JAKGBF010000021.1:0-69115 GCF_021530695.1 Pseudoalteromonas sp. OF5H-5
CTCTATTTAAAAAATGAGAACATCCTACTTCGTAGCGAGCCAGGGCCAAATAAGAGGTTGATGAAAAGCGTTCATCCATGAACTTCATCGACATTCGAACATCCATGTACATCAAAACCCGTTGCAGAGATGCAACGGGTTTTTTGCTATGTGTGATTTAAAAACCTCGCGAGGTAAACTCGCTCCTACCATAGTATTATAAGCACAGTACAACATGGTAGGAGGCGGTTTACCCGCCGATGGCTTGCAATGAAGTTCCGGAAAAATCTCGCGAGGTTTTCTAAACCTAAGTAAATGCGCTCCTACCACAGTATAGGCACAGTGCAACATGGTAGGAGGTGGTTTATCCACCGAGCATTTGTAAGCGAGAAGTTGCTATATGGTTTTATGCAATAAGGGCTATAAGGAAGGGTCAATTAACGATATGATGGGCTAAAAACAGGGGGTCTTAGTGTGTCATTTCATTTAATTGCACTGTTGGTAATATTTGCATTGTTTGGTACTTCAGCCACTTACTTAATTCGCTTTATGTATAGCTATTGGATTAAGAAGCAGCTTGAAGTGAAGTACATTATTAATGCGAGTATTTGTGCGCTGTTAGTGATGGTGATCTCAGTGATCAATGAGCTTATCCGATAACCTGAGTGCTCATCAGTCTATAGAGGCACAGCCTGACAGGTATGGGCAATACATAGTGTTTGTATTGGCATCACAGGTTCACAACTAACCGCTGGCGCTTTTCCTTTGTTATTCAGCTTTTCTTGCTCTGTAATGGCGCTAACGACAGCTTCTACATCTTGCTCATCAGTATGCTTCGTTGAGTAGATCAGGTATTCTCTTGGTCCACCACAGGTTAATCGCTCACCTACTCCAATTACTTTACACTGATAGCTTGCATCACATCCTATATTTGCTTTTATATCGCTGAGTGTATGCGTAGCATTCGAGCGACTTGTTGCATCGCTTGGTGTTATTTCACAGCCAGATAACGCCGCAATTAGTGTGCCGATGCAAGCGAGAGAAATAGCTAACTTCATTATTGCCTCTAGTATGTAGGACGACTATTTTCTAGTTTAACACACTTATTTTCAACGCATTGTGTTGCGGGTTCAATTAAATGCTGACAGATACTCATCATCTGATTTTGCATATTATAGGCGCGCTCTAATGTAGTAATTTGCTCCGCTAACTGCTTAACTTGGGCCTCATCTGCTGATCTTGTTGAATACACTAGATAAGAAGAAGGGCCACCACAGGCACGATCGCCAACGGCAATGACTTTACACTGGGTATCGTTATCACAGCTTTTGTCGGCCACCACGCTTTCCAATGACTGTTTATGGGTTTTGATGTCAGAGGTGTCGAGCTTTTTACCATCTTGTTGAATAGGTAAGCTTGCTTCTTTTGATTCTTTAATTTCGGTGTGGTTTTCGCTTACAGGCTTAGTTTCTTGTGCTTTTTGTTCTACAGTTTCTTCTTTAGTTACTTCTTCTTGGCAACCAAACAGCAAAAAGGTTGCCAGTAAAGTGGGGATCATCTTGTTCATTATATGCTCTCCTAATGTTTGCTAATTAAACTACGCAAGTCCTTAAGGAATAGCAAGCTCTGCAGCCTGCATACACTATATGTGATCGCAGGCTGTGAGGGACAGCGCTATAGACCGCCTTTGGTGAGTTTTTGCGGATCGAGTAATGATTGGAGCTCGTGTTCACTCAGATCGGTTTGCTCAGCAGCGACCTCTATAATTGGGCGTCCTTCTTTGTAGGCAAGCTTGGCAATTTGTGCTGCTTTTTCATACCCGATCACAGGATTTAATGCGGTAACTAAAATCGGGTTTTTAGCCAGTGCCTTTTGAATATTCAGCTCATTCACCTTAAAGCTTGAAATAGCTTTGTCCGCAAGTAACCTCGCGGTATTTGAGAGGATCTCAATGCTTTGCAAAATATTTAATGCAATCACTGGCAGCATAACATTCAGCTCAAAATTGCCAGACTGGCCTGCAACACTAATCGTTGCGTCATTACCTATCACTTGAGCACTGGCCATTGCAGCCGCTTCTGGAATAACTGGGTTTACTTTACCTGGCATGATTGAAGAGCCTGGTTGTAGCGCCTCAAGCTCGATTTCACCTAGGCCAGCAAGCGGTCCTGAATTCATCCAGCGCAAGTCATTGGCTATCTTCATTTGTGCTACTGCAAAGGTTTTAAGTTGGCCTGAAAGTCCCACAATCGCGTCTTGTGAGCCGATATGATAGAAAAAGTTGTTGCCTTTACTGAAGCGGATCCCGATGTTAGTGCTCAGGTTTTGGCTAAATAATTTAGCGAACTGTGGATCGGCATTAATACCTGTGCCGACCGCTGTTCCACCTTGACCTAACTCGTAGACTTTTTCTAAGGAATGAACAATGCCCTGACAGGCATTATCTACTTGCGCTTGCCAGCCACTTAATGTTTGTGCAAAGGTCACCGGCATTGCATCCATCAAGTGCGTCCGGCCAGTTTTGACGTGATGGCCAACTTGCTCTGCTTTTTGTTCAATACTACTAGATAAGTGTTTTAGTGCAGGCAGAAGGTCATACACTGCTGTGATTGCACTACTCACGTGAATCGCTGTTGGGATCACATCGTTTGAGCTTTGGCCCATGTTAACGTCATCATTAGGATGAATTGCGACACCGCTTAATTCAGTAGCTAGAGTAGCTATCACTTCGTTGGCATTCATGTTTGAACTGGTACCAGAACCAGTCTGAAAGACATCCACTGGAAATTGATCTAAGTGTTTGCCATCGATTAGCTGCTGACAGGCACTCACAATTGCTTTTGCTTTATCACTTGATAGATGGCCAAGGGATTGATTGGTTTCCGCTGCGGCTTGTTTGATGTAGGCCAATGCTTTGATAAAGCTACTTGGCATTGTGATCCCGCTAATAGGAAAGTTATTTACAGCACGCTGTGTTTGCGCTTTGTAGAGCGCATGCTCAGGAACATCTAATGTTCCCATACTATCGGATTCTTGACGAAATGTAGTCATCGTTGCTCCTAATAAAAAGGGTTAAACTGCTGGCAGGTTTGGCACGCATCTCGCTGGAGCTTCAAAAATTGCCGTGACGAAGTATGGTGATGTTTATAAAACCGTTTTAGTGCCAACAAAGGTTTAAATAATTGATCCATGCATTGTTTACGTATGGCTGTATCAACGAGTGGATCGGCAATCTGTTCTAACAGTTCGGACAATGTATTTTTAAGATAAAGCTCTTGCAGCAGCGGGTTATTATGGCGCTCGTACCATTTTGCCATGCCTATGCCTGCTGAAATATATTCCGCAACCAAGAGCGGCGCCTCAAGTTGTGGTCGCTGGCAGTGGCGATTAAGCTTCGCACGATAAGTTTGTAATAAAGTAGCTAGCTGCATAAATACAAAACCAAACGATGTAATGATAATGGTTATCATTACATCGTTTGGTTGGCAATTCAAGCTTTAGTATTCGCACTGCCAAACAATTTGTTTAGCATTCACCATAGCAGCTCACTATGAGTCTGAAATGAATTTAAGAAAGTGTGATTCAGCTTAATTATAGCCGAGGAGATATTGCTGCTCTGAATGCTCTTTCTCTTGTTCTTCGAGTTGCATCAGGTTGGCGACTTCTTGTCGGTAAGCGCGACTTTTCGTGAAGGTATTTTTACGCTTCTTCAGAACAAGTCCTTCGCTTTTAAGTTGGCTTGGCATTTGGGTGATCTCTGAAATTTTCATGCTCGCTTCTCCTCTTAGTACTCTTTAAACTTAGCAGAAGTTGTACCAAAATAAATTTCTTTTCTAATTTTAATTGCTTAGTGGAAGTTTTAGCTATTTGCCTTGCAATTGAGATAAATTCTTGCCTCAATGAGGCGCATAAATCGATCAAAATAGTGCAAACGAGATGACAAAACCTTACTCTCAAGCGTGTGAAAACAATAAACAGCCAATATTAGAAAAGCTCACTCCCTATCTAAATAAACCTTTGGAAGTGCTAGAGGTAGGTTCTGGTACGGGTCAGCATGCGGTGCACTTTGCTGCGGCGTTACCGCATTTAACGTGGCAGACGGCGGACAGGGAGGTTAATCACGCAGGTATTCAAGCGTGGCTTGATGACGCTGAGTTAGAAAATGCTTTACCGCCATTGGCGCTAGACTTACACCATGGGTGGCCTGTTAATCAGCGTTATGATGTGATCTATACCGCTAATACCTTGCACATTGTGTCATCAACGCTCGTAGAGCGTTTAATTGCAGGCGTTGGACGACACCTTAAAGAAAGCGGCTACCTGATAGTTTATGGGCCGTTTAATTATCAAGGTGAATTTACCAGCGAGAGTAACCGAGAGTTTGATGCGTATTTAAAGTCGCAAGACAAAGAGAGTGGTATTCGCGATCAAGAATGGGTATTGGCGCTTGCGGCAGAGCAAGAACTTACACTACAGCAAGACTATACGATGCCGGCTAATAATCGCTTATTGGTGTTTAAACGGTAGTTTTGCTTGGCACTCGGTAAAGTAATGCCCGAGTGCGTCTGCTTCGCGCTTGGTAAAATCCTCAAGCGCGTGTTGAAAGTCAGGTTGAAATAAGCGGTGATACGATTGCCTCCACACCGGCTCAAAACCCCTCACTAACTTGTGCTCGCCTTGAGCACCCGCGTCAAAGACAGCAAGCTGATTAGCAATGGCGTACTCTATGCCTTGATAGTAACACAGCTCAAAATGCAAAAAGTCGTAACTATCCTCAATTGCGCCCCAATAGCGACCATACAAGGTATCACCATCCACAAGATATAAACTAGTGGCAATAATTTCGTGGTTTAAGTAGGCGCAGCAAAGACGAAACTTATCTGGCATCGAGGTGATAACTTGCTGAAAAAAGTCGCGAGAGAGATAGCCGTGGTGTCGCGATCGCTTAAGATAGGTGAGCTGGTAACTAAGAAAAAACGCATCAAGTTGTGCTGTGCTTATTTCTCTGCCAACAGTCCAACTTATGTTAATACCCTGGGCTGTCACAGCTTGGCGCTCTTTCATGACCATTTTACGCTTTCTTGATGTGAGTCGTGCGAGAAAATCATCGAACTCGGCGTAACTTCGATTATGCCAATGAAATTGCACATTGCGGCGCATCGTTAAATGACTTTGAGTGAGAAAATCGCTTTCACGACAAAAATTAATATGGACTCCACTAATGCCTAGTTGGGCGAGGCTCGTGAGCGTAGCGTCAATATATTCAAGCAAGCAAGAAGATAGACGTTTAGTTAATATTCTTGGCCCTTGAGTTGGCGTAAAGGGGACGCCACATAGCCATTTCGGATAGTAATCTAATCCATGGCGCTCGTAGGCTTCAGCAAAAGCCCAATCAAAAACGTACTCGCCATAAGAGTGCGATTTAATATAGCCTGGTAAAATTGCAATCAACTCGCCCTGGCGTTCAATCATTAGGTGATGTGGTATCCAGCCAGTCTCTTTGCTGGTGCAGCCGCTCGACTCTAATGCAAGCAGCCACGCGTAGCTCGTAAATACATGTGATGGTGAAACGCAGTCCCACTGTGCTTCTGTCACTTCAGTTAGAGAATGAATAAACCTATGTTGGTACTCAGTCATTGTGGCCGTCAAAAAATGCGAGCAGTGCTTGCTCAAAGTTACTGTAATCAGGGTTAAACGTGATCCGCGCAAGAGCGGTGTATTGCGTCATGCTTTTCTCGTGACGCTCGCCAAAATGGACGGTTTTACCTGTGCGGCAGTTAATGAAGGCTTGGTCTTCTAAGTGGTAACTGGTGCAATTACGATAAGGCCCTTTGCGGCCGTAAAAAATATGTTCAGGTGGCTGCAAAATACCAATATGAGACATATCGACAATGTTGTCGGCTTTCACGCTCCGATAATTCACACCTTGCTTAGTCGATGGCGTTTCCGAGTAGATAAATTGGGTCAATGTTGATTTAGGTTGCCATTTTTCTAGCAGCTTTGCCGTTGCATGATTGTCTATGGTGGTATCGACATCGCTATAGCTGATAAACATCGGTACATCTGGCAAAGTGGTGAGTGATTTGAGTGGCGCCATAGCCTGATGGGCTAACGTTGCGCCATGCCATGGGAAAGATTCATATTTGGCGAAATCCAAATCGGCGTCTTCATCTATCCAATTGACAAATGGCACGTAATCAATCCATTTGGCTAGCCAACCGTTCTTATTATGTGGCTCTGTGGCGGGTGAAATAAGTGCAACAGAGCCTAAATTCTTGGGCTTGTGCTTCGCTATGCTACTCAGCACTATGGCGGCACCAGTGGAGTAACCAAGTACGGAAAAATGCTTAAAATCTTGGCTCGTCTGTGCGATGGCATAATCCGTATGGGTTTGCCAATCGTCAATATCAACTTCGGTTAAATCGCTTGGTGCAGTCGCGTGGCCTGGCAGTAACATGGTTCTGACATTGTATCCTGCTTCATAGAGCGCTGACGCAAGGTAGTGAAAAGTAAAAGGAGAATCGGTCAGACCATGGATAAGTAAAATGGCGTGATCTTTGTTGTCATGCTCAAGTGAAAATGGCGCGATTAAGTCACTTACCTTGGGGATTGTCAGGTTAAGTAATTTTGCTGTGGGCGTTATTAACGGGCATGGCAGTGTAGCGCGAGGATTGCGGCTTTCAATAATTTGCTTAGTCGAACGAATATAATCGTTATAGTTTTTTACATTCCCCACATCGACGGTGACGGGGCCTTTATCGATCGCTTCGCGGAATAATCCCGACTTTTTGCTCTTGGTGAATAGCGACATATCACTCACTTGGGTAACACAGTCTTGTGCGATGACCAAAGGTGAAGCAAACAGGCTAAAAGCAAATACTGTGGAGGTAAGGTAGTGGCGCATAGTCGGTCCTTATGAGCATAAAATCACATGCAGTATAGCGAGAACAGATGACGATAAAAATGGTTAGCGGATCGGTAATATGCGTTTTGCAAAAGTTTGCTTGAGGACAATCGTTGATTCAATCCCGCTAATCACCTTACAGGCGCCCAGTTGATGTTTGGCGAACTGTTCATAGCTGGGCAAATCCTTTGCTACGATTTCCAATAGGTAATCATGACTTCCTGAGATCACCGAACAACTAATCACCTGATCTTCAGATTCCACGTGTTGTTCAAATAAATGCGCTGCGGTTGCGGTATTTTCACTGAGTTTTATAAATGCATAAACCAGAATACTTAAGTCAACTTGTGCTCTATCAAGTGCCGCATGATAGCCTGAAATTACTCCTGTATCTTGTAAGCGTTTTACGCGTCGAAGACAGGGAGTATCGGAAAGGTTTGCCTTTTCGGCGAGTGAGGCATTACTCAAACGTGCGTTATGTTGCAAAGCGTTAAGGAGCAATTTGTCCTTGGTATCTAGATTTACCGACATAAACCAAATAAAAGAGTGATTCTTGCTAATCAGTATTAAACTTTTAGAGAAAATTGGCAAATTATGCTCATGGTGATTTGCTAGCCTTAACTGTGGAATAATCACGAGAAGTAATCATGAGTCCATTAGCCGTACAATTTGACGCTTGGATTAGAGGTCCGTTTGTCGACCTTAACGACAAGCTTGAGCATCTTTATTGGCAGCAACAGGATAAAGCAAACGTTGAAGGCGTTGGTGAAACGCTAAAAGCACAGTTATTAGAAGAAGGTAATCAGCTAGTCCAAGCCTTGCTAGAAGAAGGCAATACCGACGAGGGCTTTGAGCAAGCATTCGACTTACTCGGTAACGTTGGTCTATTTATGGCTGCATGCAGACGCCACGAAATTACCGAGCCAAGCCGTGAAAAGGTGTCTCCACTAACGCAAGCATCGGCACTGGCCATGCACATTGGTGCCTCTTTGGGAGTTACGCCGCGCTTCGCAACGGCTCATCTCACCACACACAACCGCGCAATCAACGGCGTGTATAAGCGCTTTACTTCTCATCCGGCAGAGCGCTTATTCATCGACTACAATACTCAGGCCATTCTTGCCTATAAACGCGCGTCCGAATCGTTAATGAAGGTGCATCATTTGGGAATTTCCCATCCCATGTCATTGGTGCTACTCAAACAAGTTAAGCAAGCGCTGCTTGAGGTGATAGAGTCTAATCGAGAGTTATTTAAGGAACTAGATCCCGAGGCATTCTTTTACGTTGTACGACCCTATTACAAACCATACCGAGTTGGTAAAGAGGTCTATCGTGGCGCAAACGCTGGAGATTTTGCGGGTATCAATGTTATCGATATGATGTTGGGGTTATGCCCGGCTAATGACATTAGTTACGGTCAAATGCTGGTGGAAAAATTCCTCTATATGATGCCAGAAGACCAAGCAACCCTGCGTGAATGCATGCGTACGCCTAATTTAATGGATGCGTTTCTGAGTGCATTGAAAGGACCGAAAAGTGATTGGTTTGGCCCTGCTTGTAGCTTGTTTATACAAGTGTGTAAGCTGCATGGAGATACGGCCATACAACATCACAATCAACTCGTCGAAAAGTATATCGCCAAACCTTCGCAGGCGATGCAGCAACAGCACTTAAGCAAAGTGACCGCCAGTGGTCCACCGATTGAAGTCTTACTCAAAGAACTCGCGGACTTAAGAGATAGGCGAGCTGCAGCCGAGCGCGATGATATCTTTACTCGGCATCATGATTTAAAACGATTACGCCAAGCAATAGGGGTTAAGCATGAAGCAATATAGGGATGATTTTCACTTGCCTACGGGTCGCTATTTATTGAGTCATTCCGTTGGTCGTATGTTGAAATCGGCAGCGGAAGATTTTCATCAGCAATTTATGGTGCCCTGGCAACAACAAAACCAAGAGCCTTGGCAGCAGTGGCTAAGCGGTATTGATCGCTTTACCTCAGCCCTAGCTTCCCTATTACACACTGATGCGCGCCTGTTTTGTCCGCAAACAAACCTTTCCAGTGGTTTAACGAAATGGGCGATGAGTTTGCCCGAAAGTGGCATTCGCAAAGTACGCGTATTGATGAGTGAGCAAGACTTCCCCAGCATGGGATTTGCGTTACAAAACGCGCTGGACAATATTGAGATTGTTTATATTCCCGAAGCGATGAATATGCACGACCTTAGCGTGTGGCAGCAATATATTGACGAGCAAATTGACTGGGTATTTGTCAGTCATGTTTATTCGAACAGCGGTCAGCAAGCGCCTGTCGCTGACATCATTAGCCTTGCTAACCAATATGGTTGTCGAAGTATTATCGATATTGCTCAGTCACTTAGTGTATTACCAATAAATTTAAGCGAGTGGGGCGCGGATTGCGTTATCGGCTCTTGTGTGAAATGGAGCTGCGGTGGCCCTGGCGCCGGTTTCATCTGGGTGAATGAGGATGTCTTGCCTTATTGCGAACCAAAAGACGTTGGCTGGTTTTCGCATCAAAATCCATTCGAGTTTGATATTCACCATTTTGCGCTGAGTGAAAGTGCGCTGCGTTTTTGGGGCGGTACACCAAGTGTGGCACCTTATATCTATGCGGGGCACAGCCTTGGCTATTTTGCCGAGCTTGGGGTTGAGCAAGTAAGAGCGTACAACTTTGCTTTGTTATCTGAGTTACAAGCGGCATTGCCTGAATTTTATCGCTCTCCTACAGCACAGAGTGCTTGCTCGGGGACCGCTATTTTGCATTTTGGCTCGCGGCATGAGTCAGTGATGGATCAGCTTAAGCGTGCGGACATTGCTGTGGATAATCGTCGCTACGGTATTCGTGTCTCACCACATATTTATAATAGTCAGGAGGACATCGCGCAGTTGGTGCGAGTTATCAACGAAAGCTAGTTTCCTAACCCTAGTGCTTTTTTGGTCTTCTTCTTCACCGAGCGCCAATGTGTCATTGGTTGCTTGGGCGCGCGGGCTATCAATGCGTTGAAATCAATTTCTTCTGCAAGTACCTCTCCTTGATGCGCCAAGATCACGGAGTGGGGTTGTAGTGCCTTTACTTTGGCAAGAGATTGACGATACAAGCGTGGATAGAATACCGGAAAAGGCGCAACAAATTGCCCTTTTACTTTTACCGTCAAGTCCGCTACATAGATGCGCTTACTGGGGAGATGATACAAGCTCAAATCTCTATCCGTATGACCGGGTGTGTGTATCGCTTGCCATTCGTTAAAGTAGGGCAAGCTATCACCGTCGGCTAGGAAAAAATCTGGTGATAATTGTCTTGGATACCAAAGGTTACGCTTGGCCTTGCGCTTTCTCCTAGCAACCCAAAGTGCCAGCGCCATATCGGAGAGGTGCATCATGACACCATCAATGCCACGATACCACTGACTGGGAGCATTTGCGGCCGCAATCTTTGCGCCGGTGAGTTTTTTGAGTTTATGCGCGCCACCGGCATGATCTGGGTGCATATGCGTGACCACAATCAGCTTGAGTGCGCTTAGTGGCTTGTGCAGTTGTAGGATGTAGTTGCAGACCAACTCAACATCGGCACGACAGCAACCATCGAGTAACAGCAGGCCAGTTTCGTGCTCAACCAGATAAATATGTTGAATATAGCCTTCTAAGACATGTATTTTCATTAGTCACACTCATTTCTCCAATCAGATCTCAACATAGCATAGGTTAAAGACATCTGACCAGTTGTGTGTGGAAGTGATAAATCGCAGACATAAAAAAACCGCAATTAAGCGGTTTTCTTATAAGTGATGGCGGAGAAGGAGGGATTCGAACCCTCGATAGGGCTACAAACCCTATACTCCCTTAGCAGGGGAGCGCCTTCAGCCACTCGGCCACCTCTCCGGCGCAATACTTTAAAAATGGCGGAGAGATAGGGATTTGAACCCTAGATACGCTATTAACGTATGCCGGTTTTCAAGACCGGTGCTTTCAACCACTCAGCCATCTCTCCATGGGCAAAGATAATACTTAGCGATTTAGGCGCTGTAAACCGTTTTTAAACTGTTTGCTTAAAAAATGTGCTAAAAGTGAGGTTTTTTTAAAATTGTGCTAGAAATTAGCGGTTTGACGAAGAGGTTTTGTACAAAAATGCTGGTTGAAGAGGTGCTTTTATGGTCTATTGAAACAAATGCTGACGAGAGCATGGCGGGTTGGGGCGCCATGCTCTGTGCAGACTTACTTATACATAATCACGTCTTTTAACGCTAAGTGTTGACCACATACTGCCAACCACTTCGTCCAATTGATACGACGTTGTTTAGTTGGTTGTGTTTGGTTAAACGTGTTTTGTGATGGGCTGCAAGGTGCAGCTGAATTAAGCATGTCTGGCTCCTAATAAGCTATGATTGAAAACAAGGCTATTTTGCACGCAATTTGTTTAAATTTAAAACGATAAAAATTGATGTTTTCGGATAAAAATAACTAATGAATTAATGGTTTGTTCATTTTTGTTTTAATGGGTTCTTTGCATGTTTATGCATGGTTGCGATTGTCTTGACTAGGCTGCAGCCCAATTAGTATGTGTGTTTGTGGTTTTTGTTTTTGATTTTTGGTTTTAGTTTTGGTTTTTTATTCATATAAGTTGAGTTTTTGTATTTAAGGGTTTTTATGCTGGTGGTGGTCAACCCTTTAGCGGGTGCTGAGGGGAAAGCGCAAATTGCATGGTTAAAGCAACAATTAACACAACAACAGTTGACGGCAACTTGGTTTAATACCACTGGAAACTTTGTCGCAGATAGGGACGCAATTGCTCAAGCTGCTACGGCGGGAGTTAGCGTGGTGGTGATTGGGGGAGATGGCACTTTGCACCTAGTCGCCAATGCCATTGCTGAACGGGATAACACGCTTGCGCTGCTGCCAGCGGGGACTGGCAACGATTTTGCTCGGCAGTTTCATTATTCCAAAGCACAGTGGCGAGCAGCTGTATTTGCAGATCAGGTCACAACTATTGATTTGGGTAAAGTGGACGGGCGCTGGTTTGTCAATGTTGCTGGGATTGGCTTTAACGCGCATGTCATGAATAACTTAGGACAAACCAAACGGCTAGGAAAGCTGAGCTATACCTATGCGGGATTAATGTCGCTATTTACTGCCAAACTCATTCGCTATCACAGCAATACGTGGCCTGAGCAGGGTATGATGTTGTTACTTGCGAATGGCAAACACTTTGGGGCAGGGTTAACTCCTGCTCCTATGGCTTGCCTTGATGACGGTCAGCTGGAGCTACTATGGTTCACGCCGCAAACGCATTGGCAGCGGATGGTATTGTTTGTCAATATGCTACTTAAACGCCATATGGGTACAAGAAATGTGCACCACGGCCGCATTGCAGAGCTTTATATCGCACAAGAGGGGTATGACATTGAGGCTGATGGCGAGATTGTTGGGCGCACGCCTGCGACGATAACTTGCTGTCGCCGAGCTCTGAACATAAAAAAAGCGCCATTATAAAATGGCGCTGAAAAGTAAGAAGCTAAAGCATTGGTAAGACTTCAACTTCTAACTGGGGACCGAATGGACAACCAAGCGTAGATGCGATCTAAAGGCGTGAGTACAATCGCATTACCTAGGATGACCAAAATAAATCCAATAAAGGTGTTTTGCTGCCACTCAAAGCCTTCAAATAAGGTACTCAAGGCCACGGCAACAAAAGGAAATAACACTATCAAATAACTCGCTTTCTCAGGCCCAATATTCTTGAGTAGTGAGAAATAACAACCAAAGGCAATGACGGTGCCAAACACGCTAAGGTAAATCAGAGACCACCAATATGATGCCGGCGCTTGGTTGATAAACTGATGTTCACTAAAGGCGACATAGGTTGCTAACATGACAGCGCTGTAAAGCATGCCCCACGCATTTCCCGCCATAACATCAATTTGCTGATTAGAATTGCGTACGCTCACCATATTACCGAGTGACGCGACCACCGTTCCTAATAGAGCTAATGATAATCCCAAGAAGGCCTCGCTTTGCAAATCAAATGCGACCAAGTCGTGCCAAAACAAGCTGACTATCCCAAGCGTGCCCAGTGATGCACCAAAGTAAATTCGCTTTGCAATAGGTTTGGCAAAAAACAACTTAGTGTTGACGATGTTAACGACCAATAATAATGAAAATGCAATTGATGCCATCGCTGACGTTAAATGTGCCTGAGCCCAATATAAGAAGAGATAGTTAGCACCAAAATTACACAGCGCTAAGAGGATGAAAAAGCCGTGATCTCGGCGAGAAAATCGCATTGGCACACGCTTATAGATGACAAACGCCCACATACAAACCGCGGCGAGGCCAAAGCGGTAAAACAGCGACACAAACTCGTTGATGCTGCCAAGTTGGTATTCAATGGCAAGCCATGTTGATCCCCAAATCAACACAGTGATGGCGTAAAGAAATAGATTTTTCATGATCGGCTCTAGATTCAAACAGCAGTGGAAGTCTGTAGTTTACGCTGTTATTCTGTATAAGCTATATACAGAATTTGCTAATTTATACCTATACAGATTATTGCTTATGAGTACCGTTATTCAACGCCAACATTCCGCCTTTCTCTATCAGCAGGTGATCCAAATGATCTTGTCGATGGCAGAACAAGAGTCCATTTTACCGGGCGAAAAGCTTCCCTCATTGCGTGTTATGGCACAAAACTTAAATGTCAGTATCCCAACGGTAAAGCAGGCTTATCAAGCACTTGAAGATCTGGGAAAAGTCACTGCCAAAGAGAAGTCCGGCTACTTTTTATGTCACAGAACTTCGCACAACGACTCACCGAAGCGTGCACGATTGCCCGCCAAACCTGTGGTGGTGAACAAGCAGGCGTTGATTGAACAAGTGTATAAGGGGATCCATCAGCCACATGCAATCCCCTTAGGTATCGCCAACCCCATCGCCATTGCTGGTACTGAGCAGGTTCTTGCCAAAATTATGCGCCGCGCAATGAAAGAAGCAGGGAACGAACTCATTAATTATGGCCCTATGGACGGTTTAGATAGCTTAAAAAAGCAAATCGTGCGGCGTTATTTGGATATGGGTTTAGCAATAGACATGGATGAAGTGGTGATCACCAATGGCGCGCAAGAAGCATTGGCGATTGCGTTACAAGCGGTAACCAAGCCCGGAGACGTGATAGCGATTGAATCTCCCTGTTATTTTGGCATTGTTGAACTGGCTGAAAACTTAGGGTTAAAGGCCATTGAAATACCTGTTTGCCCAGATGATGGCATTTGGCTGAGCGACCTTGAACGGGCACTTGAAAAGCATGATATTCGAGCGTGTGTGTTTTCTACCAGTATTAGTAACCCGCTTGGTAGTTTTATGCCTGATACGAGACGTGCGCAGCTGGTGGCGCTATTAGAGCAACGTGACGTGGTGTTGATAGAAGACGATGTGTATGGCGATTTATATTTTACCGAGCAGCGTGGCATTCCGGCACAAGCATTTAGCCAAAAGGGCTTAGTGATCACATGTGCGTCATTTTCAAAAACCGCAGCGCCTAGCTATCGGGTGGGTTGGATGGTCGCCAGTCAATTTAGTGCAAAAGCAAAGCGCATAAAACGTGCGTTGAGTTGCTCATCATCTTTAATGAATCAATGGGCACTAGCGGATTTTCTCAGCTCCGGAGGCTACGAGCGCCATTTAAAGTTGGTCCGTAAACGGTTAATTGAGAATCGAGACCGTATGATCCAAGCGGTGAATGTTGCATTTGGTAGTGAGGTAAGAGTCAGTCGCCCGCAAGGCGGTTGTGTGCTGTGGTTAGACTTAGGTAAGCACGTCGATGGTGCCTTGTTGTTCCAAAAAGCCCTGGAGTGTGGGATCAGTATTACGCCTGGTACGCTATTTAGTGCCAGCAAAAAGTATCAAAATTGTATACGTATCAGTTATGGCTTGCCGTGGGATGCGTCGGTAGAGCAAGCGATTAAAACGCTGGGGGAGCTGGCTGATGCACAAAGGAAAGGGTTGGCATAACGTACCCTTAATTAAATGTAAGTTATGCCAACGTCAGATTATTTAAATTTAAACAGTTGGTACTCTGACATGGCGGGGATAGACTTTGCGACAATGGCTTCGTTTTTCGCGATTTGTTCAAAGTCGCCACACAGTGCGTCGGCTTTTTTCTCAATAGATTCTGCCTGTTGTTCAACTTTGGTTTCGATTTGTGTTGCGAAGTTTTCCATACGTTGTTCAAAGCTGCTCATATCACCGTTTGCATCTGACATTTCGTTGCCAATCGCAACCAGTAAGCTACCTATCGATTGCATCATGGCACCTTGTACTGCGGTCTCGATTTTTTCTTCAAACTGATTATCAAAATTTTGGCCAAACTCATCAAAGGTTTGCTTGCCCATCACAAACGCACCTTGCTGATAAAACGTATTTTGCACTTCTGTTTCAAGATCATCGATCACAGCATGGATGCTATCTAAACTGGTTAAATTAAAGGTGTGTGCCACTTCATTAAGGGCGACGCCCGCTAGTTTTATGCCTTCAAAAGCAATATCAGCCACTTGTGGTAGGCGGCCTCTTAGTTCATCACCATATTGCGTGAGCATCGTTTTTTGCTGTGTATTAAGTGCGATGCGCTCGCCATTGAGTGTCAGCTCGCCAAGGTTGTTGATCTCAGCTGTTTTGTTTTTGGCCGTTGTGATCACCAAGTTATCAGGTGTGATCCTAACGTCATTCTGAAATTCTACTTCACAATTGTCACCGCTAAATGTGATGTTATTTTTTTCGTGTGCAGCGACGGTGGTTGTCATCATTGTTGCTGCTGTTAGTAGTAAAATTTTATTCATGGTCGATCCTTATTGGCTCAGTTTCATGATTGTTGTTACAAGAACAGTGCCAAGTATAAACCCAAGTAAAATCAATATATTGTGTTATATTGTTGAAAGTTAATGTGCTCTAAAAGTGATGAAATTGACTAAAATATAGTTGTTTTTGTCAAAATGAATTAGGCGATAAAAAATTTTTATTGTAAGGATAAGAAACTCTCACTTTTCAGAATGACAATTTAGCGCTAAATAGTGATCTTGAGAGACGGCTCTCATTTTATTAATGACTATTTTATTTTGGAGTTAGTTGTGGGTAAGACATTCTCTTACGATGCGCTTGATGATGATTTTGCAGACGATGAATTTGAAAAGTTGGGTCGTAACCAACATGACAAGCAAAAGCGTAAAGTCAAAAGAAAGCTAGACGACTACTTAGAGCAAAAACGCCTACGTAGAAATCTAGGCGATGATGATTTCGACTATATTGATGACTGATCATTAAACGTTATCTACGAGTCTAGCACTGACAGTAATTCAATTTGGCTGTGTGATTAAGCAGGGCTGTGGGTTACTCAATGCGATGTCTGAGTTATTGTGTCGTTGGTGATAGCCAAGCAAGTGACGAGATATTCAGATAGTAAGCAGCCGCAAATATGCGGCTGTTTTGTTTTGATTAATCTTTAAAAGATTTATGGCAGTCTTTACAGCCTTTTGCCCAATCTTTAAATGCAGAAGCAATCAGCTTTTTGTCGCCAGAGTCAGCTGCAACAGCCAGTGCTTGAGCATACTCGGCAAATTGCTTGGCTTTACCATCGAACTCAGCTCTGTTTGACCAAACGGCTGGTAGGGCATCAGTATTGCCTTTGTCAGAACCGTCGATAAATGCTTCCCAAGGCATTTGCGATAATTGCGCAGCATTGTGAGCACGTTGTTTAAATACTTCGGCATCAAATGGTACTTTGCCTTTTAGCATGTCGCCCATATTGCCAATTTGGAAACGGATCAATTGGAAAGACGCTTTGCGGTATTCAATTGCATCATCAGCCGATTCAAACATAGTGTTAGCTTGCGCTGTTGCTGCAAGACAGCTAAATAGTGTGACGGTAAGTAGTTTCTTCATAGTAAACCCCTAATATTTTTCCCTATTTTCAATGTAAATTACAAATATAATCAAACAATTGCGATAAGTGCCCTGTGACGGAGGCAACTAGTTTTAAATAATCAACTCTCGATGTCTTTGAATATCATGCCCCTGCGCATACTGCGGGTGGCTAAAAAGATTTCTCCAAGCAAAGAGACAAACGCGCCAATAAGCAGCACCATAGCCGCGATAAAACAAGACGATAAAGTAATACCCAATGGCATACTGTACAAGTGGGACATGAACAGCAGCATAACCACTGCACACACAAGCAACGCACTGAGTACACTCATGCTAAATGCAACGTGAATAAAACGAGACCGTTTTAACAGTGCGCGCATTTCACGGCTAAAGTGCATTTTGAGTTCTTCATCTTGCGTGGTATTGATCTTGCGATCGAGTAAACGCGCCCTATCCGTGATCCGTGCTAAGCGGTTTGATAGTACCCCTAAGGTCGCAGCAATACCCGTAATTAAAAATACAGGGGCAACGGCGGTTTGGATAACTTTGGCCATCGTGAGAATGCTAACGACTTCTGGATTCATATAGTTACCTCGTTAATTCCAGTTTAGTTTTGATAAGGTGTTGGGTTGCTCACCGAGGAGGGTTTGCATCACTCGGTTGCGTTCATCAAGCAAGATGACTCTAGGAATGCCTTTGTTGGCATACGTGTTGTAGATATCTCGATTGGGATCGGCAACAAAATGGATGGGCAATTGCATGGTTTCGTTGAATTGCTCAAGTGTAGTGTTAGTTTCTTCTCGGCCAATAGCAACGATGGTTAACTCGGCCTGGGTGAGTAATTCAGATTGTTTTAGTTCACTCAATAAGCGTTGCGAATCGGAGCACCAAGTCGCGAATAAAATCACCAGCTTTTTGTGATTAGCATCGAACCTAATAGCTTGGTTTTTGATATCCGTAAATCGCAAATGTTTAAAGGAGTCGCCGGTGTGGATATAGGTCTGATAGCCATCGTCTGCCTGTGGTAGCGCTTCGTTTGAGGCCTTGCAGTCACTAAATCCGGTGGTGAGAACGGTACTAAGTAGTAACATTTTTATTGTTGTTTTCATGTCTATTCCTTGTTTCCGTGTCTGTGTTTTTGAACTCTTGCGCGCATTTCAGTATATTGCCCCACTTAGATGATTTCTTAAAGTCCAATTTCTTATAGCCGTTGATATGATTTACCTTTCTTTATTTGGGCTTGCTTTTATTGCCGCAACACTATTACCTGCGTCGTCGGAGCTGGCGCTGAGTGGGCTCGTTGTGAAACAACAAGGCGAACTGGTTTGGTTATGGCTGGCTGCGACAATGGGTAATTTACTTGGTAGCTGTGTGAACTACTATCTTGGTTGGTTTATCGCTAAGTGGCGAGATAAGCGCTGGTTTCCGGTTTCTCAACAGCAATATGATAAGGCTTGTGGACTATTTAATCGTTACGGTAAGTTTTCATTGCTATTTGCTTGGCTCCCCATAGTCGGAGATCCTTTGACTGTGGTAGCGGGGTCTCTACGAACCTCTTTTGGGTGGTTTTTTGTGTTAGTCGCGCTCGGTAAAGGCGCTCGTTATGCACTGGTGATTTACCTTGCCTTACAGATGATTTCTTAACACCAGAAGGCAAGGAAGTGAATATCAGAGTCTTATCGCTTAGTTTAGCTTCTGTACCAATCAAGCGTGAGTGACACTGAGTCAGCAAACCGTAAAGCGTGCGGTTTATCTACAGTGACTTTCGCATACGTCACGTCTCGATGCTGGTGACATTCTGCAAGTATGTCAGCCACTAATTTCTCAAGTAACAAAAAATGCCCTTCTTCTACTAGCGTGATGATTGCCTTGGTCACGGTTTTGTAGTTAAGCGCGTGAGCCACGTTATCATGATCTAAACATGCCGTATCCGCTGGGTAGTGAATCTCAATATTGATCACGACATCTTGCTTTTTCTCCCGCTCCTCGGGATTAAAACCAATAAAGGTACGTAGCCTTAAATTCGTCACCTTAATAATGGCATTCGACATAGCGTGCTTATCCTTTCACTAGCTGTAAAAATTCGTTGCGGGTTTTGGGGTCGCTTCTGAAGTTACCAAGCATGACAGACGTTCGCATACTAGAGTTTTGTTTTTCAACGCCACGCATCATCATACACATATGTTTGGCTTCAACGATCACGCCAACGCCTTTTGCACCGGTGACTTCCTCAACGGCCTTGGCGATTTGATGAGTTAGCTGCTCTTGGATTTGAAAACGTCGGGCAAACATATCAACAATGCGGGCAAATTTAGACAAGCCGAGCACTTTACCGTTAGGTATATAAGCGATGTGACAACGGCCAACGAAAGGCAGAAGGTGATGCTCACACATAGAGTACAACTCTATATCTTGGATCAGCACCATGTCATCGGCATCCGAGCTGAATACCGCGTTATTGGTGATTTCATCCAGTGTTTGACGGTAGCCCTGAGTCAGATATTCCATCGCTTTCGCTGCGCGCTTGGGTGTGTCTAATAATCCTTCGCGGTCTGCATCTTCACCCACGGCTTCAATAATCGTTTTATAACTCTGTTGTAATTTATCTTGCATAATGCGTTACCTCAAATGGCGACCACCGTCGATTTGTACCGTGCGTCCTGTCATATAGTTGCTAGAGAGTATCATGTCGACACTATTGATAACTTCTTTGCTACCAGGCTCAATTCCCATAATAGACTTTTTCAAGGTTTTTGCCTTGTACTCGTCACTATCGTCTTGATTAAAGATGATAAGAGAAGGTGCAATGCTATTCACTTTGATGTTAGGTGCAAACTTAGCGGCAAATGACCGAGTTAAGTTATCTAATGCAGCTTTACTTGCGGCATAGGCAATGTGTTTTGGACTGCCTTTTTCTACTACATAGTCAGTAATATGGATCACATCGCTGGCGTTATTGCTAGCTGTCAATAAGTCGCTCAAGGCATGATTGATCAAATAAGGGACTTTAGCGTGGATCCGCATCATATTGTCGAATAATGCTGAAAAATCAGGGTTATTGGCTTCACAATCCCAGCTCGATGCATTGTGGATGATGGCACTGAGTGCGTCGGTATGGGCACGAATTTGGTTGTTGAGTTGTGTGATTGCTTCTGGCTCGTCAAAATCGGCCTTGATACAAATGGCACCTAGCGATGCTAGTTCATCGATAACTTGATGTTTGGTGCGATACGTCAATATGATGGCTTGCTGTTTAGCGAGAAAGTGTTTCACCAAAGCAAGTCCAATGCGCTGTGCGCCACCAGTAATTAAAATAGGTGCAGCTGCGGGGCTCATACGTTAATCACCTTGTGAATTGAGAAATTAGGGTTGGCAGGATGAATAACTGGTTATCTCCTGCCAACAAGACTATTGTTCGTCGTATACCGTAGGAATTGGTTGACGCTTGTGTTGGGTGCGCTGATAAATGGCAATAAGTTTGTCGTTTACTTCACTGCTAACGGGCTTACCTTCAAGGAAATCATCAATATTGTCATAGCTTAGTCCTAGCGCTTCTTCATCGGAAAGGCCTGGACGGTCACATTCGAGATCGGCTGTCGGTACTTTATGTACTAGTCCCGCAGGTGCCCCGAGAAAAGCCGCTAGTGCGCGAACTTGGCGTTTTGACAGGCCAAACAAGGGCGCTAAGTCGCAGGCGCCGTCACCAAACTTGGTATAAAAGCCCGTGATGTTTTCAGCGCTGTGATCGGTACCGACTACTAAACCGCGAGTCAGGCCTGCTATTTCGTACTGCGCTACCATGCGCTGGCGTGCTTTTACGTTTCCTTTAATAAAATCCACGTTGGCTTGGGAAGGCAGTGGCACGCTTCCACCCGCCATGGCAGCAAGTGCTTGCTCGTGCATAGCATCGGCCGCAGGCCTGATGTTGACTGTTAAGCGCTGGCTAGGTTGGATAAATTCGAGTGCAAGCTGCGCTTCATCTTCATCAGCTTGAACGCCATACGGCAAGCGCATGGCAATAAATTTATAAGCCCCAGTACCATGTTCAGCATTGAGTTCATCGATAGCTAGCTGGCATAGGCGCCCACAAGTTGACGAATCAACGCCTCCGCTGATGCCAAGCACAAGAGTGAAGCAGCCAGAGGCTTGTAATCGTGCTTTTAAAAATGAGACACGTCGTTTGACTTCAAATTCCGGGTCAATAATTGGCTGAACTTTCATTTCGGCCATGATTGCTTCACGCATACTGGTTCCTCAATACTATCGGGGCGATAAACTTCTATTATGTTGGTGCTGACGCGCTTTTTAAAGCCCTAAATGTGCTTTGATGGTGGCGAGCTCTTGCTTTAATTGCTCAATCTCGGCGATCAAGCTCTCGATTTCGCTGTCATTTTGTGTGTAGGTTATGGGTTCTGCCGATGTTGTTGTTGGTTCAACGACTTGGTCACCAAACAAGTGTTGATAACGACTTTCTCGTTTTCCTGGTTCTCGGGCAAGCTTAACCACATAATCATGTTCTTGCATCGCACTTAATGTCGACTCAACGTCCTGTACGGAACTGAATTCTGCGAGGCGGCTGCTGCGGGTACGCAGTTCACCTGGGGTTTGTGGTCCACGCAGTAACAACAAACAGATAATCGCTTTTTGTTTCGCGTTGACTTTAAGGTGACCAAAATCACTGTTACAAAAGCGCTGGCTGTACTTGTCGACGCGACCAGACAGTGCTTCGTCGCAGGTAATTAAGCGTTTTTCTTGTAGGCGAGTCAATGTATCTAGCACATCATTTTGAGAGAGTTCCATCACCGGCTCGCGATTTGACTTTTGATTACACGCATTGGTGAGGCCGTTGAGTGACATTGGATATTGTTCTGGGGTGGTGACTTGCTTTTCGATTAAGCTACCCAGTACACGTTGCTCTTGAGTATCTAATTGCATCACTTTCCTTATTTTTGTTGTTGCTGATGAGATTTATAACATCATCTTGATAATAGCAATATAATACCAATATTTACTGTAGCAAAGTGTGCGAGCTAACTTTGTTGGGCCGTAGACGAAGGTGCCTGCATTGTTTGCTGTGGTTTTACTTGCAGAAGTTTGGCTTTTAGCTCATCAAAGTCAATGGGTTTGGTGAGGTAGTCATCCATACCTGCATTGAGGCATTTTTCTCTATCACCTTGCATCGCGTTGGCGGTTAGTGCAACGATCACGCTATTCTGATGGTTTTTTCCGGCAACACCTTGGCGGATCTGCTGTGTTGCCTGATAACCATCCATCACCGGCATCTGACAATCCATTAGAATAACATCGTAAGGTTTGTTAATCGATTGCAAGTGTGCAAGTGCTAACTCTCCATTTTCTTGGCAGACTACTTTTGCACCTAAACGTTCTAACATGGTTATCGCAACGGTTTGGTTTATCCGATTATCTTCCACTAATAAGATTGAGCGTGCTAACAAGGGTTCAGCACTGACCGGTGAATCGGCTTTGACGGGTTTCGGCTTGTCTGGATCTTGATAATCAGAGTTGAACACCTGAAGTGCTGCATATGGCGTAATGGGGTAGTACACCCGCTCACAAGAGGAAAATAGCGAGAGCGTTTCACTACTTTGTTCTTCAACGGCAACCACATGAGCGATCTGTTGTTGTGTTAGCTGCGTTTTGAGTGCTTGTTGCTTTTTCCGTGGTATGGCATTGAGTAACTTGGCATCCAAAATAACAGCAAGATGTGAGGATGGTTGTTGTAGCTGAGTCATGAGCATATCAAGTTGCTGCACGTGTAAGCACGTGATATGCCAAGGCTTCAGTAGTTTACTATAGTCTTCATTGATTTCGCTTAATATATATAACGTTGAATTATCAGACTTTTCATGCTCGGTAATGGGTTTGGCAGCAGTTAGTAGCACATTACAGGAGAACGTGCTGCCAACGTGTTCTTTACTAAATGCTTGTAGGTCGCCACCGAGCAATTGAGATAGTTGCTTTGCAATGGTGAGACCAAGCCCTGTACCGCCATATTGCCGAGTGGTTGATATATCTGCTTGGGTAAATGAATCAAAAACTTTATTGAGCTTTTCCTTTGATATACCGATACCTGTATCTTCTACACTGCACCAAAGCCGAGTTTGCTCGCCCGTTTGTTCTGTATGGCAGCTTAATGTCACTGAACCATCATGGGTGAACTTAATTGCATTGCTTAGCAAATTATTGAGAATTTGTTTGAGGCGATTCGGATCAGTTTGCGCGGTATGGACTTTCATACCTGATAAATCGATATGCAGCCGGTTATTGTTGGCATCAGCGGCGCGCACAAACCCAGACAGCATATTACTGAGCATCTCGATAAGATCGCACTCAACAAATTCTATCGTTAGCTTACCAGCCTCGATTTTGGAAAAGTCGAGAATATCATTAATTATAGTGAGCAAAGATTTCGCTGAACTATGTGCCAAGGAGAGCTGGTGGTGTTGAGTCGAAGTGAGTTGTGAGTGCATGACAAGCTCAACCATACCCATTACACCATTAAGTGGGGTGCGTATCTCATGACTCATGCTGGCTAAAAACTCAGCCTTCATTTTTGCGGATTGCTCTGCTAAATCTTTATCAATGATGGCTTGATTTTTTGCCTTTTGGTGGGCTTTATTGATAAAAAGGCTTCCTAACATGGCGGCGATAGACTTCATTAAACGGAGATCGCTTTGACCCCAAGCTGGACTTATTATGTCGTATTCTGCACAAAGAACGCCTAAGGTTTGGTTTTTATGACTGATAGGGCAGCAAAGCATCGCCTTAATTTCAAAAGGCTCAAGGTACGTTGTGGTGAGGGCCATTGTTGTTGGGTGGTTTTCAGCTTGTTCCGCCGCAATTATTTGGCCACTCTCAATTTCATTGAATAACGCAGGCGCTATTGCTTTTCGCCAAGGAGGAAAGTGCTCTAAGTTATCCATCGCTGCATTTGAAAAACACACTGGGATCAGCTGGTTTTTATCCTCATTAAATTGCCAAATGCTAACTTTATTAACCTCCACTCCTTTGCTACAGGTATCTGCACAGAGTGTGAGTGCTTTGCTGAGATGGTTATTTAAGATGGCTTCGTGAGAGCTCAAATGGGCAAGGAGCTCATTATTTTTGGCGAATTTATCATGTTCCATCTCCATGATTTTGCGTTTATGAATATTTTGAATGGAACCAAAAATGTGGTTAGTGCGTTTGCCACTGCGAATAGCGCGTGCTTTCACCAGCACCCATAAGTCATCCATCTTTTGGGTTTGGATGATAAATTCTTCTTCGAACTCATGGCCGGTTTTTATAAGTTCATCAATACAGTCTTGCAAGCGCTTTCTGTGCAAACCTGCTTTGAAAAACTCTGTCGTATTCATCCAAGTAGGCTGAAATTGCCTTGACACGCAGAAAATACTACGGGTGACGTCCGACCAAATAATATCACGGGTTTTGACGTTAATTTCCCACGCGCCAACTTCTGCGAGTATGCCCATATTGGTCAGTGATAAGGCATTGCGTTGAAGTTGCGATAGCAGTCGAGTGATAAAGATAAATGCGGCAATAAAGATGACAATCAGCGCGATGATTGCTAAGCGAAAAGGCCATACCGCAGTTACTGCTGGTTGCCAGCCAATGCGGGGCACGGCGTAGAGTTCCCACTCACCGGAGGGCACATTAACACTAAATGCGATGGGGGCAAGCGAATGTATATTACTGTTGCCATAAAAATAATCACCTTCTCGGCCTTTGCCATCCACGCCTTGAATCGCAATCAGGTATTGACTTTCTAATGCGGTAAAGTTTGCTTGTTGATAAAGGTTATCCATATCGAGCACGACAGAGAGTAACCCCCAGAAGTGGGTTTTATCAGTGTAAACTGGAACTCTTGCGATTAAACCAGTCCCGCCCTGAAGTAATTCTAGTGGCCCTGCCATCACGATTTCGCGACTTTCTTTGGCGAGTAATGCGCCGTATTTTTGCGTCGGATGGGTTTGATAGTTTAGGCCTATGGCTTTTTCATTGCCTTTTAAAGGATAAATATAGTCGAGCCGCATATTTGGGGCTGCTCCGATATTGCGAAGGGTTCGGCTACTATCGAATAAGGGTTTTGCGAGCTGTTCGAAGCGAGCTTGAGATAGCTCGGATTGACCTGAAAGGGCAATGCCTAGCCCTCTGACAAGTTGTACATTTTTTGCCAGAATACCCTCTATTTTAGTGCGGTAGACATTCACTTCCTCGGTCGAGCGACTCTTTTCTATTGCGATTAAGCGGCGATAGTTTACTTGATCGACATACCATGCCACCGCAATGATCACGACCAGCAGAAGCCAGAAGCTATATTTCACAAAGCGAAATTTAAGTGGTGATGTCGATAGTTCAGAAATCATGGTGTTTTTGTGTTGAAGACGATGATTTAACTATAGTTCAGTCCTCACAAAGCGAAATCTAATTGAGCAAAATAAAACGTTTTAACTTGATTGTCTTATAACTGTGACACAGTCGAGAATATTGGTTTATTGGCCGATGACATGATATACCTTCCAACTGTATATTTAGCACATTGTAAAGGATAGCCATGCTTACTTGGATTAAACGAATTGTTGTCGTACTGCTGTTGCTCGTATTACTAGGGACAGCGACCATCTATGGTCTGTTGGCATTGAGCTTGCCAGCTCTCGATGGAAAAGGTAGTGCTACGACAATTGAAAATACCGTGACGGTAGCGCGAGATGCGATGGGACAAGCAGTGGTATCGGCGGACTCGCGAGCAGATGCGTCCTATGGTTTGGGCTTTGCGCACGGCCAAGACCGATTTTTTCAAATGGATTTATTACGTCGTAATGCTGCGGGTGAGTTGAGCGAGTTATTTGGTTCCGCTGCAATAGGTTTAGATGAAAGGATGCGATTTCATCAGTTTAGAAAGCGAGCTGAGTTAATTGTACGGTCCTTACCGAGTGCTTATCGATTAACTCTTGAGCGTTATACTCGTGGAGTGAATGATGGTCGAGCGCAATCTGGGTTCACCAGTTTTGAATATTTGCTATTGGGATCAAAACCTAAACCTTGGCAGCCAGAGGACAGCTTGCTAGTTATTTTCAGCATGTATCTAGATTTACAAACAGCCAACTATGAGCGTGATGAAGCCTTGATAGCCCTTAAGCAGCAATATGGTCAAGGTATGCTCGATTTCATTTTGCAGCCCAGCCACCATCAAGCCGCATTAGATGGTAGCGTAATAACGGCACCAACTGCCGCTATTCCAATCTTAGAGCCGCATCTGGCGCAAATTCAGCCCCAGCATATTGAAGATGTACCGTTATATGGCAGTAACAACTGGGCGGTAACCGGTGCGCTGACGAAAACAGGAGCGGCTATGCTATCGGACGATATGCATTTGGGTTTAAGCGTACCATCAATTTGGTATCGCGCGCAGCTAAACTATCAGGAACAGGGTAAAGAGGTACAAGTCACAGGCGTGTCGTTACCTGGCGCGCCTGCCATCGTTGTTGGTAGCAATAATCACATCGCATGGGGATTTACGAATGGCTATCTAGATGCTGCTGATTGGATAGAGCTTAATAGCGACACCAAAACACAGCAGATCGCTGAAGAGATTATGTTACCTAGCGGTGAGGTGCATACCTATCAGTTGGAAATGAGTGCGTTTGGCCCAGTAAAGCAGTTGGGTGATAAAAAGCTTGCGCTGAGTTGGGTTGCTCACCAGCCCTATGCAGTCAATCTAGAGCTCATTCAGCTTGAGCTGTTCTCTGAAGTTGGAGAAGCGACTGCACATGCCAAAAATGTGGGCATTCCAATTCAGAATTTGGTCGTGGTGGATAGTCAAGGTAGTGCAGCGTGGACGCCGATTGGCGCTATTCCTGCTCGCAAGTTTGCTCATGATACTGCGGTGAAGCAGGAAGAGTATGAATCCTCTTGGCAAAATAACGAGAGTATTCGCCCGGTGGTACAAGACCCTGAAAGCGGTAAGTTATGGACTGCAAACGCTCGAGTCGTGTCTGTCGCGGATAATCAACGCTTTGGTGATGGCGGTTATGCGCCAGGTGCACGCGCAGCACAAATTCGTGATGGCCTGATTAGTAAGCAAGTTTTCACCGAAGCAGATTTCTATCAGCTGCAACTAGATAACCAAGCGAAGTTTTTAACGCCTTGGCATGAGCGTTTAGTCACGCTATTGCAAACGCAAGACCCAAGCTCCTTTGATAAAGACTTAAAGTTACTTAAAGACTGGCAGGGCTGCGCGTGTGCTGATTCAGTTGGCTACACTTTGGTGAAAGCTTATCGCAATGCCTTGATAGACACATTATATGCGCCGTTAGAGCAGTATTTACAAACGCAGAGCCTGTCGCTGAAGTCTGTTAAAGGTTATTTCGAACCCGGTCTTTGGCAGCTTTTAACTGAGCAGCCAAATAGCTGGCTTGGCAGCTATAGCAATTGGAATGAACTTGAGCTGGCGGCATATCAACTAGCCAAACAAAAACTCAGTGAACGCTATGGCAGTAATATGGCCGCTTGGCGTTGGGGAGATGTGAATGCACTTAAGGTGCAGCACCCATTCTCCAAACAAATGCCTATGCTAAGTGGATTGTTAGATATGCCAACCACACAAGCCTTTGGTGATACCTTTATGCCAGCAGTGCAAGGTAAGTCATTCGGTGCATCACAGCGCTTTATTGTACAACCTGGCCATTTAGAAAATGCGATTTTAACGGTTGCTGGTGGCCAAAGTGGACATCCGCTATCACCATTTTATCGTACGGGGTTTAATGACTATGCTGGAGGAGGTAACACTCCTTTGTTACCGGGCAAAATAACTCATCAGATCGTCATTTCACCTAAGTAAGGCTTTGCACTGAACGTATCGGAGGGGTTAACTTACGCCCTCCGATACACGCAAAATCGGTGCTGCGGTAACACGGTTTCGACCTGAATGTTTGCTGTCGTAAAGCGCAGCATCTGCATGTTGAATGACGACCTCAAAAGTTTGACTAGGGTCCCAATTTGCAACGCCAAAACTCATGGTGACTTTAAGTATTTCGTTTTCAAAACTGGTGGCTTCGACGGCTCGTCGTAATTTTTCCATGCGCTGCATTGCCTCTCCACTAGAGCAAGGCGCCAGCACAATTAAAAATTCTTCACCACCCCAACGAACGGCAATGTCTGCAGGGTGAATATGTGCTTTGATTGTTTCGGCCACGCTTTTTAAGATTTGATCTCCTTTGTCATGGCCAAAGGTGTCATTGATTTTTTTAAAGTGGTCGATATCCGCCATCACCAAACATAAAGGAGAGTGAGTAGAGATACAGTTTTCTTTAGCATGGGTGATTAATTCGCGCGCATAGCGACGGTTGAACATTTGAGTGAGCGGATCGTGTGCAGCGAGTTCTTCTAATTTGTCTCTTTGTTGCACCGTCATTTTACGTATGTGGCTGATTGTGTAGATCATTGGAATACCACATATGAGCACATTGGCAAAATGGACATAGGGAATTAACTGTTGATAGCGATATTGATAGGCAACATCACCAAACAATAATTCTAAGACTGCGAATAGCGTGATCAACACAACGGAATAAATCACGGCATTGCGTAACCTGAGTTGGTAGTCTAACAACATGAGGCAAGACACTGTCCAGAGATAGTACTGAAACCCGAGTGACATGCCGAGATAGGCACACACCAGCGTCGCATGGACGGCGACTTCAAGGCAGAAAACCCGCAGTGCAATAGAGGGCTTACTCGCATCAATGAGTTTAATGCCAACGTACCACATCAGCACACTACCCACGTTGACCCAAGCAAGTATGTTCACCTCTAAATGCCAAAATACACCAATGAGGCCAGCGTGTAGCCACATGCAATACGCGGCCACACGTCGTAATAATGCAAATTTTAATGCTTCTACTTGGTCTGGTTTGCTATAAGGGTGGTATTTAGTCAAACGTAAGCTCTTGTGGTATTCACAATAAAATAAAGTATAGAAGCTCTATTGTGATTTGCCGTCTATTTGACCTAAGCTCTGGTTATTCGCTCAGCATCCAGCAAGGTTGGCTGTAGTAGAGTGAGAGATAGGTAGATAATAAAAGCTTTGGAGTTGATATGTCTGTAGAAAAAGCGCGGATCACGCTATGTAACCTAGAAAAGCCTGACTACGATCAGGTTAAGTCATTAATGGATGAAGCCTACCCAGATCTCGGTGGAGCGTGGCCTAGTCATACGATATTTAGGTTGATTGACCAGTTTCCTGAGGGACAGATCGGTGTCAAAGACGGTGAGCGTCTCGTCGGTATCGCGCTGAGTGTTCAAGTTGACTATCAAACCTTTTCTAACCCGCATACCTATGAAGACATTGTTGACGCGCATAGCCGAATTTTTAGTGATAGTAATGCTGATGCGCTGTACGGGCTGGATGTAGTGATAGCCAAAAGCCATCGTGGTCTACGCCTTGGTCGGCGACTGTATGATGCCCGTAAAGAGCTTTGTCGTCAGTACAACTTGCGTGCGATTTTAGCAGGTGGCCGTATTCCGCTTTATAAGCAATTCCGTGGCAGTATGTCGCCGATGGAGTATATAAACAAAGTCGATCATAAAGAATTACACGACCCCATTCTAAGCTTCCAACTTGCCAACGACTTCCAAGTAAAGCGACTGCTTAAACAATATCTACCGGAAGATCAGGACTCCGAAGGCTATGCGACCCTACTTGAGTGGAATAACATTCTCTTCGAGCCCACCGATACCGTGATCGAAAGTAAGAAAACCATCGTCAGAGTGGGGGCTGTACAGTGGCAAATGCGCCGGGTGGAATCGGTAGAGGAGCTAATGAAACAAGTTGAGTATTTTGTGGACACGGTTTCGGATTACCAAAGTGACTTTATCCTGTTCCCTGAATTCTTTAACGCGCCACTAATGGGTCTCGGAAGCTATAGAAATCAGACCGAAGCTATTCGTGCGTTGGCGACGTATACCGAGCAGTTTAGAGCCGCTATGTCGCAAATGGCGATTGAGTACAATGCCAATATTATCACGGGCTCTATGCCGCTACTTGAGGGCGACAAGCTCTATAACGTCAGTTACTTGTGTCACCGCTCTGGCAAAGTGGATGAACAACGTAAAATTCATATCACCCCTCACGAAGACTACGATTGGGTTATCAAAGGCGGTGATAAAATTGAAGTGTTCGATACGGATGCGGGCCGAGTAGGGATCCAAGTATGCTACGACGTGGAGTTTCCAGAGTTATCACGGATCATGGCTGAAAAAGGGCTGGATATTTTGTTTGTACCATTTTGGACTGACACGAAAAACAGTTATTTAAGGGTGAGGCACTGTGCGCAAGCTCGTGCGGTTGAAAACGAATGCTACGTTGTTATCGCAGGAAGCGTTGGCAACTTGCCACAGGTAGAAAGCCTAGATGTGCAGTACGCGCAGTCAGCGGTGTTGACGCCATCGGACTTTGCTTTTCCTCATGATGCTGCACTCAACGAAGCAACACCAAATACGGAAATGCTGTTATTTAGTGACTTAGACTTAGATAAACTCAAAATATTGCATAGTGAAGGAACGGTGCGTAATTTACGAGACCGAAGAAAAGACCTGTATTCTGTGGAGTTGAAACAAAAATAGTATGGCGTGGGTTTATTTAATTATGGCTGGCTTGTTTGAAATAGGTTGGCCCGTTGGTCTGAAAATGGCTCAACAAGCCGATACTCGTTGGTTAGGCATAGTGATAGCCGTTGGTTTTATGGCCTTGAGCGGCTGGATGTTATGGCTGGCGCAAAAGCAAATTCCACTGGGTACCTCGTATGCGGTGTGGACGGGTATTGGCGCGGCAGGCACATTCTTAGTGGGTATCTTTTTCTACGGTGACCCAAGTAGTTTTATGCGCTACTTGGGCGTGTTACTTATCATCAGTGGGGTTGTGGTACTTAAGTTAGCATAACCAAAATAGCCGCAATGGCGATGAGTAAGAGTCCCATTGAGTCGCGCTTCTTTACCGGCGCTTTGAGCCATAAGAATGAGATAAGCAAAGTGAAAAACACTTCGATTTGGCCAAGGGTTTTCACGTAGGCTACATGCTCAAGGCTCATTGCGCTAAACCAACCTATAGAACCGATGCAACTGCTAACACTAATTGCCAGCGTCAGTTTACGACGTTGCCACAGCACGCGCCAAGAGTGTGGTTCGCGTATCGTCAAATACATACTCAACATCACAGTTTGGCAAACCAGCACTAACAGCAACACCCAGGCTGCACTGTGGGGGAAAGGTAGGCCCGATGCGATACTGGCTTCACGCACCCAAAGAGAAGTAAGCGCGAAGCTTGTTCCACAGGCAAGTCCTACTAGAGCAGTTTGACCATTGAAAGCACGCAGGCTAAACCCACTCAATAACAACACCGCGATGGCGCCGATAAAGACACCAAACCAACCGAGTAAAGTTAAGCTCGAGCCAAAAAAGAGTACGCCCAAAATCGCCGCCACGAGTGCCTCACTCTTCGCAAGTCCAGCACCTATGGCGTAATTATTTTGCTTAAACAGCACCACCATTAACCCCGTCGCGATGATCTGCATGACACTGGCCCCCAGCACAAAGGCTAAAAAGTCATCGTTAATGACGAGCGATTCTGCAGGAGCGATCTGATAAAGGCTCCAAAGATATAAGCCCGCAAGTGGGCTGGCTAAAATAAATCTTGCTAAGGTGACGCTGGCTGTGGAGGCGCTTTCACTCAATTTGCTTTGAAAAGCATTTCGCCAAGCCTGAGAAAAAGCAGCTAGTAAGGTGAACAAAATCCACATGAGAGGTGACTCTACAATGCTCGAATGTGTATCAGCATACCGGATAGGAGCGAGTCTGAATAAATGAATTATCGTGATAGTGAAAATAATTCAATGTGTATTCAAGGTGCTACGGAAGCATTCTTGTGGTTGGCGTACTGCGACAATTTGCCACATGTTCAATTTTCAGTATCACGATATGATTAGGTCGATGCTACAAGATTGGGCCATAGGTTAGGGTATTACGTATTCACTTATGGCTTTTCTTTTTAACGCTATTCTGCTCTACTGAGTTGAATAATCAAAAGGTTGAAGGAGTATCTTGTGGGTATACTAATCATCTGTGCAATTCTTGCTATCTTACTACCTTATTTTGCCAAAATTCCTGTGGCAGTGGCGATGAACAAAGAAGGGGGCTATGACAACAAGCTCCCGCGTGAACAGCAAAAGAAGCTGACAGGGCTGGGGGCAAGAGCATTAGCCGCACATCAAAACTGTTTTGAGTCATTAGCTGTTTTTGCTGTCGCCTTAGCCGTTGCGTTTGGCACCCAAACCTACACTTCTCTAGTCGAATGGCTAGCCATAGGCCATATTGTCGCTCGAGCATTATATTGTGTGCTGTATTGGGCGAATATTGACGTGCTGCGCTCCATCGTATGGGCGCTAGGACTCGGCTGTGCTATCGCCATTATTGTGGTGTGTGGTTTATAGTTGTCCTTTGCGTGACTCTACACTTAGGCTAATTTAATTAACTCTGCTGAAATCTCTTTCACTTCAGCGGAGTTAACCTCTAGCTGTGTCAATGCTAAGTTTGCGATACGCACTCGGTATAAGTCGATAACCCGATAACCACAGTGATGTGCCATTCTTCTGATCTGGCGATTAAGTCCTTGGCGTAACACTATTCTAAAGCGGTCATGTGCGATTTGTTCAACGGTACAGGGTAGGGTTATTTGGCCCTTCACTGGCACGCCGGCTGCCATTTTAAGGCAAAAACCTGGATCTAGAGGCTTGTCGACTTGCACCTCATATTCTTTCTCTTGATGATGGTCTGGGTGGATTAACTGCTGACACAGTGCCCCATCGTTGGTGAGTAGTAGTAACCCCCGGCTGTCTTTGTCTAACCGACCTATTGGATAAACACGACACGATTTAGGTAGTACATGATAGATACTAGCTGGGTCATCTGGATTCACTTTGCAGTCTATACCAACAGGTTTATGGTAAACAAAGAGCCTTCTCGCTTGCGGGGGCGCGACCAGTTCACCATCGACCATAATGGAATCGGTCAAATTGATGTGATCTATGTGATTGGCCAAGCGACCATTTACGGTCACTCTTGCGCTGTCAATTAAGCGAGACGCTTGTCGCCTAGAGCAAACACCGCAGTGGCTGAGATATTTAGCCAAACGCATCGGATAGGACATAGACATTCACATGATCAAAATGAGATAACAGCGCGTATTGTAGGGCAACAGACTGTTTGGATCCATGTATGGGGAATATCAATGGCCATTGCGTTTTCAAAGTTAAAACAACATCAGCCGCTGCAAAAGGTAATAGTGCATTCCATTGATTTAGCGCTTTATCAAGTCAGTGTGCTTATTAATAACGTGGAATATTATGTCACGGAAGAAAATGGTGAGTTTTTAAAAGCACATAACCCGCTGCAAATTCAAAAACGCCTGCTTGATATTAGCTACATGGAAATGGTGATTAGACATCAAAGTGCTTATGACGAGATGATAGGGCACCCAGTGTCAGCCAATGACAATACATTAGAAGTGCCCTTTGGTCGTAATAACCTCTTCTAAGCGTTATTTGTGGTTCGTGAGTACTTCACTCACCGCGGTTGCAAAATCGCGTTGGTGGGCGATCCCCATGTTAATCAATCTAGTGTCTTTTAGAGCACAATTTTTTGGTCTTGTTGCATCGTCACTCGGTTGGCTCAGCGGCATGAGATCTTGCGTCGGTAGCTGCAAAGCCTGCGCCATGACCTGCGCCATTTCATATTTAGTGAATGCTTGATTGCCACTGATATGAATAATTCCACCAAGGCTAGGCTGTGCGATAACATCCTTGAGGGTTAGCGCAATATCATTGACATGGGTTGGGTAGCGAATGGCCCAATGATCGTGACTTGAAGCAGGGTTGGTCAACAGCTGCTTGGCAATAACGGTTACCGCAGATTCTTCCAGCGTTTTTACCTCGCCATATAATACAGGCACTCGCACTATGGTGTGTAGTGCGCTGTCTGCCAGTATGGCACGCTCCGCAGCTTGCTTAGTTTGACCGTAGAAGTTCACAGGGTTAGTGATATCTGTTTCAACATAAGGTGCTGAGGTGCCGTCAAACACATAGTCAGTACTAATAAAGTAAAATCGAATATCTCTTTCGCGGCAGGCTTGGGCTAAGAACTCGGTTGCTGCAACATTAAGTGCAAGCGTTGCCGCTTGGTCTCGCTCACAATGCTCAGGCCTGCGCTCTGCGGCTGCGTGAATAAGTACTTCTGGGCTGTGACTATCTAAGAAGTCTAAAACCGAATTGTGGTCAGCCAAATCAAGTTTGTGAAGTGGCGCGGCAGCTCGGCTGAAGCCACATCCTAAAATTTCATGGGTACTACTTAGCTCTTGGCAAAGCGCGCGGCCAAGTAGACCAGTTGCGCCGGTGATCATAACTTTAGACATAGATAACAGCATCCTTTTTAAATGTGCTCGTACAGTAACAAAGGCAAATGAAAAACTACAGGTTTGTGTCGATTTCCGCTAGGTTAAATGAGGAGCAATTAAACAGAGAGTAACGATGAATAATAAAGTTCTGTTGGTCAGTATGTGGGTGCTGTCTACATCAGCAAGCGCAACGCAAGTATTTATGAAAGGAAGTAACTGCCTGCTTACTGAAAAAACACAACAGATAGAATTAGTTGCGCAAAGTTCAGGCTCGATTTATGCGGTTGCTGGAAGAAAAGCAAGTAGTGAACAAGTCCGAAAAGTAGCGGGTAAACTGAGCGATGATGTAAAGATGAAGCTATTCGAAGCGCTGTCAACTAAAGCACAAGCTTATTCGTACGGCGTCATTGTTGATAGAGTGGTACTCAAAGAGCGTATCAAAGACACCTCAAAAGAAGTAAGTGTCTCTGGTCGGATTGTAGCTTACCCAGTCACTGCCTGTGAGACTTCGGAAGCCATCACGGCTAAAAACTATAACATGATAACCGCAACATCGTTTTCTGGTAAAACTCAGCGGATTGCCTTTAACGTGGAGATAGACCCAAACCCTAATGTACATGTGCCTAAACAGACGCAAGTTGATGATATGGTAATTTCACAAAAGCAAATCTTTGGTATTAGGTTAGGCTATACCTATACTGAAGCAGAGAAAAAAGTGGGGCGCTTTACCCTTGTCTGGCCACTTAATGAACGGCAAAAGCTAGCAATCATTGGTAGAAATCATGCGTTACTATTCGAAAACAATCTGTTTGTTGGTTATCAATATGCTTTCAATTTGTTGCCTGTAAGTCTTGCTAATCTTATTAATATTTACGACATTAACCTAGCCATTCATATTCAAGATGAAACCGTTGAAATCACGAAGGTTACATTGAGTGAGAAGGTGATGATGGCTATCAAAAACACTTTTCCTAGCGTGACGTTTTATCAAGAAGGAAAATACACCAAAGAGCCAAAAACTAAGCTTTCTGGCTTACAGATTGGTGAGTTTAATGTAACCAAACCAGCCGCACTTAGTTGCTATAAAGGTCAGATCGAGATAGACGAGTTTGTACAACATCACCAGCAAAGCCTAGTTCAATGGCAAAGCGTGGATGCGAAAACGGTGTTTTACACTGGTTGTAACCAGTTAATCGAATTAAATAAGCTTGGAAAGGTGACTTCGCTCAAGTTACTTGAGCCTTGGTCGCTAAGCAATGCAAATCTAATTGGGCTTGCTGATATGACAAGTGTGCTCTCACCCTGGGAGTTTTATGGAGTGCATTATTTAGACCCTGAAAATAAAGCTTCTTTGATAGGAGAGATTGAGGACTTTTACGGCACAATTGAGGTCACAGCCGAGCTGTGGGCTGGCCACTTCAAATCTTATGATGGTCAGCTTGTTTCTGCTGAATTTGAGAAGATGTAGAAGTCATCACTCCTACATCTTCAATTCGTTTAAGCCGTTTGTTCTGTCAGTGGCTTTTCAGATTGTTTTTCCCAATGCTTGGTTTTAAGACCAAGCACACCGACAAATACACCAATACCGATCGTAAATAATGCAATTTGCAGATAAAGGTTGGGCAAGTCTTCGATATTATTAGGATCAAAGCTACCAGCGAGTAGACCCGAGAAGATATTACCAATGGAGTAAGTCAGTACGAAAACCCCCATCATTTGCCCTGCAAAACGTTTGGGAGATAACTTACTTACTGCGCTTAATGCCACAGGACTTAAGCAAAGCTCACCCACGGTGTGCAAAAAGTAAGTGGTGATCAACCACATCGGTGCTACTTGTAGGCCTTGAGCTGCATATTGGGAAGCGAAAAACATCACAATAAATCCGCTCGCCATGATGATCAGACCAATCGCACATTTCACGCTATAGGTTGGCGTGATCATGCGCTTAGCCAAGTTAATCCATAGCGCAGCAAAGAAAGGAGATAACACGATAATGAAGAAAGCGTTGGCTGATTGGAACCAAGCGGTTGGAATACTAAAACTGCCGACTAATCTGTCAGTGTAATCGCGGGCAAATAGATTAAGCGATGAGCCCGCTTGTTCAAAACCAGACCAAAAACAAGTGGAAGCAACGCAAACCAAAAAGAGTGCCCACATCCGACGCTTTTCATCGGCATCAAGATTACCGCCAAAGTAGATATAACCGTAATACAAAAAGAATGTGACAGTAAAAGCAATCGCGACATATTTGGCGAGTTCTACTGGGTTAATCACAAAAACACCTGCAAACGCCGCTGCCGTTATTGCTGCAATAGCCGTAATGACTAAAACAATCGCACTCCAAGCTTTAGCACTTTGACTCCCCGTCATTGGGTTAGTTGGCGCATAGCCAACGGTAGCGATGTGTTTGTCTGTTAGGCGATAATTGACTAAGCCGATTGCCATGCCTACCGCGGCTGCACCAAAGGCCCAGTGCCAACCAACATTTTCCATAAAGTAGCCACATACCGCGTAGCCGATCACTGACCCTAGGTTAATCCCCATATAGTAAATCGCGTAGCCGCTGTCACGGCGGTTATCTTCATCGGTATAAAGCTGGCCAACCATAGCGCTAATATTGGGTTTTAATAAACCGGTGCCACTGGCAACAAAGATAAGACCAACAAAAAAGGAAAATTGACTTGGGATGGCAAGAATGATGTGGCCGCACATGATGATGATACCACCGTACCAAACCGCGCGTTGACCACCTAATAAACGGTCTGCTATCCAACCTCCCGGTAGACCTAAGAAATAAACCGAACCAGTGTAGAGGCCATATATTGCGGCGGCGGAGGCAACGGTGAAGCCAAGGCCTTCTTGCTGTAAGGTGGCTGTCATGAAAAGTACTAACATGGCGCGCATGCCATAATAACTCATTCGTTCCCACATCTCGGTGAGAAACAGAGTTTGCAGGCCTTTTGGATGACCAAAAAAGCCTGTATCACTTGTTGTGTCCTGTGATGACATATTTCACTTCCATTATTATCGTTTTTTGGAAGTCAATATTAGTACGTTATTCAAGCACCGAATGCAACCACATGAAAGGAAACATTACATCATCTTTTTTAACATTTGTATGTCATCGATTTCCACATTGGCTAATCCTTTGTACTGGTATGGTGCAAAGTGATTGCGAAGCCAAACACTAGGGCAGCCAGCACAGTGTGCTCCTTGTACATCGGTATCTAAGCTATCGCCAACATGCAGAAGTTGATGTGGTGCAAGGTTAAAATGCTGGCAGGCAAGCTGGTAAAGCTCAGGGTGAGGTTTAGCGCGGCCATCAATTCCAGCGCGAAGCACTAAGTCAAAACTATCGCGAAGATTAAATTTATCTATCTCGACATTACCATTAGTGATAGCAATAATGTGATATTGACTGCGTAACTGAGCAAGCAGGCTGATGACGGCGTCGCTGACCGTGATATTACTGCGGGCATCGGCAAAGGCTTGGTAGGCACGTAGTGCGTGCTGTCTACTTGTTGCGGTATCAAAGCCCAGTGCCGTGAAGCCCCATTCAAGTGCCACTTGACGCCACTTTGTCACATCTTCTGCAAGCGCACTGTTTTGTTTGAGCGTTTCGTTTCGACATTGAGACCAGAATGATCGCCCTTTCGCTTGCCACTCGGGAATAGCATCCAGGTGCGCTGTCATGGCGTTAACGGCCGCAATGATAACAGGCCTGTTGTCGTATAGCGTATCGTCTAAATCAAAACTGATGGCGGCAATGTCTGAAATGGGCTTATTGAATCTCATTGTTACTCGTCTTTTTGCTTTTTCGCTCTTGGGTGAGCGCTATCATACACTTTTGCTAAATGTTGAAAATCTAAATGGGTGTAGACCTGTGTGGCTGATAAGCTGGCATGTCCAAGCATCTCTTGTACCGCGCGCAAGTCACCGCTGGATTCTAGCATGTGGCTGGCGAACGAGTGCCTCAGTTTATGGGGGTGAATAGGTGTACTAACCCCTTGTTTCAAACCCCATTCTTTCATTCTTGCGCGGACATGGCGAGGGCTGATCCGGCGCTTCAATTTGCTCACAAAAAGCGCAGGTTCTTCCAATGTTGCAAATTGCGGCCTTATTTTGAGCCAATCAGCTAGTGCGTTTAGCGCTTTACCACCGACAGGCACAACACGCTCCTTGCCGCCTTTACCAAGCACGCGTATTTCACCGTCTTTGACATCCAATAGGTTTGCACCAACCAACTCGCTTAATCGCAAACCACTAGAGTACATTAATTCCATCATGGCTTTGTCACGAATGGCAAGCGCATCATCTGCCTGTATTTCAAGAAGTTGTCCCATTTGGTCAACATCAAGGTTCTTTGGGAGTGGTTTTTGAAACTTAGGCCCTCGGATCCCCTGCGCGGGATTGACAACAGCCTGTTGCGATTGTGACTTGAGCTTGAGAAATTTATATAAGCTCCGAATACAACTGAGCTTAAGGTTGATGGTTCTTGGGCTGTAATTTTGACCGCGAAGCTTCATGCTGTAGCGGCGAATTTGCTCGCCACTGACTTCTAGCCAAGAGGAGGCGTGGTCACAAAAATATTGCGCTGCTTGGAGCAGCTGAGTGTTGTATTGGGTTAGTGTATGTTCTGAATAGTGCTTTTCGTGGCGCAAGTGTGCCATAAAGGCGGTTACTGGTTGCGTCCAATCTTCCGATAGTGGTGTTAGGCTCATGCCAGCGCTTCGAGCTTAAGCGATAATGTTTGAATAAAAGCCGTGATCAACATATTGTCGTGTTGTGGCGAAAAGTGTTCTGGTGAGCGGCTGGCAAAAGCCAGAATAAAGCGACCTTTGTCTGACGCATCAACGCGGTAAAGTGCTACCGATCCTACTTCAATATCGGCAAACAAGAGTTCAGCTTGTGACTGACTGAGTCGTCCTAAGTAGCAGTTGTTACTGCTCAGTTTAGCTGACACGAGTTCCAAAAGCGTATCATCGATGTTGATGAGTTTACATGCTTGGATGTCCGGGTGGTCCTCAAAGCGCTGTGCTAACGTATGATTGATAGCACTCAACTCAGTACAACGCATGATAGCCAATTGGCATTCACTCAGCTGCTTGAAAACCAGTTCGTTGGCTTTTGCGTAATGGACCATGTCTTTGATCTGTTGCTGTAGTGAGTTGACTTCGTCGCGGAGCATCCGCTGTTGGTGCAAAGCAAGGTTTGGAAGCCCTTGCTGCTGGTGGTGTAGCTGCAAATCCAATAGCACATAAGGGTGCCTGAGCAAAAAGTCAGGATGCTTGCGCAGGTACTCAACGACTAATTGTTCAGTTGAATTTGCTTCTTTTATGGTCATATTGCGATTTGCCCATCAAAAACATGCTCCGCCGGTCCGGTCATTTTCACTACTTGACCTTGACCGCCCCAACGCACTTGAAGACTGCCACCTGGTAGGTCGACCCTAACGGTTTCTTCTAACTTGCCTTGCATTATGCCTGCAACTACGGCGGCACATGCTCCTGTGCCACAGGCAAGCGTTTCGCCAGCGCCGCGCTCCCAAACACGTAGCTTAACGTATTCACGAGAAACTACTTCCATAAAGCCAATATTGGCCTTTTGTGGGAAACGTTCATGGTGTTCAAGGAGTGGTCCAAGTGTAGCTACCTCAGCGGTTTCTACACTATCGACAATAATCACGCCATGAGGATTGCCCATAGAAACCGCGCTACAAAACACCGTATGTTCGTCGGCTCTTAAAATATAGGTGTTTTCTTGTTTGTTTGCACGAAACGGAATGGCTTGTGGGTTAAAATTTGGTTTGCCCATATTCACGGTAACTTGGCCGTCTTTTTCGGTATAAAGGGTGATATTGCCGCCCTTTGTAGAGACACAAACCTTGTGTTTGTTCGTTAAGCCCTTCATGCGGACAAAACGAGCAAAACAGCGAGCACCGTTACCACACTGCTCAACTTCGTTACCATCGGCATTGAAAATACGATAATGAAAATCTAAGTCCGGGGAATAAGGCGCTTCAACCATCAACAGCTGATCAAAGCCAATTCCAAAGTGGCGATCTGCTAACTTCTTAATTTGGTCTCGAGACAAAAACACATTTTGGGTGACATTATCTATCACCACAAAGTCGTTGCCTAAACCATGCATTTTTGAAAAGTTTATAAACATAGAGTGGTTATCTTTTGGTATAAAACCATGGCCTCACTTTACTAATACTTTGCCATGGATACCTCGACTAGGGAAGCTGCTTGGCATTAAGCCTTGTTTTGCACCCCTAGGATGTATCCAAGTCGATTATTGTGGCAGTAGTTGCTCAAATTGCCACAGAGATTCTAACGGCTCTCTTTGGCGGATTAGATGGTGTTGATTGTTATCAACCATGACCTCTGCACAGCGGGGGCGTGAGTTATAATTTGAACTCATGGTAAAGCCATACGCGCCTGCACTGCGCTGTACTAATAAGTCACCAGCCTTAATTTTAAGTACTCGGTCTTTACCTAGAAAGTCACCCGTTTCACATACTGGACCAACCACGTCGTAATTTATCGCGTCAACGTCGTCTCGCGGTGTGACTGGTACGATATTTTGCCAAGCCTGATAAAGCGATGGTCGTAACATGTCGTTCATGCCAGCATCAACAATGGCAAAATGCTTATGCTCGGTTGGCTTAATAAATTCGACTTTAGTCACCAGCACACCGGCATTGGCAGCAATCGCTCGACCAGGCTCAAAAATGAGTTCTAGATCATTGAACTGCGCCAATCGCGCTTTAATCTCTGCAGCGTAAGCACTCGGATGCGGCGGCTTTTCACCGTCATAAGGCACGCCAAGACCGCCACCGATATCGAGGTGATGCAAGTAAATTCCCGCTTTTTCAAGTTGAGAGATTAGAGCCAGCACTTTATCTAACGCCGCTAAAAATGGATTAACCTCAACCAACTGAGAGCCGATATGAAAGTCGATCCCAACCACTTTTAAACCCGGTAGGGCATAAGCGAGCTGGTAAACATCAAATGCGGCTTTGATATCAATACCAAATTTGTTCTCTTTTAACCCGGTTGAAATATAGGGGTGAGTTTTTGCATCGATATCTGGGTTTACACGCAATGAAATTGGCGCAATTTTATCCAGTCTGGTTGCCACTTCACTGATCCGATGAAGCTCTGCAATCGACTCAACATTAAAGCATTTAATCCCAGTCTCAAGCGCAAATGCAATTTCATCTTCCGTTTTCGCAACACCAGAAAAAACGACTTTTTGAGGATCTCCCCCTGCTTTTAGCACTCGCGCAAGTTCACCCTTCGACACGATATCAAAACCAGAACCAAGCTGAGCCAAGACGTTCAACACGGCGATATTTGAATTCGCCTTTACTGCGTAGCACACTAAGTGGGGATGACCGGCTGCGGCATCCGTAAAAGCGTGATAATGCCGCGTTAAAGTCTTCTTCGAGTAGACATAGCAGGGAGTACCATATTGCTCGGCGATTGTGGTTATGGCGACATCTTCAGCGAATAACTCGCCATCTTGATAATTGAAATAATCCATTTTAACGCTCCTGTTGTTCTGCTTCAGGCTGGTTTGCTTGTGCTGCTTTCGGTTGGTTTGGTTTTTTAGCCTGTTGTTCAGGCAAATAAAGCGGACCGCTTTGACCGCAACCCGATAATCCGATTAAAGTAGTAAAAACAAGTGCCGTTACGCTAAATTTATAAGGTGTCGCTTTCATTAGATAATTCGTGTCAGTGCCTTTATAATCGCAGAGTAACAGAATTGATAAAAAAAGCAGCTTTTCGCTATTGAAATTTCGTCTTCATCAAATTGCTCAAATAGCGAGTTAAGCTTAGGCACCATGCCGCAGTGCGTCAGTAAGAGGAAATCACGATGACAGAAAGTGAATATCATGAGTTAGCCGATGCGCTAATGTTGACTATTGAAGAGCAGATCGATGATTGTGACGCTGATTTAGATTACGAATCAGCATCGGGAATTCTAGAAATTATTTTCCCTGACAAGAGCAAAATTGTTATCAACAAACAAGCACCATTGCACCAAGTCTGGGTGGCGACTAAGTTTAATGGTCATCACTTTGAGTTGCGTGGCGATCAGTGGATTGATAATCGCTCCGGTGCTGAGTTTTGGCAATTTATGAGCGACGCGGCGACTAAACAGGCAAATATCGCAATAGAGTGGCAGCACGATTAATGTTGGAGTTTGTAGATTATCCTGCCAAAGGACAACATAAAGCGAGTATTATTTGGCTCCATGGTTTAGGCGATTCAGGAAACGGCTTTTTACCCATTGCCTCTGAGTTAAACCTGCCTGAGGAATTGGGTGCACACTTTATTTTTCCACATGCACCAGAGCAGCCGGTCACCATAAATGGTGGTATGGTGATGCGTGCATGGTATGACATTAAATCATTTGATCTGGATAAAAGAGCGGATGAGCAAGGTGTGCGAGACTCATCAGCTCAGGTTGAAGCGTTAATTCAGGCACAGTTAGATAAAGGTATTCCAGCTAACCGTATTATCCTAGCTGGATTTTCTCAAGGGGGCGTGATTGCGCTCCATCTTGCACCGCGTTTAACTGTTAAATTGGCTGGTGTCATGGCACTATCAACTTATATGTGTGTGCCTGAAAAGCTCAGTGCAGAAGCACAGCAAAGCGAGCTTACTATTTTTATGGCGCATGGCAGTGCTGATCCTGTCGTGCCGATGTTTGCAGGTGAGCACGCATTTAACACGTTACAACAGCAAGGCTATAAAGTGAGCTGGCAAGACTACCCAATGGAGCATCAGGTCTGTCTTGAAGAGTTAAAAGCCATTCGCGCTTGGTTAATTACGAGACTGAGCGATTAATATTAAGTGGTATAAGGTACTGGTGACAGATACAGGAGCAAAGCAATGTCACAAAAGATTGTCATAAAAACGTCGGTGAGTAAGCAACCCTCAGAGCCCTCAGCGGTGACCTATCAATGGCACTGGAAACGCATTTTTATGGCAACGGCAGCATTTGCTGGCATTGCGACCGCGGGGGTTTATGGTGTCGTGGATAACGTTAACGCAGATGAAGACGATGTCCAAGTGGCAGTACCTATGCATGCCACCATTGCGCAAACCGATACATCGCTGAATGACTCCCCTCTATTAGCAGACTCTAATGAGGAGCGTGAGGGCGAGCAGCTAAGTGCGGATACCTCACCTGATAGCGTTTTAACGACGCCCGAACTCACTCCTGCTGGTGCCGCGACGACCTCAATAGAGGTCGCTCAAGTCATTGCGTTAGACCAAGTGCAACAACACACTTCTGAAGAAACAGAAACAGAAACAGAAACAGAAACAGAAACAGAAACAGAAACAGAAACAGAAACAGAAACAGAAACAGAAACAGAAACAGAAACAAGGGCTGAAGCTAAAAATCAATTTGATGCTGAAGCGCGCATAGCCAGTGTCGCGCTAGGGGCAAAAATCGACACGCAATTTATCAGCCGCGCTGTACTCACTACCATGATTGATGACCGCGAACCAACGAACGTGTTGAAAGAGGTAATTGCGACCACTCAGTTTAGTGACAAGCTTTACTTTTTTACTGAAGTACACGCGCTTAAAGATCAAGTGGTGTCGCATTTGTGGTTTCATCAAGACGAGCTGATGGCAGAAGTGGAGCTTCCTATCCAAGCTGCGCGCTATCGTACTTATTCAAGTAAGAACGTCATGCCAAGTCAAACCGGAGATTGGCGTGTTGAGGTGGTGACGCAGTCTGGACAACTGCTTGCCCAAAAGACGTTCCGCATTGTGGATAACAGTCAGCAATAATCTTACTCGCAGCATTGTGTATGGCAGCATGTGACTGACTGCCATCACCACATAGTTAACTCTTTGCAGCGGCAATAACGCTGCAAAAAATGAAAGGTAAATCATGACAGAACAAGTTTCCATATTACGTATTGCAACGCGCAAAAGTGCTTTAGCGCTATGGCAAGCCGAATTTGTTAAGGCAGAGCTTGAAAAACACCATTCGAATCTAAAAGTAGAGCTCGTGCCGATGTCGACGAAAGGCGACAAGATCTTAGATACACCACTGGCAAAAATTGGCGGTAAAGGGTTGTTCGTCAAAGAGCTTGAGCAGGCCATGTTAGAAGGGCGCGCAGATATTGCAGTGCATTCAATGAAAGATGTACCTGTTGATTTCCCAGAAGGGCTCGAGCTGCATACTATTTGCGAACGCGAAGACCCAAGAGACGCGTTTGTGTCAAATACTTATACCTCACTTGCAGAGTTGCCTGAGGGCGCTGTGGTTGGCACTTCAAGCCTGCGTCGCCAATGTCAAATTCGAGCGGCTCGTCCGGACTTAATCATTAAAGACTTACGCGGTAATGTGAATACTCGCCTAGCCAAGCTAGATGCGGGTGAGTTTGATGCCATTATTTTGGCCGCTGCGGGACTTATCCGGTTAGAAATGGTGGATAGAATCGCAAGTTATATTGAACCTGAAGCTTCATTACCGGCCAATGGTCAAGGCGCTGTCGGCATTGAATGTCGTAGCGATGATGCTCAAACTAAAGCATTCCTTGCACCGTTGGAGCACACTGATACACGTATTCGTGTACTTGCCGAGCGGGCAATGAACCGCCGTTTGGAAGGAGGATGTCAGGTTCCAATCGGTGCTTACGCCGAAGTCTCGGGCGATCAGGTGCACTTGCGCGGTTTAGTTGGTGCTGTCGATGGCAGCGAAATTTTGCGCGGCGAATGCTCTGGTACGGTTGCAGAGGCTGAGCAACTTGGAATTCAATTGGCAGAATCCTTACTTGCGCAAGGTGCAGATAAAATTCTTGCTGAGGTTTATAGGGACGCTTAAATGAAAGTTGTGCTAACTCGACCCGTTGGCAAATCAGAACCTTTATCGGAGTTACTGACACAGCAGCAAATTAGCTCAGTGATTTGCCCAGTATTGCAGCTTAACGAAGTGGCGGTGAGTGACACCGCTAAAGCAATGATAAGCGAAGCCGAGTTAGCTATTTTTGTCTCGCCAGATGCGGTGCGATACTTTCACCAATTAGAAGTACCATTAGCCGGACATTGCGCAGCTTTTGCTGTTGGCGAAGGCACGGCCGATGCTATCCAGCAGACCCTAAATATCAAGGCTAAATACCCTAAACAACCTGATTCCGAAGGCTTGCTTGCACTCCCGCAGCTGTCCTCTGTTGAGGGCAAGCGTGTATTGTTGGTCAAAGGGAAAGGCGGGCGTCCCGTCATTGCGCAAACTTTAAAAGCGCGGGGGGCCATCCTTGACAGTCTAGTGGTTTATGAACGCGTTGCCGTAAAAGACAATGCAGATGGCTGGTTAGACCACTGGCGAAGCCAGCAGATTGAAGGTATAGTCATTACCAGTAATAGTGCAGCGGATGCGATTTTTAATACGCAGTCGTCAGCAAGTAAAGATTGGTTGGCTCAGCGCACTTTCTTTGTTGTGAGCCAACGTATTGCTGAGCATGTACAGCAATCCTATAACATCGAACAGTCTCAAATTGTGGTATGTCATGGCCCTGATAATCGTGCCATCGCAGGGAGTATCATCGACTATACCAAGCAGCAAGGGCGCAAAATGACTCAGTCTGAATCGCAAACAAAGAATACAAATACCCAGCAAGCTGCAAAAGCAGCAGAGCAAACCGTAACGCCACATCACGCGAAGGCTGGTGTGAGTAAGGTTGCGCTCCTTGCATTATTAGTGGCGCTGGGTAGTGGCGCTGGTGCTGGCTATGTCTATTTGCAACAGCAACAACAGTTGCAACAAGCGTTGCTAGCTAACCAAGCGATTAACGCTGAAAATCAGCTATTAAACACGCAGCTGAGCGGCACTAAGTCGCAACTTCAACGAGTAGAGAATGTGCTTGATTCGCTGCAAGACAATGTCGCAAAGCGATTGGCTGAGCAGCAGCAACATGTGGAAACCCAGCTAACGCAGACGCTTGCCAAGGCGCAGCAGCAAGTAAGCGGTGCAGTGGCCTCTGAAGCATTGTATTTACAGCGCCTTGCTGCATTTAAGGTTGCGGCAGAGCAAGATTATCTTGGCGCAATCGCTATCCTGCAGCGCTTGCAAGAGAGCTTAGAGTCTGAGTCAAACACGGCTGCTGTTAAGCAGGCGATTGCTAAAGATATTGCGGCTTTGAAGGCCTTGCCTAAGCCACAAACGGAGTCACTTTACTTTGAGCTTCATGGTTTATTGTCTCAAGTTGATACGCTAACGATCAAAACCAAGCAAATTCCGCAAAAGGCAGCGAGTGAAGATGCTGCGCTATCGCAACAGGTTGATGATTGGCAAGCGAACTTAAAGCGCTCTTGGCAGGGATTGGTTGATGACTTTATTACCATACGTCACCATGATGAAGTGGTGATAGACCCACTGCTAGATAAAAATGAGCAGCTGCTTATACGCACGCAGCTGCGTGCGTATTTAACCCAAGCACAAACCGCATTAATAGATCAACAAGCGAGCATTTACTTCAGTGCGCTTGATAGTGCAGCCGACACGCTGGCGCGTTATTTTGATACGCAACACGCGCCTGTGAGCGCGATGCAGCAGGCTTTAAACAAGCTGAGCCGCAGTGAAGTTCAGCGCCAAGAGCCGATTGAACTTGCCACCCCAGCAGCAGTAAAAGGGTGGCTAAAATGATGGCAAAAATCATCACCTTCGCGCTTATTTTTATCGCGCTAGCCGCCAGTCATTTGCTCATTGATGAGAGAGGCTATGTGTTGATCTCTTTCAATCAAACTACGATTGAAGGCAGCATAGTGTCTTTCACTATCTTGCTGTTGCTTGCCATCACCGCTTTAGTGTTGTTGGGTAAGGTAGTGCGTTGGTCGTGGCATCGCCTAGTCAATACGAAAGGTCATTTTTCCAGAAAGCGTAAACTAAAAGCGCAACAAACATGGAACGAAAGTTTGTGGCTATTTATTAACGGCGAAGTGGAACAAGCCGCAACCTTGTTGACGAAAACGCCGCAGCCGGATGAACGCCAAGACTATGTACGTGCCATCGCAGCCAAAGCGGCGTTAAAGCAAGGAGATATTGTCAAAGCGAATACGGAGCTAGAAGCAATATCGGATGTCAACCAAGGACAGCTCGCGGCACTGTGGTTAGAAGCAAATAATAGTGAACAGGCGTTGGCCTTACTTGATGATAAAATGTCTGCGGCTAAACCAACTTCAGCGGTGCTTAGCGGTTACATTTTAGCTTGCCTACAGGCTAAGCAACCCGAGCTGGCTGCTGCACAAATCGCGAAGTGGCATAAAAAGCTTAACTGGAGTGATACACAGTGGCAGAGTGTGTTCGAGCGCATGTTTGTGATAGCCCCAGAGCAAGCAGACACTTTGTTCAATATGCTACCTAAGGCAGTAAAAGCACATGCAATACCAGCCCTTAATAAGGTAAAGCTGCAACAGGGGCGCATAGCGGAAGTGTTGGATGAGCTCAAGAAGCTGCTCAAACAAGGTCAATATCACCAGCTGGCCGACTATCTGCAACACAGCACGCAAAGTAATAATGAACTCAAGTTAGCACTGCAGCAGCAATTGAAAAAACATCCAGATGACAAGGAGTTGCTGTTCTCATTGGCTTGCCTTTGCAATGCTGAGGGGGATTACGAACTTGCTGCGAAGATCTTTGATTCTTTAAGCGCAAACCCTTGGGAAGCGCGCTGGAGTAAGCAAGCTCAGCTCGCCTACGAAAAAATGCATACCTACGAGAAAGCGTATTTAATCGCAAAATCGTAACGAAAAGCCTGCGCAGCAATGTGCAGGCTTTTTTGTATTAAAGTTAGCTATACTCAATTCTGACATATGTCCTTGCTATCTCAGTTTAGGTGCGTATGATCCCAAAAATTTTAACTGCAAATCGAGTCTCTTATGATCAATAACACACTCCCACTATTAGATTTACATCGCCACTTAGATGGTAACGTTCGTGCTACAACGATTTTAGAACTTGGCCAGCAGTTTAATATGGATTTACCAGCAACGGATCTCGAAGGTCTACGCCCGCATGTTCAAGTGTTGGACAATGCACCCAATCTAATGGCGTTTCTTGAAAAACTAGATTGGGGCGTAAAGGTACTAGGTGACTACGATGCTTGTCGCCGCATTGCGATTGAAAATGTTGCCGACGCAGTTGCACAAGGTATTGATTACACTGAGCTAAGGTTTAGCCCTTACTACATGGCAAAAACCCATAATCTACACCCGCAGGGCGTTGTTGAAGCCGTAGTCGACGGTGTACAAAGTGCAGTTAAAGGCCAAGACATTAAGGTTAACCTGATCGGGATTATGTCACGCACATTTGGTGTTGAGAAATGCCAATATGAGCTAGACGCGCTACTTGCCTTTAAAGAGCAGTTGGTTGCGATTGACCTCGCGGGTGACGAGCTGGGCTTCCCGGGCGAGCTGTTTATTGAACATTATAAGCAGGTTCGCGATGCTTACCTTGGGGTGACGGTACATGCTGGTGAAGCTGAGGGCGCGGTAAGTATCTGGCAAGCCATTAAAGAACTAGGTGCAACACGTATCGGTCACGGAGTTAAAGCAATCCATGACCCAGCTCTGATGGACTATTTACGTGATAATCGTATTGGGATCGAGTCTTGCCTAACCAGTAACATTCAAACAAGCACTGTCGAAAGTTTAACCACGCATCCATTGAAAGCATTTTTAGATCATGGTGTGTTGGCAACCATCAATACCGATGACCCTGCGGTTCAAGGTATCGAGTTGGATAACGAGTATAGCCATGCGGCTGCGGCGGCAGGTTTAGATTTGAGTGATATCCATAAAGCGCAGCGCAATGCGGTTGAGATTGCCTTTTTAAGCGAAGCTGATAAAAAAGCGTTGCTTACAAAGAAAGCGTAGACTGAAATTGCTGTGTGGGATCACCCCGCACAGCTAAGATAACTCTCTTTTAACGCCGCAACGACTTGGCTGCGTGTCACAATTCCAATCACTTTGCCTTCATTGAGTACGGGATAAACCTTAGGACTATTTTGCTGCATACGTTGTGCAAGGTCGACAACGGTTGTTGCAGCTTCAATGCTGAGGGCAGGCGTAGCCAGTAAGTCTCTCAGCTGTACTTTACCATCACAAAAGTAGCTGGAATTAAGCAAAGGCTTGAGTAGCTGCTGCTCTGAAATAAATCCAACAAGATGACGCTGTGCATCTATCACTGGCGCACCAATTAAATGATGCTTTTGTAGCAAACTAATCGCGTCGGTTAGTTCGGTCTCGGCGGTTAACTGTGGGAAATCGGGTGACATGATGTCACGAACATAGAGTTTACTCATCATATTTCTCGCGGTGTTTGTGTGTAATATGAGAGTAGCGGGTGAGAGTGTTTTGGTAAAATGGATTGTTTTGATTGGTTCGTTCTGTTTTTCCAATGTGTGACTAAACACCTGCCACACATTGGATAAATTGCTATTAAATAACTTGGCTTAAGTTACTTAACCTGAGGTTTGGATAAGGAATGTTCCAACTCATTGTTTCTAAAGCACAACTTAGTTTTTTCCTTGTCTAGCCAGAGAGTTTTAGGGAAAACACCGCTTCCGCGTCCTGCTCTCGCTAAGGTACCTACATCCTGTAGGCAAGGCGAATTTACGCACCAATAGCTGGCTATTGGAAGTGAATTCAACGCAGTTAGCGCTAAAACTGGCTGCTAGAAAGGCATTAATTATCCGCAGCTCAGGTTACTTAATAAACGCAAAAGCGTCGGCGTACATAAAGTCGCGCTCAGCACCATGATTGATAAAGTCATCACGCACGATGCCAATCATGTCAAAGCGGCCTGCCATATAAATGCTGTATGGCTCTAAAGAAACGATATCTTTCATCACAGCCTGATGAACGAAACCACGATGGCCTTGCCATGCTTCACTGGCATTTTCTACCACAGGAATAAACTGAAAGTGTTTATTTGAGGCGGCCCAAGCTTCCATCTCCGCTTTTGCATATAGCGCAGATTCTTCTTTTACACCCCAATAAAATAAAACAGGTTGGTCGTAACCTGTTTCAGCCAAGTGATCGGCCATAGATTTGACATAAGAAAACCCAGTGCCGCCGGCAAGTAGAACTAGTGGACGCGCTTGATCAACACGGATCTGAGATACGCCAAGGCCAACTTCTAATGTAACGGTTTGCTTTGTATCAAAAGCGTTACGTAGGTGATCTAGTGATTGCATGGCATAAGAGTCTGCGCCAGAAGCACCGATATGTAACTCTAACTGCTCTGTTTTTGAAGGGCTGCTGGCAATCGAGAAAGCACGTTTGTCTTTTTCACCAAGTACCAATTGCAGATACTGGCCGGCTTCGAATTGCACCGCTTCTTCAGGTTTTAATATAACTTTGTGAACAAATTCCGTAAGAGGTGTAATTGAGACAACCTCTGCTGCTAATACTTGCATGTGTTACCTTTATTAAGCACGTGGCTAAAGTCTGTGCACTCTAGCATAGCTGAGTGCACAATGTTAGATGATATATGTCATTTGATGGTGATCCCTAGGGTATCCCAAATTTCGTCAACGCGTTGTTTAACCTTGGGATCCATAACGATAGGCTCGCCCCATTCACGGTCGGTCTCACCCGGCCACTTGTTGGTTGCGTCCATACCCATTTTAGAACCAAGTCCGGACACAGGGGAAGCAAAATCGAGATAATCAATAGGCGTGCTTTCAACTAAGGTGGTGTCTCTTGCGGGATCCATACGTGTTGTTATCGCCCAAATCACATCATTCCAGTCGCGAGCATTTACATCATCATCACAAACAATGACAAACTTGGTGTACATAAATTGTCTAAGGAAAGACCATACGCCCATCATCACGCGTTTAGCATGACCCGGATACTGCTTTTTCATGGTGACGACCGCCATGCGGTATGAGCAGCCTTCTGGTGGAAGGTAAAAATCGACGATTTCCGGAAATTGCTTTTGTAAAATCGGCACGAATACTTCGTTGAGCGCAACACCAAGAATAGCTGGCTCATCAGGCGGGCGGCCCGTATAAGTGCTGTGATAAATAGGATCTTTGCGATGTGTCATATGAGTGACAGTCATTACAGGGAAGTCGTCAACTTCATTGTAGTAGCCGGTGTGATCGCCATATGGGCCTTCTGGCGCGAGCTCGCCCGGTTGAATATATCCTTCTAAGACGATTTCGGCACTCGCTGGTACTTGCAGTTCGTTTGAAATTGATTTAACAACCTGCGTCTTACTACCACGCAGTAGACCTGCAAATGCGTATTCGCTTAGCGTATCTGGAACTGGGGTTACCGCACCTAAAATCGTCGCGGGATCAGCGCCAAGTGCAACAGATACCGGATACGGTTCGCCGGGGTGCTCTTTGCACCACTCCTGAAAATCAAGCGCACCGCCACGATGTGATAGCCAGCGCATAATAATTTTGTTTTTACCCAATAGCTGTTGACGATAAATCCCTAGGTTCTGACGCTTTTTATAAGGACCTTTGGTTACCGTTAACCCCCATGTAATTAAAGGTGCGGCATCACCTGGCCAGCAATGTTGAATAGGTAGTTTAGTGAGATCAACCTCATTATCGCTCAGTACAACTTCCTGACATGGGGCTTTTTTCACTTCTTTGGCTGGCATATTCAACACTTGTTTGAATACCGGTAGCTGGCCAATGGCTTCTTTAATTCCCTTCGGTGGATCGGGTTCTTTTAAAAAAGCGAGTAACTTGCCGACTTCTCTTAGTTCACTGACATCGCTTTGTCCCATCCCCATTGCGACGCGCTTTGGTGTGCCAAATAGGTTAGCCAGTACCGGAATGTCATAACCAACAGGGTTTTCAAATAGGATAGCGGGTCCACCTGCTCGCAGCGTTCGGTCTGCAATTTCAGTCATTTCTAGTTTGGTGGAAATGGGCTGCTTGACGCGAACAAGTTCTCCTTGTTTTTCAAGCTGGGCTATAAAATCTCGTAAGTCTTGGTATTTCATCGGCGCACTGTGAGTTGAGTTTGGCCTAGTATATCAACTAGGCATATTTTTCCTAGCTGTACGGATGGGATGGTGAAAAGGTTTAGTGACTCACTTTTGCGTCTACACTATTGCGAAATAGACTACACTTTCAGAGCGTATCGGCTTGTCAGTACGCCGGAGCAAGTGTATAAATTGTTATAAAAAGATGTGTGTGTTGAGTTGTTTTGATATGAAACAAGCAAAAATCGACTTTCGATGTAGCTCACATACCCTTTGCGCTATAGTCGCCGCGGTTGCATAAAACGATATCCTGAGGGGTCTGAGTTTGAAGTTGATGTCAAAATTGCTCGGGGGGCTGCTGTTGCTGTTTTGTATTTCAGCACCAGCTAACGAGTTACCATATTATACTTTTTCTAATCATAGCGCGGTGATGTTGATCATCGAGCCCACGTCTGGAAAAATTTTGGATGCCAATAAGACTGCTGCCGCATTCTATGGTTATAGCGAGGCGGTACTAGAATCAAAAGTCATTCAAGATATCAACTTATTTACCGCCGAGCAGGTTGCCAATGAGCGTCAAGCGGCATTAAATGAAGGCCGCAATTATTTTATCTTCCAACATCAAACTGCAGACGGTAGTACTAAAACAGTGAGTGTTCACTCAACGCCGTTTGAAGATAGCGATGGTAAACCAAGGTTACTTTCTATCATTCAAGATATGAGTGAGCAGCGTAAGCTACAGCAAGATCTTTGGCATTACCAAGCCAATCTTGAACAACAGGTCATGCTGCAGACTGAAAAAATCAAGCAAGCCAATATGGTACAGGTCATTTTGTTAACTGCGGTAATTGCTGTGCTTATTCTATCGATGGCGGTATTGATGACCGTTTTGGTCAGGCTAAGGCGCTCCAATCAGCGAGCACAAGACCAAGGTGCGAAGCTCAGTGCCATTTTTGATGGTATTAAAGCATATCTGGTGTTTACGGATGAAACTCATCACATTGAAGCTGCTAATGGCTCAGTGTTAAAGGATTTTGATAGTTTAGAAGCGTTAAAATCAAAATCTATTTATACCTTATTTGATGTGCTTGATAGTGAAAAGCTGCTAACGGAAGGAACGCTTGAGTGCCAACTTGATGCGCGTTTTGGTTATCGCAATGTGCGGGTTTCTTGTGCCCCGGTGGTAAGTGAAACACAAGCAAAACTGGGTTTTATCTATGTTATTCAAGATATTACGGAAGAGCTTGAGAACGAAAGAGAACAGCGCTTGGCAAGTACGGTATTTTCGACAACCTCTGAAGGTGTGTTGGTCTCCGACAAACATAATCAAATCCAAATGGTAAATCGTGCATTTAGCGAAATTACAGGCTTTGGCATGGATGAAGTGATAGGGGAGACTCCATCAATCCTGAACTCTGGACGTCACGATGAGCGCTTTTTCAACGCGTTATATGATGACTTGGTTAACAAAGGCCATTGGGAGGGAGAGATTTGGAACAAGCGCAAAAATGGTGAAATTTATCCGAGTTGGCTGCAAGTATCTGCAGTATTTAACGATGCTCGGGAAATTGATATGTATGTTGCGTTATTCAGTGATATTACCTCGAGAAAACGTAACGAACAGTTGATGTGGCAGCAAGCCAACTTTGATAGTTTGACAGGTCTTGCAAACCGCCATCATTATCACGTTAAATTTGATTTAGCGTTAAAACGAGCAGCTCAGCTAGAAGAGCGCTTTGCAATTTGTTTTATCGATCTTGACCGCTTTAAAGCAGTGAATGACACGCTTGGACATCATATTGGTGATCTACTACTCAAAGAAGCTGCAAACCGTATTAATGAGTGCGTGCGCAGTTCTGATACCGTTGCAAGATTAGGTGGGGATGAGTTCGCGTTATTGCTACAAGATATAAGTTCTATCAGTGATTTAGAGCAGGTTGCGACTAAGATTTTACGTGCTCTAGCCAACCCTTTTCATTTGGAAGGGCACGAAGCTTATGTATCCGGTAGTATGGGGATCACGCTTTACCCAGATGACGGCACCGATCGAAAAATCTTGCTACGTAATGCCGATAGTGCAATGTATAAAGCGAAGGAGCATGGTCGCGACTGTTTTCAATTCTATACTTCAGCGATGCATCAACATGCCAAAGCGCGTAGCGTGTTAGAAAGTGCCTTGCACAAAGCGCTGTCTAATCGAGAATTATCACTGGTGTACCAACCTATTTTTTCACAGCTTGGTAGAGGCGACCTCGTTGGCTGCGAGGTGTTGTTAAGATGGAAAAGTGAGTTGCTAGGCCATGTTTCTCCAGAGCAATTTATTCCCGTTTGCGAAGAACTAGGGCTTATCTTACCCATTGGAGAATGGGTGCTGTATCACGCTTGTTCTCAAGTTAAAGCTTGGCAAGACAACTACGGTAGACCCTTATTTATTGCAGTTAACGTTTCTAGTATCCAGTTTAAACGCCAAGATATGGTTGCATTAGTAAGAAAAGTACTTAAAGACACCAGACTAGAAGCTAAATATCTGACATTGGAAATCACAGAGTCAGTACTAGTTGAAAACTCAGACAAAATATTGTCACAATTAAAAGCATTAAGAGAAATCGGTGTAGAACTGGCGATTGACGACTTCGGTACTGGATATTCGTCGTTGAGTTATCTCAAGCGCTTCCCGCTTTCTAAATTGAAAATTGATAGAACCTTTATTCGTGATTTACCTGAAGATGAAGAAGATAAAGCGCTCGTCAGTGCGATTATATTGATGGCGCATAAATTGAACTTAAGGGTCATTGCAGAAGGGGTTGAAACCCCCGCACAATGCATGTTTTTAAAGAATTTACTGTGTGATATGACACAAGGCTATTTTCATTCTAAACCGGTGGCACAACAAGAGTTTGAAGCAAACGTTTTGACTGTGCAGTATCACAAGCAAAGTCACAGTTAACAGGGGTGGTCTTGGCATAACTTAGCCAGAGCTGTCTGTGCTTTATGATTACCTTGCTCTGCGGCAAGTTTAAGCCAGTGGATCGCTTTTTTAATGTCTTTTGCACCGCCTTCACCGTCGCGAAGCATTGTCCCATAGTTATATTGTGCCCAAGGGTTGCCGGTTTTAGCTGCTGCTGCAAATCCCGTTTTTGCTTCTTCAAAGTTTCCTTGGCTGTAAGCGTGAATTGCTTCTTGGTTCTGTGCAGAGATCTTAGGTCCATTATATAGTGGCTTCGGCTTTTTAAATCTTTGTCTAACAACGCCGCCGAGTACATGGATCCCTACAGGCCTGTATACGGAGACTATGGTTTCATCGTCAAGTAAGTCTAATAGATTGTCTTTTTCTAGCGTCAGCCTTTGTGGCTTAAAATAATGATCGGTCATTAGCATGCTGACACGGATATCTCGGGTGATGTTACGCATTGTTCGATAAGTGTAGGCACTTTCCTTCACTTCAATGTTGTCATCTGTCAGCTCAGTAATTTGTAATATCTGAAAAGCAGGATCATAAACTTGCCCAGTGTTTTTGCCAGCGTCAAAAATAATCAGGTCATCGATTTGTGGGGATGCTAAGTATGTTTGATAACTAGCGATTTGTTGTTGATGCTGGTTATAAAAGTAAAATGCAATAGTGACCACAATTAGTGCCGACACGGCAACTTTATATTTACTGATGAAGTTGAATATTGTGTCGTAAAAGGAAAAAAATACGCTTTTGATTTCCATATTCTATTAGTTAGTTAGGTGTGGGTATGTCTAAGGTAGGCAACTTGAGTGTAGGGGACAAGTGTACTTGTCCCCATAAGTGTAAGATTTTATTTCCCTGCCATTTTCGTTTTGGCATCGGCTGCCATTAAGGCAAATACGGCGTATGCCGCGGTATTTTGCTTTAGTTTTTCTGGATCGACTTTATCAAGCGTGTCATCAGCTGTGTGGTGATAATCAAAATAATCGGTTCCATCTTGGTGTAAAGCGAAGATTGGCGCTGATGTAGCATTTTTCAGCGGAATTAAGTCAGGACCACCATGTGCGCTATTCTTGCCAATATAAGTAACGCCAAGTGGCGCCAATTGTTTTGCAATCTCACGCACAACCGGTAAGGAAGCGGCATTTACGTTTGATTCAAACGCATACACTACATCTGCACCAAAATCGGACTCGGATGCGGCTACGATGCGGTCTAATTCTGCCTGATGCTTTTTAAAATAAGCTTTTGCTCCCCAAAGACCGAGTTCTTCTGCTGCAAATAGGACTACGCGGACACTACGTTTAGGGCGTTTTACATCGGCAATATGCTTAGCTGCCGCCATCGTTAATGCAACACCAGCACCATCATCGAGTGCACCAGTACCCAGATCCCAAGAGTCTAAGTGACCACCAATCAAGACATATTGCTCTGGAAACTCAGTACCCGAGAATTCACCGATGACGTTATAACTGGTTCCTTCACCTAAGTCCTCAGTTTGAATATTTAGCGCGACTTTAACTGCATGACCAGAGTTGATAAGGCGTGCTAGCTGATCCGCATCTGGGTTCGCAACTGCAGTGGACGGGATCTTTGTCACTCCCGCTTTATAGTGACTGCCGCCAGTGTGCGCGAAGCGGTGGTGGCTGGTGCTGACTGAGCGCATCATATAGGCGATAGCGCCTTTTTTAGCCGCTTCTACGGCGCCGCTATTACGAGCTCTTACTGCCGGTCCATAGCCATTACCATCAATATCGCGGTTCATGCGGTAATTAATAAAAGCTATTTTACCTTTTAAGCTGTTGTCTGGCGCAGCAATCAGCTCATCGAGAGTTTCAAACAACACTACTTCGCCACTTAAGCCATCTTTTGGTGTACTGACACTGTTACCGAGCGCTGTAAGGTGTAGCGGTTGTTCGCTCGGTATCAGGATTTTTGCAGACTCATGGTAGCGGCGCCATTCAGGAAAGGTCGCTTCCTCAAGCCAGACTTTGTCAAAGCCCAGTTGCTCAAATTGTTTCTGTGCCCAAGCTACCGCTTTTTTATCATTTTCGGTACCTGGTAAGCGTGGGCCTACTTCTGTGGTGAGGGATTCTAGTAGTTGCCAACTTAGGTTGCTGTGGCTTGCGGCTTCTCTAACTTGTTTAACTTGTTCTAATTGTTGTGTAGTAAATTCTTCGGCTTGCAGTGCTGTACTCAAACCTGCGCTTAATAAACCAAATGCCAATAGTGATTTAAACTTCATGATAATCCTTGGTAAAAATGGAGTTACCGAGAGATTAAAGCATAAATTGTGATGTAAGTCCGTGTATTGCGATGAGGATAATTCATCCACAATCTAGGGGCGCTTTATCTTGGAATAATAGAGTAAAGCGGTTAGCGAATTTACACATTTGGTATAAAATACGCGATTAAGATAGCGAATAGGAAAGCACTGTGTCGATCACTTCATTTTCTCAATTACCTCTAAACCAAGCGCTTGCTCAGCGCCTTGTAGATCTTAACTACATGGTGCCAACAGCAGTACAGTCTGTGAGTTTAACGCCGGCGCTGACTGGACGAGATTTAGTCGTGAAAGGGAAAACCGGATCTGGTAAAACACTGGTGTTTTCACTTGCGCTGCTGAATAAGTTGCAGCCCGAGTGCAATGAGGTTCAGGCTTTGGTGTTATGTCCAACGAGAGAGTTGGCTGATCAAGTCGCACAAGAGATCAGAAAAATTGCGGCTTTAATTGGTAACGTCAAAGTGCAAACACTCTGCGGAGGAACGCCAATTGAACCTCAAACACGGGCGTTGCAACACGGTGCGCATATTGTTGTTGGTACACCTGGTCGAGTTGAAGAGCATGTCTTTAATGGCTCACTCATGCTAACTGAAACGCAGACTGTGGTATTCGACGAAGCTGATCAGATGCTGGATATGGGCTTTACTGAAACGCTAGAAAGCATTTTAGTGTATGTCCCTGAAGTTCGACAAACACTAATGTTTAGTGCGACTTACCCAGATAAGATCATGAAACTGGCGAAGCAATATATGCGTGAGCCAGAGTTTGTTGAAGCACAAGAAGAACAAGCACACCACAGCATTAAGCAAACCTTTTATAAGTTAGACAACAATAAAATGCGCTTTAACGCGCTGAGAGTGCTGTTAATGCAGCACCAGCCGCAAAGCTGTATCGTTTTTTGTAATACCAAAGCTGAGACTAAGCGACTATTCGAAGAATTACGCCAAACCGGACTTGCTTGTGTCGAGTTACATGGCGATTTAGATCAAGGTGAGCGTGAGTGGTCATTGCTCACCTTTGCTAATAAGAGTGCCAATATTTTGGTTGCCACTGACGTGGCCGCTCGAGGGCTCGACGTTGAGGAAGTTGAGCTTGTGGTTAACTATCATTTGGCGCTTGAGCCACAGACGCATATTCACCGTGTTGGTCGTACGGGCCGGGGTGAGCACAAAGGTATCGCAGTATCTCTTTATGGAGAAAAAGAAGCCTTCAAAATAAAACAGTTGGCGGAAATATATGGTCAAGAGCTAAAACATGGCACGTTGCCGGGCCATTCACTGCTCGAAAAACCAGCCTATAAGTCGAATATGGTGACCCTCATGATTGAAGGTGGAAAGCAACAAAAGCTTCGCAAAGGAGATATCGTCGGCAGCTTGACAGGTGAAGAGGGCATTAACTTTAAACAAATTGGTAAAATCAATATATATGATGTACAAACCTTCGTAGCTGTAAAACGCGAGGCAGTTAAGCCTGCACTACGAAAGCTTAACAATAGCAAAATTAAAAATAAGCGCTATAAAGCCCTACGTGCTTAAGGTCTGCTTAAGTATCTCATACTCGTTCATTAAGCGTTTGAAAGTCTCCTCATCACCTGATTTATCTGGGTGATGAGTCAGGGCCAGTTTTCTCCAACATTGACTTAACATCCTGCGATCATATCCGTTAGGCAGTCGCCAGCGTGTTTTAATCGCGTTTAATTCGTCAGCCTTGATATTAATTCGCTGGCGAGCGCCATTGAATGCAAAGCGCTGCCAAAAGTTATCCAACAGAGCACTCACTTCTTCACTGCTGGTTTCATAGTGTTGCCAATCTAAATAGTAGCTTCTGAGCGGATCATCTAATGCTAATTGATGTTCACCTAGTCGTGGAGCTAGATAAACATTGAGCGCTTCAACATGCAGGTATTGACCCTCAGCGAATACTTCTTGCTGAAGTTGGTACAGGGCATTCATGATCAGAAAGTTGCGCTTGAAGAGATTTTTATTTTCATCTTCATCAAGGCGAGGTAGTTGCTGTTGTTCCATCAGAGCGGCGGCAATAGTGTGTACTTTTAAAGATTGATTTTGACAAATTAATTTAAAAATAACATCTGTAAGCGGATTGAACATTGTCGCCTCTTTAGTCTTGGTGTATCTTCACACTACCACGCAGACTAAATGATAAGCAATGGAGAGCAACAATGAATTTATCGAGGCTACTAAAGCCCAGATCTGTGTTTGCGTGTTGTTTTTATCTCTCTACTACTTTTCATGCGGAATATGCAGTGAGTAATACTTCACTCACTGAACGCATTACGGAAATGAAGCTGATTACGAATTGGCAACAAAAACAAATTCTAGGCAAGGAACTTCTCGCTGAGAAAAAGCTCGGAAAAGAGAAAAAAGTGGACATTTTGTTTAGCCTTGGTAAGTCTGCTTATAGTCACAATCAGTTTAAAGATGCACTAGCTTTTCTTAGCCAGCTAGAATTAATCACCCAGTCAGAGCCCTTAACTGACAACCACTTTACTGCTGTTAAGCTACAAGGGATCTGTAATTTCTATCTCGGTCAATACCAACAGGCAATAGAGTTTTACTCTCGTGCTTTAGCGCTGGCTGAACAGCGTAATATCCCTATTGAAATGGCTAACTTACACAGCAACCTAGGGTTGGCCTACTTTAAAAACTTTACTTTAGATCTTGCACTACAAAACTATTTAAAAGCGGACGAGCTCTATCAGGAGTTTGGCAATGCTCAAGATCACGCTGACATTCTACTCAATATTTCAGGGGTTTATATTCGTCAAGCTGCCTACGATAAAGCGGAGGAGATGTTACATACCGCGCTTAAAGCTTTTAATGAATTGGGTGATGAATATGGTGTCGCGCTTGCTCATGCAGATCTTGGAGTCCTGTATACGGAAACGAAAAAGCCTGAATTGGCTAAAGCTTCTTATCAGGCCGCCATTACGTATTATGAAGCTCAAAATGATGTTCGCCATTTATCGTACGAATACGTTAACCTCGCACTTCTTAGCTATTCCTTAGATCAGCTTGACGTTGCTGAAAAAGAGGCGAATTTTGCACTTTATTACGCTGAAAAGGCTCAAAACCCCGCTAATGTTATGGAGGCGCAATATACATTAGCACAAATATTTTTTGCACAAGGCAGACTTGTAGAAGCCTTAGCGAATGCTGAGCAAAGTTTAGCTGCCAGCCGATTGATGCACGAGCAGAAGAAGGAGCGAATGTCGCTACGTTTACTAGCGCTAATTGAGGCTGCTCAAGGTAATATACAACAAGCTAGAGAATATGACTCGCAAAATCTGGAAGCGCAAAAGCGCTTAATGAATGATGACGTGCTTAAGCGAATCAATGATTATCGTGCTAAGTATGAAGCGAGTGAGCTTTCTCGAGAAGTTGAAGTGCTCAAGCAAGAGCAAAAATTACAGCTACTGAAAGAAGAGCAGCGCAGCCAGTTACAATTGTTGGGTGTTATCATTGCACTATTAACCTTACTGACAACTTTCGCACTTTACCGACGTAAGATTGAGCAAAGAGCAAAACTGGAGCTAAGTCAAAAAGTCGCACTCAGAACATCTGAGCTTCAGCAAAAAGCGGATGAGTTAAAAGCGGCAAATCAAGTGAAAAGTCAATTTCTAGCAAACATGAGCCATGAAATCAGAACGCCACTTACTACGGTGCTGGGACATGCAGAAGACTTGTTGGTCGAACAAGATTTAAATGCTCAGGCACAAGCTTCAGTCAGAACTATCTATAATCAAGGGTTACACTTACGAGATCTCGTCAATGATATTCTTGACCTAAGTCGAATCGAAGCTGAGCGCTTAGAGCTTGAATCAACAGAGTTTTCGGTAAGCAGCTTACTTGCGGACTTATGCGATATGTTTCAACAAAATATCCAGAGTAAGCAATTAGAGTTTATCGTTTGTGACCAGGTCAGGGCTAACGCTTACGTGCGTTTAGATTACATTCGAGTAAAACAAATACTAATAAACTTGCTAAGTAATGCCCTAAAGTTTACCGAAAAAGGCCGTATTGAATTAGAAGTATCTGAAACGCACCATGGCTTACAGTTTGTGGTGAAGGACACAGGTATTGGCATGACTGAGCAGCAGATAGGCCGAATTTTTGATAATTTCCAACAAGCTGACAACAGCATAACAAGGCGCTTTGGTGGCTCTGGGCTCGGATTAAGTTTGTCGAGCCAGCTTGCGCATATGATGAATGGTGAAATAAAAGTTCAAAGCATTATTGATAAAGGCAGTATCTTCTCTTTTCATGTACCTTGTACTGTGTATCTCAATGTCGCGGCCACTGAAGCGCAAGAACCTCAGCTAAAGCAACCTTTGTTATCAGGTACTGTGTTGGTTGTAGAGGATCACCCTGAAAACCGCCAATTATTCTCTCGTATGATCGAGCGGACGGGGGCGACGGTCATTGTAGCCGAAAATGGTGCTCGAGCGGTTGAACAGTGTCTTAGTGACTTTCCTGATTTGGTGCTTATGGACATTCAAATGCCAAGAATGGATGGTGTCGAAGCATTAAGGATTATTCGTTCTGCTGGCTATTCTGGGCCGATATACGCGCTAACCGCTAATGTACTGATGGAAGAAGTCAAATCATATATTGATTCTGGATTCAATGGACATATTGGCAAGCCGATTAATAAAAATGAATTGCTGGGAGTTCTGAATACGCATTTGAACTTTGAGCATGGCAAAGCATATGAGCTTAATATCGATTTATCGGACTTAAGAGATAGCTTCGCAAGTACTTTTGAACAAGAGCGTTATTTACTAATTGATGCTTGGCAAAATAAAGAGCTGCTCACACTACAGGCTATTTGCCATAAGTTGGCGGGGGCGGCATCTATGTTTGAATTTCCCGAACTGGCAAGTATAGCCATAGAATTTGAAAAAGTGTTAAAGCAAGGAAATGAAGATCAGTTTCAGTCTTTGTTCTTAGCGATGTGCGATCAGCTAAAATCTAAAGAGTCTTTAGCGTCCTAAAATAGTTCTATATCATCAGCATTCCCCACATTTGAGTTTTCAGGTTGCTCAATATTACTGATTGATACCCGTGAACTGTCTTTTCTGGTGTCTAGTTCCGGGGTGTAATCTGAAATCTTAAACATGGATAACTTGGAATGAATACTTTGCGATAGTGCTATGAGGTCACGATTGGAGACAGCCTGTATTCTTGTACTTGAAAGTGCATCTGAATTCAGGTGCACCATTGACTCTATGCTCTCTTGAGCTTCGTCAGAGGCTTGCTTCTGTTCTCCAACTTGTCGATGAATATCGTGAGACATTTGGTTGATAGAGAGCATCGCGTTTTCTATTTCATCAACCTCTTTTGTAGAGGCTTCGCTTAATTTTACCGTGTTATCTGTTTCCTCTAGTGCTGCTTGCATGAGTGCGTAAACAGAATCTGTACCGGATTGAATTTTTCTGATAACCAGACTTACTTCTTTTGTAGATTGGCTTGTTCTTGCCGCTAAATTACGAACTTCATCAGCAACGACGGCAAAGCCTCTGCCTAGCTCGCCAGCTCGTGCTGCTTCAATCGCAGCGTTTAGCGCAAGTAAATTGGTCTGCTCTGCAATAGCATTAATAACTTCAAGCACTGAGCTAATTTCGTTGCTGTCTGTTTTGAGCAACTCTATTTGTTCATTGGTTTTTTTGATGTTATCTGCAAGAGTTAGCAGGCTTTCTTGGCTTTTGTCAGTATCTAATCTGGTCTGCTTCACTGCCGTTGTAGCGTTTTCTACAGATGCGTAGATCTGCTCTAAGCTAGTATCTAAACGCGCGGAAATCTCTAACATAGACTGTATCGAGGTGGCTAAGTATTCTCCGTGAGTATGTTGTAGCGTCGCTTTTTGCGTCATGGATGCGTAGGTATCTCTTAAACTATCTGCCATTGGGTGAAGTCGAGAAGAAGATGCGTATACTTCACTAATTATATGTTCTATAACGGCGAAGCAATCATTCATTAGTAGGCAGGACTTAGAAATATTTTTATCTTGTTCGTTAAAGCGATACGTTAGGTCGACACCATTGTCGTTGATAAAGTTGCGAACGAGATGTTCCATATGCTTTTCAGCGGAAGAGGTTTTCTTAAAGCATAAAAGCTGGAAGAGCGCCCCCAGTGCTAGAGCTCCGAGAGCAACAGCTATTTTGGCTGTATCAGAAGATAGCAAGGTGATTGCGAGTGTTACCGAAGCCAGATTAAACAATGTGACAGCGGCAATAATACGACTCGGCTTCATTCTATATCCCTAGGTTCATTATTCAAACTTGGTTTAAATTCACTAGGTAAGGTATAGAACAAAAACAGGTAGTTGGCGAACCTGAAACGCAAAAAGCCAGCATAAGCTGGCTTTTCAATAATTAGACTCAGAGTCTACTTACTTACGACGCATTGAGTCGAAAAACTCATCGTTTGTTTTGCTCATGGAAAGCTTATCAATAAGGAATTCCATGGCATCGATCTCACTCATTTCATGCACAATCTTGCGCAAGATCCACATCTTTTGAAGCTCATCAGTCTTCGTTAGTAGTTCTTCACGACGAGTACCAGAGCGGTTGAAGTCGATAGCTGGGAATACACGTTTTTCCGCAATCTTACGGTTTAGGTGTAGTTCCATGTTACCCGTACCTTTAAACTCTTCGTAGATAACTTCATCCATCTTAGAGCCGGTATCGATAAGTGCCGTTGCGATGATGGTTAAGCTTCCGCCTTCCTCAACATTACGTGCAGCACCAAAGAAGCGCTTAGGTTTGTGAAGTGCATTGGCATCAACACCACCAGTTAATACTTTACCTGAGGAAGGAATAACCGTGTTGTATGCTCGAGCAAGACGTGTGATTGAGTCAAGTAGAATAATAACATCCTTCTTATGCTCAACTAAGCGCTTTGCTTTTTCGATTACCATTTCTGCTACTTGAACGTGGCGGTTGGCAGGTTCGTCAAACGTAGAAGCAATTACTTCACCTTGAACAAGACGCTGCATCTCAGTTACTTCTTCCGGACGTTCATCGATTAGTAGTACCATCAATGTTGCATCTGGGTTGTTGTATGTGATGGACTGAGCAATGTTTTGAAGCAACATTGTCTTACCCGCTTTTGGTGGTGCAACGATAAGTGCACGCTGACCTTTACCAATTGGAGAAGCAAGGTCTAATACTCGAGCGGTAATATCTTCTGTACTACCGTTACCTCGCTCCATTACCATACGCTCATTAGCATGAATAGGCGTTAGGTTTTCGAATAGGATTTTGGTACGAGAGTTTTCAGGCTTATCGAAGTTAACTTCATTAACTTTCAATAATGCAAAGTATCTTTCGCCATCTTTTGGTGGTCTGATTAAACCACTGATGGTATCACCGGTACGCAGGCTGAAACGTCTAATCTGGCTCGGAGAAACATAAATATCATCAGGGCCAGCTAGGTAAGATGCTTCTGAAGAACGTAAAAAGCCGAAGCCATCTTGTAAAATTTCTAAAACACCGCCGCCGTATATATTCTCGCCGCTTTTCGCGTGCGCTTTCAAAATAGCAAAGATAATATCTTGTTTTCTTAAACGAGCTACGTTTTCAAGTCCCATGGACTCAGCAAGTTTTACAAGTTCATTGATTGACTTGTCTTTTAATTCGCGTAAATGCATATTGGTGGGTTCTTTATTACAGTTGTCATTCTCGTTAGTTTCACGAGAGAGGTTGATTTGATAAAGCTTAAAGGTTTGTGGCTTTATAAGTTAGCAGCTAGGCGTCAGGTCGTCCAGTGTTTATACAAATTTTATTCTATTAAAAATGATATAGATCAGGTCTACAACTGCGGCAGTGATGCCGCAGAGTATGTAACAGCCTGAATTACAGGTTGTTTTCTAGGAACTCAACAAGTTGAGTCTTAGATAGAGCACCAACTTTGGTTGCTGCTACTGCACCATCTTTAAACAGTAATAGTGTTGGAATACCACGGATACCGTACTTAGGTGGAGTTCCTGCGTTTTGGTCAATATTCAGTTTGCCGATCGCAACGCGGTCACCGTGTGATTCTGCAACTTCATCAAGGATAGGCGCAATCATCTTACAAGGGCCACACCATTCTGCCCAGAAATCTACTAGTACAGGCTTGTCAGATTTGATTACGTCAGCTTCAAAGCTGTCATCAGTTAGTTGGATAATTTTGTCGCTCATTACGCTCTCCGTTAGAATTAGGCGAAATATTTAATGCGTATTTAAACACTCTTGTTTCTTATTGCAAGTTTAAACGTTATGCTTTATTGCTATGACTAAGACACATTTGACCAATAAAACATTCAACGACTTTGCTTTAGCGCCGGAAGTGGTCGCCGGTTTACAGGAAAATGGCTTCGAATTTTGTACGCCAATCCAAGCAAAGTGTATACCTTACATCTGTGAAGGCCGCGATATCGCGGGTCAGGCACAAACTGGTACGGGCAAAACCCTTGCGTTTTTGACCGCGACCTGTCATCGCCTATTGCAGACTAAAAAGGATAAAAAAACGCAACCTCGTGCAATTATTATGGCACCGACTCGAGAGTTGGCTATCCAAATACATAAGGACGCGCAAGTCATTGCGCCACGTTGTGATCTTAAGCTTGCCCTTGTATATGGTGGCGAAGATTACGAAAAACAACGGGCTCAACTGGAAAAAGGTGCGGATATACTAATCGGAACGACTGGGCGTTTAATCGATTTTTATAAGCAGGGTGCTTATAACCTCAATGATATCGAAGTGGTTGTGCTAGATGAAGCAGACCGAATGTTTGATTTAGGTTTTATCAAAGACATTCGTTATTTGTTCAATCGCATGCCAGGTCGTGAAGAGCGATTAAATCTATTATTCTCTGCAACACTGTCATACAGAGTGCAAGAGTTAGCATTCGAACACATGACCAATCCTATTCATGTGCAAATTGAGCCAGATGTTAAAACGGGCAAGCGTATTCAAGAAGAGCTATTTCACCCGTCAACAGAGGACAAAATACCTTTACTGCTGACTTTGATTGAGGAAGAGTGGCCAGAGAAGGCAATCATTTTTGCTAATACTAAGCACAGCTGCGAAAACGTATATGCATGGCTGAAAGCGGATGGTCACCGTGCTGGTTTGCTTACTGGCGATGTGAACCAAAAGAAACGCCAATCAATATTAGCGCAGTTTACGCGTGGTGATGTTGACTTGCTGGTTGCGACTGATGTTGCAGCACGTGGTTTACATATTCCTGAAGTAAGTCATGTGTTCAACTTTGACTTGCCGGATGACAGAGAAGACTACGTTCACCGCATTGGTCGTACGGGTCGAGCTGGTGCATCTGGACATGCGATTAGTTTCGCGTGCGAGCAATATGCCTACAATTTACATGAGATAGAAGAATACATAGAACATGCAATTCCTGTTTCTCATTATGATAAAACAGCACTATTAACTGACTTGCGTGCGCCTCAAGTAAATAAACGTCGTCATTCAGGCCATGGTAATAGTGGTAACAAGCAACGTGGTGGCGGTCGCCGAACTGGTGGCTATAGAAAACCACAATCCAAATAAACTTGGATAGTAAAGTAGTAAGCGCTTAATGCGATTTGTTGAGGTTTGAAAAGTGGCAAAGACTGCTTCGAAGGAAGATATTTACGCTGTAATAGACTTAGGTTCTAACAGCTTTCATATGTTGATAGCGAAACATATGGCAGGCGGTATTCACACAATCGGCCGTGTGAAAAGGAAGGTGCGGCTGGCATCTGGGCTTAATGACCAAAATGAATTGTCGCTTGAGGCGATGCAAAGAGGATGGGAATGCCTTGCTTTGTTTGCTGAGCGCTTACAAGATATCCCCAAGCAAAATGTCAGTATTGTAGCGACTGCGACATTGCGTTTGGCTATTAACGCTCACACATTTATCGAAAAAGCGGAGCAGATCCTTAATCATCAGGTAAATGTGATCAGTGGAGAAGTGGAAGCTAAAACGATTTATAAAGGTGTCGCTCACACATCCGCCTGTCAAGGTAAGCAACTCGTTATTGATATTGGCGGCGCGAGTACCGAAGTTGTGATCGGAAAAGGCTTTGATGCCTTACTGTATAAAAGTTTAAATATGGGTTGTGTGACTTATCTTGATAGATATTTCAGCGATGGCCTATTAAGTCTGAAAAACTTTGACGCTGCAGAGCTGGCTGCAAAACAGGTTATTCAGCCTATTCAAGCCAAATATAAAAAGCTTGGCTGGGAGTTAGCCATTGGTGCGTCAGGTACTGTTCAAGCCATTCAGGAAATTTTCGCTGCGATGGGCGAGAATGAACAACTGACTCTGAGCAAGTTGGAAGAAGTAAAGCTTAAAGCAATTGAATGTGAAACGGTGGCTGCGCTAACTTTACCTGGGCTAATTGAAGAACGCCGCTTAGTCTTTGTATCGGGCCTTGCAATTTTGATTGCACTATTCAAGTCATTGGATATTCAATCTATGGGTCTTGCCGGTGGCGCACTTCGTGAGGGTGTACTTTATAGTATGATCCCTGATTTTCAGGCTGTCGATATCTGTCAGCGCACATTGGATGGTTTCACTCAGCGTTATCATGTTGATATCGAGCAGGCGCTGCGAGTATACGAAGTGGTGTCTGATATTATCGCCCAAGTTTCATCAAGCTGGGGTCTCGATGAACAAGCGAGTCTTCACTTGGCAAAGGCAATCGCATCTCTTCATGAAGTAGGCTTGCTGATTGACTATAAACAGTACCATAGACACAGCGGCTATATATTGGCGAATACTTCAATGCCTGGATATAGCAAAGCGCAAAAAGATATTATCGTTGCTATCGTTAAAAATCATAGAGCTGACCTTGTTGCCAAAGATTTTGATCGATTAGGTTGTCACTTTGGATACGCTAAGTTGTTATGCGTCGTAGTTCGACTTGGTGTTTTGTTATCTATGCGTAGAAAAGACGATGTTCTACCTAAAGTAACAGTGCAAGCCAACAATAAAGAGAATAAGTCCCTGACTATGCAAATGCCCAATCCTTGGCTATCCCTTCATCCGTTGATGTTAGCGGAGCTCATTCAAGAAGCAGCTTACCTATCAAAATTCGGTTGGGAATTAAAAATAGAGCGCATTTAGCGCTCTTTTTGTTTGTAAAACATGCAAAAACAACTGTCTTAGAGTGATTTCTATCCAAACGATCTGTTTTTCGCAATTTTCTTTAAAAAAAGGGTTGCACTAAAATTGGAACGCCCTATAATGCGACCCCACTGACACGGGGCGCTACGCTGAAAAGCAAAGCAGCAACGGGTTAGCGTCAAATAAAACTTAAGTTCGAAACTTCTTCTCAAGAAATTCAAAATTAAGTGTTGACAAAAAAATGGGAATGCTTAGAATGCACATCCCTCGAAACAACGAAATGTTTCGAAATGTTCTTTAAAAATATGAAGCAATCATCTGTGTGGGCACTCGTACAGATTGAGTTCTAACAGCAGATTCTGGTTCGCTAGATGACGCAAACAAATTTAGAGTCTCAATTGTAACTGAGTGACTATATAGTCAATTCGTTTTGATTTTACTTTTTTGAAAAGTAGAAACAAACAATCAGAATTCAATGAGCACGAAGCT